>CAXUCF010000427.1:0-3289 GCA_964249275.1 uncultured Lichenihabitans sp.
AGGTCCTCGGCGGCTCCAAGCGGAAATACGCCGGTGTGGGCGACATCATCGTCGTCTCGATCAAGGAAGCGATTCCGCGGGGCCGGGTGAAGAAGGGCGATGTGATGAAGGCCGTGGTGGTACGGACCGCCAAGGACATCAAGCGCCCCGATGGCTCCGTGATCCGGTTCGACACCAACGCCGCCGTCCTGGTCAACGCTCAGTCGGAGCCGGTGGGTACCCGCATCTTCGGACCGGTCCCGCGGGAGTTGCGCGCCAAGAACCACATGAAGATCATCTCGCTCGCGCCGGAGGTGCTGTGATGGCGGCCAAGATCAGGAAGGGCGACAAGGTCGTCGTGCTGGCGGGTCGCGACAAGGGCACGAACGGCGAGGTTCTCAAGGTCATGCCGAAGGAGGAGCGCGCCATCGTTCAGGGCGTGAACCTCGTCAAGCGCCATCAGGCGCAGAGTGCCCGTCAGGAAGGCGGAATCATTTCCAAGGAAGCGACGATCCACCTGTCGAACCTCGCTCTCGCCGACCCGAAGACGGGCAAGCCGGTGCGGGTCGGATTCAAGGTGCTGGAGGATGGCCGCAAGGTCCGCTTCGCCAAGGGTTCGGGGGATCAGATCGATGGCTGAGGCACAGGCTGCGTCAGGCGCCAAGGGCGGCAAGGCTGCCAAGGGCGCGAAGGAGAACCGCAAGGCTTCAGCCGAGATCAACATGGACACGTCGCCGGCGATGCCGGCCGGCTACGTTCCTCGTCTGAAGCAGATCTATGCCGATACGGTGCGCCAGAAGATGATCGAGGAGTTCGGCTACAAGAACGCCCTCGCGGTTCCACGGATCGACAAGATCGTGTTGAACATGGGGGTCGGCGAGGCCGTCAACGACACCAAGAAGGTGACGAACGCCGCGGCCGACTTGTCGTTGATCGCGGGCCAGAAGCCTGTGATCACCCATGCGCGGCGTGCCATTTCGACCTTCAAGGTGCGCGAGAACATGCCGCTCGGCGCCAAGGTGACACTGCGCCAGACGCGGATGTACGAGTTCCTCGACCGTCTCATCACGATCGCGCTCCCGCGCGTCCGCGACTTCCGGGGTCTCAGCCCCAAGTCGTTCGATGGGCGTGGGAATTTCGCGCTCGGCATCAAGGAACATATCATTTTCCCCGAGATCGACTATGACAAGGCCGAGTCGAACCTGGGCATGGACATCATCGTCTGCACCACGGCCAAGACCGATGACGAGGCGCGCGCCCTGCTGCGTGCTTTCAATTTCCCGTTCCGGCAGTGAAGTCCGCAGGACTTCAGACGCGGAAAGGCGAGGACTTCAAAGATGGCTAAGAAGAGTTCGATCGAGAAGAACGAGCATCGACGTGCGCTGGTGAAACGATTTGCCGGAAAACGTGCCCTGCTCAAAGGTGTTGCGGACAATGGCAAGCTGCCCATGGAGGAGCGGTTCGAGGCGCGGTTGAAGCTGGCCGAAATGCCGCGCAACTCGTCGGCGGGTCGCATCCGCAACCGCTGCGAGGTCAGCGGTCGCGCGCGTTCGGTGTATCGCAAGGTGAAGATGTCCCGCATCGCGCTGCGCGAACTGGGCAACAAGGGCCTGATTCCAGGCCTCGTGAAGTCCAGCTGGTAAGGAGGCGGGCATGTCTGTGAACGATCCTCTGGGCGATATGCTCACCCGCATCCGCAACGCGCAGATGCGCAAGAAGGGCAAGGTGTCGACCCCTGGGTCGCGGCTTCGCGCCAACGTCCTCGACGTGCTCGAGCAGGAAGGCTTCATCCGCGGCTACACGTCGACCGATCACGGCAACGGCCGGACCGAGTTCGACATCGAATTGAAGTATTTCGACGGTGCTCCCGTCATCAAGATGATCGAGCGCGTGTCGAAGCCCGGGCGCCGCGTCTACGCGGCCGTTGACGCCATGCCCCGCGTGGCGAACGGCCTCGGCATCACCATCGTTTCGACGCCCAAGGGCGTCATGGCTGACCATGCGGCCCGCGAGAACAACGTCGGCGGCGAGGTCTTGTGCAAGGTCTTCTGACCTCAGCCATCAAGGTTTGAACTATGTCCAGGATCGGAAAGAAGCCGGTCGTCATGCCGGCTGGTGTGACGGCGCGGGTCGAAGGCCAGAGGGTGGCGGTCAAGGGTGCCAAGGGCGAACTGAGCTTCGTGGTCCCCGAGGACGTCGAGGTCGGGTTCGGCGACAACCAGGTGTCCGTGAAGCCGCGGTCGGAGACGAAGCGCGCCCAGGCCATGTGGGGCATGTCGCGCTCCATGATATCCAATCTCGTGATCGGCGTATCGAAAGGGTTCGAGCGCAGGCTGGAGATCACCGGCGTCGGCTACAAGGCGGCCGTGCAGGGCAAGAAGGTCGTCCTCTCGCTAGGCTACAGCCACGACATCGAGTTCCCGGTTCCCGAGGGGATCGCCATCGTGGCGCCGCGGCCGACCGAACTCGTGATCAGCGGCATCGACAAGCGCGAAGTCGGGCAGGTCGCCTCGGAGATCCGCTCGTTCCGCCCGCCGGAGCCCTACAAGGGCAAGGGCGTGAAATACGCCGGTGAGTTCATCTTCCGCAAGGAAGGCAAGAAGAAGTAGGGACGGCAGCCATGAGCAAGAGCGACCTCACGGACCGCCGCAGGAGCCGCGTCCGACTCTCGATCCGGAAGAACGCCGGCGGACGCCCGCGCCTTTCGGTGTTCCGGTCCTCCAAGCAGATCTACGCGCAGGTCATCGACGATGCGCGCGGCATCACCCTCGCGTCGGCTTCCTCGCTTGAGAAGGACAACAGAGCCAGCTTGAAGACCGGTGCCGATGTCGCGGCCGCCAAGGCCATCGGAGAACTGATCGCCAAGCGGGCCGTCGAGGCCGGCGTGACCGACGTCGTCTTCGACCGGGGTGCCTATATGTACCACGGGCGCGTCAAGGCCCTGGCCGAGGGCGCGCGCGAAGGCGGCCTGAAGTTCTGATCCCACCGGCGGCCCGGGACAATTGCCGGGATCCGGTTCGATCGAAGAGCAGGCTTGTCGACGGTGGCGTGGCCGTCTAGAGCCTGTATCTCGTTTTCTGCATGGATCTTCGGCGAAGGCGACCGGTTCGCCGTGCCGTTGTTTATTCATGAACCTCCCAGCGAGCGGTGGGTCCCGGATGGGTCGCCGCGCCAGTGACGGATAGCAAGATGGCACGTGAAAGAGAGCGCGATCGCGACGATCGCGACAACGAATTCCTGGACAAGCTCGTCCACATCAATCGCGTCGCCAAGGTGGTCAAGGGCGGGCGTCGCTTCGGCTTCGCCGCAC
>CAXUCF010000428.1:0-3277 GCA_964249275.1 uncultured Lichenihabitans sp.
GAGAAAACCGCCCGAAACTATCGATCTATCGTCAGCTTCGCTGCAGGACTATGCTCGATCAAATTCGTCCACACGGCCTAGGGCCGGGCACTCAGTGGACGCCTGACAGACTATTCCCAAATACCAACGTTGATCTGGAAAGCTAGCGGCTTCCCAGATCCCATCTCTCGCAGACGAATTGAGAACGCTGGCGCCTGCACGAACGGTAAAACTTGTGGCGTGCAGTCTGTCGCGACCGGGAGGGCGGGTCATGTGAGCTGCCTCCTGAAACGCGTCTTAGCTGCTGGAGTAGTAGCTCAGGTCCGCCGTATGGATGGCGGCGGGATCGTTGATCGTCCGGTAGTTGTAGGTCGCGCAATCCACATGCGTTGCCACGCTGAACTTCGTCTCCGATTGGGTCAGCACGCCCTTGGATGGCCCATCGGAGCCAATGCCCGTACGATGGACGATCCATTCAATGTCCCGGGCTTCCAGCGCCAGATAGGTCATGACGGCCTCATTATCGCGGTGCTGCCCGATGAAGCCGCGCGCCAGAGTGTGCCGGATCGCCCAAAAGAGCGGCGGCAAGTGGCCGCCATGAGGCCGGCTCAGCCCGCCGGCTTGATAAAGGAAGCGCGTTACGCCCTGCCGCCGCATCGCGGGCACGAGCCGCTTCACAAAAGCCGTGTTGATCGTCGCATCCATCTGAAGAACTTTGTCGCCGAGCATCGAGACGACGAAATCGACGCCTTCGACCAGACGGTCGGTATCAATCGGATCCGTGATCGAGCCCTGCCGCACCTCAAGGTTTTCCGCTGGCGCCAGCTTACCCGGCGTGCGGGCTAGCGCCCTCACCTTGTGGCCGTCCGCAAGTGCATGAGCTACGAAATGCTTGCCAGTGCCGCCTGTCGCCCCGAGCACTAAAAACGTCGATTGCCGTGTCATGCTTCCGTCCTGCTCTGCGTTTCCATACTCGGATCGTCTGACCGACCTCAGCTGGCCCAGTGCATGTTGGTGATATCCTCGATGAGTCCCGGCCCGCTCGGCACCCAGTCGAGCGCTTCCCGAGTGAGCGCGCTTGTGCCTTGAAGGTCCATGGTGACGAAGGGCGCGATCGGTCCGAAATGCTTCGCTGCCTCCTGCGGAGACAGGGACACGATCGGCACGTCCAAGCCCCTGCCGATCGCCTCCGCAATCTCTCTAAGCTCCACGCCTTCTTCGGCCACGGCATGATAGGTGGCGTTCGAAGCATTCTTCTCCAGCGCGAGCCGGTAGAGGCGGCCCGTGTCACCCAGCGAGCAGGCTGCCCAGCGGCTCGCGCCGTCACCGACATGAGCAGAGATGCCGGTTTTCGCGCGATCTGAACCAGGAACTGCACGATCCCCTGCTTTCGGGTGTCGTGGATTTGCGACATGCGGACGATCCCGACGTGGAGACCCTTGGCCACCTGTCGCTGTACAGTTTGGTCAGGCCGGCGGGGGATCGAAGGCGGCGTGCCGGGCGGGTCCGTCTCCTTGAGCAGGGAGTCCGGTTCATGGGCGACAGCCGCAAGGCCAGAGGTGACGATAAGCAGCTTTCCAAGCTCCAGCGCCGACCCCAGCGTCTCGATCGCCTCGATCTCCAGCGCGGAGTTCTCGGCAAATCGCGCCATGTCGATGCCGAAGGCGAGATGCGCCACGGCGTCCATGCCCTCGGCCCCATCGCGCAGGCTGGTCTGATCCTCCAGACAGCCCCGGTGCGGCTCGGCACCGACGGCAAGCAACTCGTCCACCCCGGCATCGCTGCGGGCAAGGCCCCGGACGTGATGACCGGCCTCGGCAAGCTACCGCACCAGCTCCGTGCCGATGAAGCCGGTGGCTCCGGTGACGAAGATGCGCATGGTCTGAACTCCGTGATCTATCTTGGATGTGGCGCGCGGCAGGTGTAATTTCTATGTCATGGAATCCAGTTTAATATCGAGATCGTCCAGCCTAGGGACTGATCCGCTCTCCGATGTGCTGGCGCTGGTAAAAGCCCGCGGCTTCATGGCCGGCGGGCTCGATCTGGGCGGGGACTGGTCTTACGCCTTCGCAGCGGACGGCGCCTTCCGCTGCTTCGCCGTCGCGTCCGGCTCGTGCTGGCTGTCGCTGGACGACGGATCGGACGCGATCCAAATCGGCAAAGGAGAGTTCTTCGCCCTGCCGCATGGGCGACGCTTTCGGGTGGCCCGCGACCCTGCCATCGCTCCGACCGACATCTACGCGGACATGAACGAGCCGCTCCACGGCCGCATACTGACGCTGGGCGGCGGCGGAGATTGCTGCTTGTTCGGCGCGATCTTCACCTTGCGGCGGGACTTCGCGCGTCACCTGCTTGATGCGCTGCCTCCGCTGCTTCACATCGGCGACGCCGAAGATTGTGCAGCGCTGCGCGCCTATCTAGACCGGATTATGGTTCTGCTCAGCGCGCCCCGACCTGGCAGCGTGCTGGTGACTGGGAACCTTGCCGAAACGATGCTCATCGAGGTTCTGCGGCTTCACCTCACACGCCATGGCAGCAGGCATGTCGGCTGGCTTTTCGCGCTCTCGGACCCACGGCTGGGCTGCGCCGTCACCGCGTTGCACGAGCGGCCGTGGCATCGATGGACAGTGCAGCAACTTGCCGATTGCGCGGGCATGTCACGCTCGTCATTCGCTTTGCGCTTCAAGGAACGGGTCGGCTCCCCCGCGATGGAGTATCTGGTCCGCTGGCGGATGATGCTGGCGGCCGACCGGCTCGCCAATTCGTCCGACCCGGTCGGATTGATGGCCTCCGGGGTCGGCTACGAATCCGAGAGTGCGTTCATCTTCGCCTTTCGCCGCGAGATGGGCTGCACGCCGCGCCAGTACAGGATTCGGTCGCTTGCCTGACGGACAATGAGGCGAATACGGCCATTCCCGCAAACGAAGGTATTTGGGAAAACGTGTGACAGCGGTGGGAAGAAGGGCCGGCAAGGGTCGCGCCAATTGACAATCTGTTAGCCATCCAACATATTAGCTAGATGGCTAGCAGATGATCAATGGTCACCATAGTGCAGTCGGAGCTTGGGCGAAGCGCTGCTACTTCGCCGGTCGTGCAGCAATGGAAGCCATGCTGCGGCCGTTCGATCTAGGTTCGACGCAGTGGTACATCCTCTACCAGCTCGTCCACCACGGCCCGACCATGCAGCGCGACCTCGGGCAGCTTCTCCAAGTTGAGCGCTCGACGTTGACCGTCATCGTCGGGGCGCTGGTCCGGCAGGGGGGGGTGTAGCGAATGGGGGCGGGCGCGGGCACCCGCC
>CAXUCF010000429.1:0-3273 GCA_964249275.1 uncultured Lichenihabitans sp.
GCCGCCGCGCTGAAGCGAAGCGGGCCTCGGGGCTTCACGTCGCGGTCGTGGAACGGGACGCGCCGCTTTCCCGTTCCTTCCGCGCAAGGAGAAACTGCGATGACCTTCGACAGCGGTGCCCCATCCCAGAGCCGCCAGACGGTGACGGCCTTCTTCGAGTCCCAAGCCGAGGCCGACAAGGCCAGGGCGGACCTCCTGGCCGCGGGCTTTCCCGAGGCGGACATCCACCTGGTCCAGGGTGGGCATGCCCAGGAGGCCGCGGAGCCCCATCAGGATGTCGGCATTTTCCGAGCCTTGTTGAACATCTTCATCTTCATGCCGGAAACCGACCGCGCCTCCTATGAGGAGGGTCTGCGGCGGGGTGGGGTCGCCCTGGCGGTCCATACGGGACAGGACCGCTACGAGCGCGCCATCGACATCCTGGATCGGGATGGCGCCGTCGACCTCGACGAGCGCGAGTCATCGTGGAGGACCGAGGGCTGGTCCCCCACCGGCACCCGCCCTACAACGGCCGACACGGCGGCCTTCGAGGCGGCCCAGGGTCACGACGCCCTGGTCAGCGCCGGTGCCAACCAGGATGTCCGCGAGCGCATCGGCGCGGGGACGGCTGATCCCGGCGCCGGCATCGACCTCGCGCCATCGTCCGCCGTGTCGCCCGGCCCGGAACGAACCTCCATCCCGGGCGAGGAGTCGCAGTCCATGACGTCGCGGCGCGACACCGCCCATGGGCGGTCGCGCGTGAGGTCCTACGTCGGCACCGTGGCCGACATGCCGACGGGGGTCGATCCGTCGATCTGAGGACCACGACACCCGCCGCCCTGCGAGTGCGGCGTTAACCATGGGGCGCGCTATGGCGCTGTCCACGAGTAGCCGACTGGCCTGGTTGAGGGCGGATTAAGCACTTCCGCCCAATTTGACGGTCATGCGGGCTCGTCTTCATCCGATCGTCCTCGTCGCTGCGGCCTTCGGGTCCCTTGCCGGTTGCTCGGACTTCCACCATCAGGAGCGGCCGCCGTGGCGGGCCCAGGCCGAGGAAGCCTGCCTGGCCAAGGGGCTGGTCCGCGAAACCTCCTCCGTGCGTCCATTCCACCAGCTCGATGGTCCGGGCATTTGCGGCGCCACGCACCCGTTCAAGGTCACGGCGCTGGATGACGGCAGCGTGGCCCTGAACGCCACGGAAACGCTGGACTGTCCCATGATCGCGGCGCTCGACGGCTGGATCAGGGATGTGGTGCAGCCCGCGGCCGTGGCGCGGTTCGGCGAGCGGGTGGTGCGCGTCAACTCGATGGGCAGCTACAGCTGCCGCGGCATCAACAACATGAGCGGGGCCAATCTCAGCGAGCATTCCTTCGCCAATGCCATCGACATCGGCGGCTTCGTCCTGGCGAGCGGGCGCGAACTCAACATCAGAAAAGGGTTCAACGGGGCTGAGGAACAGGAGCGGGCCTTCCTGCACGAGGCCCATGCAGGGGCCTGCACGTCCTTCACCACGGTCCTGGGACCGGGCTACAACATCTTCCACTACAACCACTTCCACATGGATCTGGCGTTGCACGGATCGACGTCCCACGGGCCGCGCCGCTATTGCAAGCCCGTGCCGCAGACGAACCTGCCCGAGCCGCCCGCGAAGGATGCCCTGCCGGATCCGCCCGCCATCGAAGAGGAGATGGACATCGCCCGGGCGCCGCTGCCGGAGCCGGCCTACCGGTCGGGACCGCCGAGGCTGCTGGCGAGCGCACCGCCGCCCTTGTCGCTTCCGCCCCGTGCCGCAGCGTACACGCCGCGCCCGATCTTCGTGGCCGACGGTGCGGCGCCCGCCCATGCTGCCGCGCTCCGGGCCAAGCTCACCGAGGCGCCGCTCATCAGCTTCGGCGGAGCCGTGGGCGAAGCGGCGGCAATACCGGTGCGAAAACCCCGTGTCGTAGCGACGGGATTCGCACCGCTCCCCGAGGATGCAGCTCCAGCGCCTTTCGCGGCGACGTCTCGCCCCGGACAGGCCTCGCGCATGAGGCCGCTGCCAGCAGCGACCGACGAAGCCGACCCGCGGGCCATGTCGGCGGCCCCGGCCAGACTGTCGCCCCCGGCCGAGATCTCGACCCCGGATCAGGACCTGACGTCCTCGGTCAAGCGCTGACCCGGCGACGCGACGCGAGTCGGCTGCGGAGCCCGACAAGGATCGGCTTGCGAGGTATGGAGCCGGTGCATACCTCCTTCTCGGTCGAGCCAGGAGGTCCCTCACCGCGCGGAGCGAGTAAGGCCGCCCATTTCGGGAGGGTGCCGGGATCGCGGCCACCGGTTTCTGCCGGCGACGTCGAACAAGTCGGCTCCCCCTTCATTGACTCCGGACCGGTCCGGGCGCGATCGAACGGAACGACGGACGTGCAAAGCTCATCGTGGAAACCGCGCATCGCCATCACCTATTGCATGCAGTGCCGTTGGCTGCTGCGCGCCGCCTGGATGGGTCAGGAGCTGCTGTCGACCTTCGGCACCGACATCGGCGAAGTGGCCCTGATCCCGGCGACCGGCGGTGCCTTCAGCATCGCGGTCGACGGAGACGAGGTCTGGGAGCGCAAGCGCGACGGCGGCTTTCCGGACGTCAAGGCGTTGAAGCAGCGCGTGCGGGATCGGCTCGATCCCGACCGCGACCTCGGCCATCTCGATCGCAACCGGGGCGATCCGGCCTGATCGGGGACATGCGGTTCGCCCGAGACGCCGTAGAGCAACACTCGGCTCCGGTGTGACTGGCAGCGCAGTTTCGCGGCCCGAAGGCCCTCGATTTGCCACAAGGGGCGGCGAGATGCCGGGGTTCCCTCGTCCGGGAAGGGCTGTTCGTCGGGTCGGTGCAGGAATGGGTAGAGCTTCAGCCGGCTTCGGTCGAGGATGTCGGTCCGGCGCGATGGCGCTGGTGCTGCTGGCCCCGATGCCGTTCGAGGCGGCGCCGGCACGGGCCGACAGGATCAAGAACGGCGACGCGGTCTTCTCAGGGCTCGACAAGATCACCGGCCGGATCATCGCGTTCAGGGCCGCCATGGGCGAGACCGTGCAGTTCGGATCCCTGCAGGTGACGCCGCGCGCCTGCTTCACGCGACCCGCCAAGGAAGCGCCGCAGGTCGACACCTTCGTCGAGGTCGACGAAGTCTCGGCCAAGAAGGATTTCAAACGCATCTTCTCGGGTTGGATGTTCGCGGCGAGCCCGGGCCTACACGGCCTGGAGCACCCGATCTACGATATCTGGCTGACCGGCTGCGAGCATCCGGGCGACACGATCGCGGA
>CAXUCF010000430.1:0-2214 GCA_964249275.1 uncultured Lichenihabitans sp.
CCCCTACCCCGGCGCGGTGCGGCCCGACATCCTCGCCGGCACCTACACGCCGCCGGCCGGCGACGCGTCGGGGCGCGACCGCGCGGAGGCCAAGCGGGCGCTGGCGCTGCTGGCCGAGGCCGGCGACAGGCTTGACGGCACGGTGATGCGGCTGCCCGACGGGGCGCCGTTCGCCTTCGAGATCATGGTCGTGGACCCCCATCAGGAGCGGCTGGCGCTGGCCTTCGCCGACAGCCTGAAGGAGATCGGCATCGCGGCGACGGTGAGGCTCGTCGACGAGGTGCAGTATCAGCGGCGCCGCCAGTCGTTCGATTTCGACATGATGCTGGGCCAGTGGACCGCATCCCCCTCCCCCGGCGCCGAGCAGCGCTCGCGCTGGAGTTCGGCCGCGGCCGGGCAGCCGGCCTCCTACAACCTGCCCGGCGCGCAGTCCCCCGCCATCGACGCCGCCGTGACGGCGATCGTCGAAGCGCGGAGCGAGCAGGACTTCACCGCCGCCGTGCGGGTGCTCGACCGGCTGCTGCTGACGGGCTTCTACATCGTGCCGCTGTTCCACACCGAGGACCAGTGGATCGCCTACGCGTCCTCCCTCGGGCGGCCGAAGGAGGTGCCGCTGTTCGGGATCAGCAATGTTTCGCCGGTCGAGCTGTGGTGGAGGAAGCGGGAAGGATGATGCAGCATCTGGCTGAACGAGCCGGATCGCCGATCACCGGCCCGCACAGCGCTTGAGCGACGCCCACACCCGCATCGCGAAGCCATCCGACAGACGTCGTACGAGGCGCGGGTTGGGGAGTCAGTGCGTGAAAACCCGAAACAACACCGTCACGAGCAGCGCTATTGTAGTTCCCATCATCCATCTCAAAAGATTGGTCTCGCCCTGCATGGACGCCATTCGGGCGTTCAGGTCGCCTTGAAGCGATGAGATGCGCTTGTCGAGGTCGCTGTGAAAGGACGTGATGCGCTTGTCGAGCTGGTCCTGGAAAGACGTGATGCGCTTGTCGAGATGGCCCTCGACCGCCGTGATGCGCTTGTCGAGCTGGTCCTGGACAGACGTGATGCGCTTGTCGAGATTGCCCTCGACCGCCGTGATGCGCTTGTCGAGTTGATCCTGGACAGACGTGATGCGCTTGTCGAAGCCGGCCTCGGACGACGTCAAGCGGACATTGATCTCCCCCTGAAAGGTCGCGAGACGTGTGTTGATACCTGCGATCTCGCTGTTGATAGAGGAGATATCTCCCCGGATGGCCTCAATGTCGGCATCGCGCTTGTTGAAAGCTTTGCCCGTATCGTCTTCAAATGCCGTCAGAGCAGCCGAAAGGGCGACTGCGGCCCTCAAAGCCTTGTCGTCCGGCACATCGAGGACTCGGAAGGCCTCGTAAACCTCTGCGTGGAGCGCGCTCATCGTCCCATCCTGTGCCCCCATCATAGGCTGAAGACGGCCGGAGTGCGAACAGGTCCTCACCGTTTGATGGCGAGGCCACTCTTCCTCACCCCTCCGCCGCGGCGAGCTGCGCCGCCTGGTGCTCCGTCGTCAGCGCGTCCACGACCTCGTCGAGCGCTTCCCCGGCGATGACCTTGTCGAGCTTGTAGAGGGTCAGGTTGATGCGGTGGTCGGTCATCCGGCCCTGCGGGAAGTTGTAGGTGCGGATGCGCTCCGAGCGGTCGCCCGAGCCCACCTGCGACTTCCGGTCCGCCGAGCGCTCCGCGTCGAGCTTCTGGCGCTCCATGTCGTAGAGGCGGGAGCGCAGCAGCGCCATGGCGCGGGCGCGGTTCTTGTGCTGGGAGCGCTCGTCCTGGACGAAGATGACCGTGCTGGTCGGCAGGTGGGTGATGCGGATCGCCGATTCCGTCTTGTTGACGTGCTGGCCGCCGGCCCCCTGGGCCCGCATCGTGTCGATCTTCAGGTCGGCGTCGAGGATTGCGACGTCGACCTCCTCGGCCTCGGGCAGCACCGCGACGGTCGCGGCCGACGTATGGATGCGCCCCTGCGTTTCGGTGTCGGGCACGCGCTGCACGCGATGGACCCCGCTCTCGAACTTCAGCTTGGCGAAGACCCCCGCCCCCTGCACGGCAGCGACGATCTCCTTGAAACCGCCGGCCGTGCCCTCGCTCGCCGACAGCACCTCGACCTTCCAGCGGTGGAGGTCGGCGTAGCGGGAATACATGCGGAACAGGTCGCCGGCGAAGAGCGCCGCCTCGTCGCCCCCCGTGCCG
>CAXUCF010000430.1:2224-2729 GCA_964249275.1 uncultured Lichenihabitans sp.
GCTTCGGCCCGCTCGGCCTCGGCCAGGGCCCGCATTTCCTCGTCGAGCGCCGGCTCGGCCAGCATGGAGTCGACGCCGTCCAGCTCTGCCCGCTTGCCGCGGTAGGCGCGGACGGCCTCGACGAGCCCCTCGGTCTCCGAAAGCTCGCGAGACAGCGCCACGAAGGTCGCGGCGTCCGGCCCCTCGGACAGGCGCGCCGACACTTCCTCGTGGCGGCGGAGGATCAGATCGAGCTTGGAATGGGGAAGCATCGGAACCAGGACAGGAGGAGGGTCACAGCGGCAGGCTGTGGCGCTCCGCATAGGCGGTGAGGGCCGGCCGCAGCGAGGCCGCGCCGTCCCGCGACGCCAGGAGGTCCCCGACATAGGCGGAAGCGTGGGCGGCGTCGAGGCCGAGCAGCATCGCCTTGACGGGGCCGAGCGAGGAGGCCGACATGGACAGGTTGCGGAAACCCAGCGCCACCAGGGCCAGGGCCCCGATGGGTTTGCCGCCGCCCTCGCCGCAG
>CAXUCF010000430.1:2739-3266 GCA_964249275.1 uncultured Lichenihabitans sp.
GTCGAAGCGCGTCGCCACGCGCTTGTTGTCGCGGTCGACGGCGAAGAGATATTGCATCAGGTCGTTCGAGCCCACCGACATGAAGTCGGCGCGGCTCGCCAGCGCGTCGAGCTCCCACAGCAGCGACGGCACCTCCACCATGGCGCCGAGCTTCAGCTCGTAGGGCGTCTGGTAGCCGTGTCGCACCATGTGGTCGACCTCGCGCCCTACCATGGCCTTGGCGGCGTCGAACTCGGCCGCGGAAGCGACCATCGGGAACATGACCCGCAGCACCCGGCCGCCGCCGGCCCGCAGCAGGGCGCGGAGCTGCGACCGCAACAGGCCCGGCCTGTCGAGCCCGATGCGGATGGCGCGCCAGCCGAGCGCCGGGTTCGGCTCGTCGGGGCGCGCCATGTAGGGCAGGATCTTGTCGCCGCCAATGTCGAGCGTGCGGAACGGCACCGGACGGCCGCCGACGGCGTCGAGCACGGAGCGGTAAAGCTCCGTCTGCTCCTCGACGCGCGGGAACTTCGAGGCCACCATGAACA
>CAXUCF010000431.1:0-370 GCA_964249275.1 uncultured Lichenihabitans sp.
GCCGCCCGCCAGGGCCGCCCCCCCGGCACCGAGCGCGGCTTCCGCCTGTGCGCCGTCCGGCCCGCCCGCCGGGGCCATGTCGGGCCGGCCGCCGCCGCCCTTGCCGCCCAGCACCACGGAGCCGACCCGCACGAGGTCGACGGCGTTGAAACGGCCCGTCAGATCCGGCGTCACCGCCACCACGAGGCCGGCCTTGCCGTCCTCTCCGATCCCGACAAGGGCGACTACGCCCGAGCCGAGGCTCTTCCTGGCTTCATCGGCCAGACTCTTTAGGTCGCGCATGTCGATACCGGTGACGACCCGGGCCATGAGCTTGACCTCCGAGCCGGCGACGAGATGCGCGGTTATGGGCTTGGCTTCGCCGGATCCG
>CAXUCF010000431.1:380-3260 GCA_964249275.1 uncultured Lichenihabitans sp.
AGTCCGCGCCGCGCTGCGTGCCCCGTGCGGGCCTCGATGCGGCGAACGCCCGAGCCGACCGCGCTCTCGCCCACGATCGATATCAACCCGATGTCGCCCGTGCGGGCCGCATGGGTGCCGCCGCAGAGCTCGATCGAGTAGACCTCGGCCGTGGCGCCGCGCCCCGCCTCGCTCCGCCCCATGGACACGACCCGGACCTCGTCACCGTATTTCTCGCCGAACAGTGCACGCGCCCCGCTGGCCCGGGCGTCCTCGAGCGCCATGAGGCGCGTCACGATCGCGTCGTTCTGCAGCACGACACGGTTGGCGATGTCTTCGACCTCGGCGAGTTCCTCCGCCGAGATCGGCTTCTGGTGCGAGACATCGAAACGCAGCCGCTCGCCGTCGACGAGCGATCCTTTCTGGGCGATGTGCGGCCCAAGCACCTGGCGTAGCGCCTCGTGCAGGAGATGGGTTGCGGAATGGTTGGCCCGGATAGCGCGGCGGCGGCCGTGGTCGACCTCGGCCACCAGCGCCATGCCGGGCGTGACCGCGCCTTCCAGCACCTCGACCTCGTGCACGAAGAGGTTGCCGAGCTTCTTCGTCGTATCGTTGACCCGGAGCGACACGCCGGGCGCCGTGAGCGTGCCGGTGTCACCGACCTGGCCGCCCGATTCCCCGTAGAATGGCGTCTGGTTCAGTACGATCTGGCCCGACTGCCCGGCCTCGAGCCGATCCACCTCGCGGCCACCGGCCAGCAGCGTCGTGACGATGCTCTCGGCCTGCTCGGCCGCATAGCCCAGGAACTCGGTCGCGCCGACCCGGTCGCGAATGCCGAACCACACGGCGTCGGTAGTGGCTTCGCCCGAGCCCGCCCAGGCCTTGCGGGCCTCGGCCTTCTGCTGCGCCATGGCGGCCGTGAAGCCCGCCTCGTCGACCGCGATGTCGCGGCCGCGCAGTGCTTCCTGCGTGAGATCGAGCGGGAACCCGTAGGTGTCGTAGAGCTTGAACGCGACAGCGCCGGCCAGCCGGTCGCCCGCGGCGAGTCCGCGCGTCTCGTCCTCCAGGATCGACAGGCCGCGCGCCAGCGTGGTGCGGAACCGCGTCTCCTCCGACAGCAGGGTGTCGGCGATGCGGGACTGCGCCTCGACGAGCTCCGGATAGGCCTGGCCCATGAGCTGCACGAGCGTCGGGACGAGCCGCCACATGAGCGGCTCGGGCGCCCCCAGCATCTGGGTGTGGCGCATGGCGCGTCGCATGATGCGCCGCAGCACATAGCCGCGGCCCTCGTTCGACGGATCGACGCCGTCCGCCACCAGGAAGGCCGAGGCCCGGAGGTGGTCGGCCACGATGCGGTGGCTCGCCGCCAACGGCCCATCGGGGTCGACGCCTGTCAGGTTGGCCACCGCCACGATGATGCTGCGCATCAGGTCGATGTCGTAGTTCGACGTCACCCCTTGAAGGATGGCCGAAATGCGCTCGAGGCCCATGCCGGTGTCGATCGACGGGCGCGGCAGCGGCACACGCTGACCCGGGCCGATCTGGTCATATTGCATGAACACGAGGTTCCAGAACTCCAGGAACCTGTCGCCATCCTCGTCGGCACTGCCCGGCGGTCCGCCGAGCACACTTTCCCCCTGGTCGTAGAAGATCTCGGAGCAGGGGCCGCAAGGCCCGGTGTCGCCGGCCGCCCAGAAGTTGTCCGACGTCGCAATCCGGATGATCCGGCTGTCCGGGAAGCCCGCGATCTTCTTCCAGAGATCGAAGGCGTCGTCGTCGTCGTGGTAGACGGTGACGAGCAGCCGGTCCTTGTCGAGCCCGAACTCGCGGGTGACCAGCGTCCAGGCGTTCTCGATCGCGGTCGCCTTGAAGTAGTCGCCGAACGAAAAATTGCCCAGCATCTCGAAGAACGTGTGGTGGCGGGCCGTGTAGCCGACGTTGTCGAGGTCGTTGTGCTTGCCGCCGGCGCGTAGGCATTTCTGGGCCGTGGTGGCGCGGGTGTAGGAGCGCTTCTCGACGCCGGTGAACAGGTTCTTGAACTGCACCATGCCGGCGCTGGTGAACATCAGCGTCGGGTCGTTGCGGGGAACGAGCGGGCCCGACGGCACCACCGCGTGACCGGCTCGTTGGAAAAAATCGAGGAAGGCCGCACGGGTGTCGTTGACGCTGGTCATGGCGCGGGAACTCGAAGCTCGGAAATCACCGCCCTCGATCATCACAGAGGGCGCGGGGCCCCATTTAGCCGCGCCCTCCCGCCCTGTCGAGCGACCGGCCCGAAGCCCGTTCGCTTTCGATCCATCAACCCTCGGCCAGCCCCTCGTCGTCGTCTTCCGGCTCGGGGCCGCCCGTCTCCAGGATGCGCTCGGCGATGAGCCCCGAGTTCTCGCGGATGGCCTGCTCGACCTTGCGAGCAACGTCGGGGTTGGCCTTGAAGAAGGCCTTGGCGTTCTCGCGGCCCTGGCCCAGGCGCTGGCTGTCGTAGGAAAACCAGGCGCCCGACTTCTCGACGATGCCGGCCTTGACGCCGAGATCGACCAACTCGCCGACCTTGGAGATGCCTTCGCCGTACATGATGTCGAACTCGACCTGCTTGAAGGGTGGCGCGACCTTGTTCTTGACGACCTTCACGCGCGTCTGGTTGCCGGTGACCTCCTCCCGGTCCTTGATCGACCCGGTGCGGCGGATGTCGAGGCGGACGGAAGCGTAGAACTTGAGCGCGTTGCCTCCCGTGGTGGTCTCGGGCGACCCGTACATCACGCCGATCTTCATGCGGATCTGGTTGATGAAGATCACCATGGTGTTGGACCGCGAGATCGAGGCCGTCAGCTTGCGCAACGCCTGGCTCATCAGGCGGGCCTGGAGGCCGGGCTGCACGTCGCCCATCTCGCCCTCGATCTCGGC
>CAXUCF010000432.1:0-2807 GCA_964249275.1 uncultured Lichenihabitans sp.
CGTGCTGCCTGGCGGCGTGCTGGTTCGCGTCGACGCGCATGTCGACGGCCGGGCTCTGCGCCGGGTTCTGGGTGCGCTGAGCGAGCGGTGATCGCGCTCTCGTGTAGCGCGACAATCAAGGTGAGAACGCGTCGACAAACAGGATGAGAACGCGGCTGGCGGAACGGCGCAGGGCGTAGCCCGGAGTCGTTCCGCCAGCCGGCGATGCCCTGCCTTGGGGTGTCGTGGTGGTCGTGGCCGGTCGAGCCGCGGGAGAGTCCCTGGCTATCAGGGAGCCCTCGTGTGCCCGGTCGACACGTCAACGATCACCAGAAGAGGCTGTTCATGACCTATCGGCGCGAGCATGGAGTGGCGGCGGCGGCCGCCAGGGCGGGGTTGAGCACTGCTACGGGCTACCGGTTGGAGGCGGCGCGACTGGCGCCACTGCCCCCGCGGCAGCCGCGCGGCCGTCGTCGGCCGGATCCGCTTATCGACATCTTTGAAGTCGAGGTGGTGCCGTTGCTGCGCAGTGCTCCCGGACTGCGCGCGGTCGCGGTGTTCGAGGAGATGTTGCGTCGCCATCCCGAACTCGGCCCTGGCATCCGCCGCACGCTTGAGCGCCGGATCCGCGCGTGGCGGGCGCTGCATGGCCCGGAGCGGGAGGTGATCTTCCGGCAGGATCACGAGCCGGGCGTCCTGGGTTTGTCGGACTTCACCGACATGAACGGCCTTGGCGTGACCGTCGCCGGCGAACCGCTCGATCACCGCCTTTATCACTTCCGTCTCGTCTGGTCCGGCTTCGAGCACGCCCATGTCGTGCTCGGCGGCGAAAGCTACGTCGCCCTCGCCGAAGGCTTGCAGAACGCGCTCTGCCTGCTGGGCGGAGCGCCGTGCGAGCACCGCAGCGACAGTCTCTCGGCGGCGTTCCGCAACCTCGATACCGAGGCGCGCGCCGACCTGACCCGTCGATACGAGGCGCTGTGCGGGCATTACGGCATGCTGCCGACCCGCAACAATCGCGGCCTCGCGCATGAGAACGGCGCCATCGAGAGCGCGCATGGACACCTCAAGCACGCCGTGCGCGATGCGCTGCTGCTGCGCGGAGCCGCGGCGTTCGACACGCTCGACGACTATTGCGGCTTCATCGCCGAACTCGTCGGCCGCCGGAACCGCCGCCATGCCGCCCGCATCGATGCCGAACGCGTCGCGCTCAATCCGCTCCCGCCGCAGCGCACCGCCGATTACGAGGAGACCGTCGTCACCGTCACCAGCTCGGGCGGCTTCACGCTGAGAAAGGTGTTCTACACCGTGCCATCCCGGCTGATCGGCCAGCGGTTGCGCGTCCGCCTGCATGACGACCGGCTCGAACTGTTTCTTGGCAGCGCGGCGCTCATGACGCTGCCGCGCGGACGCGCGCAGCCGAACGGCAAGCACGGGCAGGTCGTCGACTACCGCCACGTCATCCACAGCCTGCGTTGCAAGCCGATGGCGCTGCTGCATCTCGTCTACCGCAGCCAGCTCTTCCCGCGAGCCGCGTATCGCCAGATGTTCGATCTCATGCTGGAACACACCGGCCCGCGCCCGGCCTGCCGCATCATGGTCGAGCTTCTGGCGCTCGCCCATGAGCGCGCCTGCGAGTCGGAGCTTGCCGCGCTCCTTGCCGATGATCTCGCCGCTTCCCGGCTGCCCGACCTCGCGGCACTACGTCGGCGCTTCGCGCCCGATCCGGCGACGCTTCCCGCCGTCATCGTCCAGCTCGCGCCGCTGGCCGTCTACGACACGCTGATCCGCGGAGAAGCGGCATGACCGAGACCGCACGGACGATCGACGCCCAGCGCCTGACGCTCATCCTGCACGATCTCAGACTGCCCGCCATCAAGCAGGTCTGGCCCGAGTTCGCCGGCAGGGCTGACAAGGAAGCCTGGCCGGCTGCCAGGCTGCTCGCCGCGCTCGCAGAGCACGAGATCGCCGAGCGCGACCGCCGGCGGGTCGAACGCCATCTCCTGGAAGCGCGTCTGCCGCCTGGCAAGACCATCGACACCTTCGCCTTCGACGTCGTGCCGATGGTCTCCAAGGCCCAGGTGCTGGCGCTCTGCGCCGGCGACGGCTGGCTCGACAAGGGCGCCAACCTGATCTTGTTCGGCCCGCCCGGCGGCGGCAAATCGCATCTCGCGGCGGCGATCGGCCTCGCTCTCGTCGAAAACGGCTGGCGCGTGCTGTTCACTCGCACCTCCGAGATCGTCCAGAAGCTCCAGCTCGCCCGCCGCGAACTCGCACTCGACGGCGCCATCGCCAAACTCGACAAGTTCCACTTGCTGATCCTCGACGACCTCGCCTACGTCACCAAGGACCAGGCTGAGACCGCCGTGCTGTTCGAACTGATCAGCGCCCGATACGAACGCCGGTCGCTGCTGATCACCGCCAATCAGCCCTTCGGCGAATGGGGCAAGATCTTCCCCGATCCGGCGATGACGCTGGCCGCCGTCGATCGGCTCGTTCACCACGCCACGATCTTCGAGATGAACGTCGAGAGCTACCGCAGGCGCGCCGCTGTCCAGCGACGCTCCGGACCCGGACGCCCACCAACTCGCGCGACAATCACCGAGAACACCAGATTGTCGCGCCGCGACAATCAAGCTGCCATCGATCCCTTGCCCGCGCCGATCAACAGCGACTAACGTTGCACTGTCGCGGCCAACATTCTCATCCTGTTTGTCGCGCTTCTCATCCTGATCGCCGCGCTACAGTTGAGCCTGTTCCTGGCCGTGGGTCTGCTCAGCACGTCGGGAGCGGCGCAGGCGCAGTACAAAGCCTGGGTGCTGTCCAAG
>CAXUCF010000432.1:2920-3243 GCA_964249275.1 uncultured Lichenihabitans sp.
ACTGTCGACAAGGACGGCAACTACTACACGTCGCTGATCCACACCGGCAAGATCATGAAGGTGGCGCCCGGTGGCCAACAGGAGCTGATTGCTACGGTTCCGCCGGACGGCAACGCACGCAACGGCGAGACCGTCGGCATCGAGCTTGATAACAAAGGCAATCTGTATGTCGCCTACAAGCAGAACTCGCCGATGTACGAGGCGAGCAACCTGAGCGACCAGTTCCATGCCGCCTGCCGCGACGTCAAGGTGACCGCCTCGGGCGTATACAAGATCGAGTTGGCCACCAGGAAAGTGACAACGCTCGCCACCAAGGCAGACGG
>CAXUCF010000433.1:0-3204 GCA_964249275.1 uncultured Lichenihabitans sp.
CTACATCGTCTACGGGCCGCTCGCCAACGGCGCCACGACGCTGATGTTCGAGGGCGTCCCGAACTACCCCGCGGTGTCGCGCATGTGGGAGGTCGTCGACAAGCACCAGGTGTCGATCCTCTACACGGCGCCGACCGCCATCCGAGCCCTGATGGGGTCGGGCGACGAGCCCGTGAAGACGACGAGCCGCGCGAGTCTCCGCCTGCTCGGTTCGGTCGGCGAGCCCATCAACCCCGAAGCCTGGGAATGGTACCATCGGGTCGTCGGCGACGGCCGCTGCCCGATCGTCGACACGTGGTGGCAGACCGAGACCGGCGGCATCCTGATCACGCCGTTGCCCGGAGCCACGGTCCTGAAGCCCGGCTCCGCGACCCGCCCGTTCTTCGGCGTGAGGCCCGAGGTGATGGACCCGGAAGGACGCGTGATCGAGGGTGCCTGCGAAGGCAATCTCGTGATCGCCGATAGCTGGCCCGGCCAGATGCGCACCGTCTTTGGCGATCACAAGCGCTTCGAGGAGACCTATTTCTCGGCCTATCCGGGCAAATATTTCACCGGAGACGGCTGCCGCCGCGACGAGGATGGCTACTACTGGATCACCGGTCGCGTCGACGACGTCATCAACGTGTCGGGGCACCGCATGGGGACGGCGGAAGTCGAGAGTGCCCTCGTGGCTCACGACAGCGTGTCCGAGGCCGCCGTCGTCGGCTACCCGCATGACGTGAAGGGGCAGGGCATCTATGCCTACGTGACCCTGATGCAGGGGGTCGAGGCCACCGATGGGCTGCGCAAGGCGCTCGTCGCCCATGTGCGCCAGGAAATCGGCCCGATCGCGTCGCCGGACGTGATCCAGTTCGCGCCCGGCCTTCCCAAGACGCGCTCCGGCAAGATCATGCGACGGATCTTGCGTAAGATCGCCGAAAACGAACTCGGCAGCCTGGGCGACACCTCCACTCTGGCCGACCCGTCCGTCGTCGACGATCTCGTGGCCAACCGACGCTGATCGGACTGGAGCGCGTCGGGGCGGCAGGGATGAGGCTTAATCGTTCACCCTGGCCGCAGGCCGGAGCGATGCAGTTCCGGCCGGGTAACCGCCCGTTCAGCCGACGGGCGCCAATCTGCCCCATCAGCCGGCACAGAACGGCAGGAGCGTCTCACATGGAACCCTCGTATCGCGCTGGCTTCGCGTCGCGCAGGATGCGCAGCAGCCCCATCCTCACCCACATCCTGTTGGCAGCCTGCATTGCGGCCGCGGCCATTGCCGTCATGGTGGCGGCGCTGTCTCCGGCCAGCGCTGCGGTCCACGTGGCCGGCCCGGTCGGCTATGCACCCGGCACGGTGGTGATCAGCCAGTCGGCGCGGCGCCTCTATCTCTTCACCGAGGAGGGGCAATCGATCAGCTACCCGGTCGCGGTCGGCAAGTCCGGCAAGCAGTGGCGTGGCACCGTGCAGATCGATGGCAAGTACCGCAATCCGGCATGGGCGCCCCCCGCCGAGGTCAAGCGGGCCGAGCCCTGGCTGCCCGACTATATTCCGGGCGGCTCCTCCCGCAACCCGATGGGAATGCGGGCGCTGACGCTCAGCGGCGACCAATATGCCATCCACGGCACCAACCGCCCGGATTCAATTGGCACCGCCGCATCATACGGCTGCATCCGCATGTACAACCGGGACATCGTCGACCTCTTCGACCGCGTCGACGTCGGCACGCCCGTGGTCATGATGCCCTGAGGCCGCCGGCACGGTTTCCCGCGCCGCATCGTGCAACCTCCGGAACCGCGTGCTCGTCAGCTTCGTTGGCTCGCCGACATGAGGGGGAGGGATGCGGCGCGTCAGCCTCTTCCGCCCCGATCGGCTGGAGGACACAATGGCTGACCCGTTTGCTAAAGACCCGAACGCGACCCTCGGCGGGGAGGCAAGTCGGGCAAAGGACGATTTGAACGCCCGGTTCCAGGACCTTCGCCGCGACGCCGCCGCGAGCGTCAAGTCGGCGGCCGACACCATCTCCCCACCTCATGGCCAAGCAACGCCCGGCGACGTCGGTTCAACTGTGTCGAGCTTGCGCGACCAGGCCGCGCAGACCACCAACGAGGCCAAGGGAGCGGCGGCCTCCATCGCCGAGCAGGCCCGGAGCCGGCTGACCGAGATCGTCGATCAGCAGAAAGAGGCCGGAGCCGACAGGATCGCGGGCGTCGCCAAGGCGGCCCAAAGCGCGGCCGGGGACCTTGAGCGAACCAACCCGCAGATGGCGCGCCTCGTACGGGCAGCAGCCGAGAACGTCGACCGTTTGGCCGACGACGTACGGTCGCGCGATCTTGGCGACGTTCTCGCGACCCTGACGCAGTTCGGACGCGAGCAGCCGGTTGCCTTCTTCGGAGGTGCCGTCGTGGCAGGCTTCATCCTGGCGCGGTTCCTGAAGAGCGACGCACCGGTTGCGAGCGGACTGCCTCAGGCCACCAGCAGCCATGGCGGCATCTGAGTTCGTCGGAGCGGAGATGACCTCATGAACGTCGATACGTCCGGCCGGCCATCCACGCCGTCGCTTTTCGCCGATGCCCTGGCTCAGATGACGAGCCTGTTCGAGACCGAGATCCGTCTCGTCCGCACCGAGGTTTCAGAGAAGATCTCGGCCGCCCTCAATGCCGTCATCGTGCTGCTGGTAGCGGCCGTCCTGTTGCTGGCCGCGCTGTTCATCATCCTGTTCGGGATCGTGCAACTGGTGATCTATTTCGGAGTCGTGGCCTGGGGCGCCTACTTCATCGTAGGGAACGCCATCGCGGTGATCGGGGCGATCGCCCTGTATATCGCGTTGAACAGGCTCTCGACCGACAATCTGATGCCGAAGCGTTCGATGAAGCAACTCGGCAAGGATGCCGAGATCGTCAAGGAGCAGGTGAAATGAGCGGCGACACGGGTCGACAATCGTCCAGCGAGGTGGCCCATGAGGCGGAAGATACGAGGGCTCATCTCGCGAGTACGCTCGAGCAGCTTCGGGACAACCTGAAGCCCGCAAACGTGATGGAGGAGGTGGTCAGTAACGCCCGGATCGGTGCTTCGACCGTGGCGGATAACCTCGTCGGCTTCACCAAGGCCTATCCGCTGCCGACGATCCTCTTCGCCTCCGGCGCGGCGCTCATCCTCGGCGTGACGTCCAAAGGGTTGGGCCGGTCCTCGAAATCGGGCGTCACGGCGGAGGGCCTACCCCGC
>CAXUCF010000434.1:0-3182 GCA_964249275.1 uncultured Lichenihabitans sp.
CAACTATATGGATCGGGAGCCGACGCTGCCGCCGCCGATCTAACGCCCCGAAGAGGTCGCCGAGGCCATCCTTCACGCGGCCGTCCATCCCCGGCGCGAGATCTATGTCGGCGGTGCCGGCAAGGTCCTGTCCGACTTCAAGGCCGTGGCGCCCAGTGCCTACGACGTCCTGGCTCCGGCGATCTCGGCATTCGAGCGCCGCAAGGAGAAGCCGCGCGACCCCGTCGGTGCCCTGCACGCGCCCACCGGCGGCGGGCAGACCCGGGGCGACTATCCCGGATACGTGATGAAGACCAGCGCCTATACGCGCGCCGGGCTGCACCCGCTGAGCACCACGATGCTGGCGGCCGGCGCAGCCGCTGCAGCCGCGCTGGTCTTCGGGCGACGGCGGTCCTGAGGGCGGTCCTGCCACTGGCGAGGCCGGCCCATGCTCCGATCGAGGCACGCCGGCCCAGGCCGACCACGGCGCCGGCACGCCCGGACCGCAGCACCATCCGCATGCCCGCAGGCCGAGCGCTCTGCTACGCCGAGGCCGGCTCAGGGCCGGACGTGCTGCTGATCCACGGCACCCTCACGACGCTGGACGACATGCGGCTCGGCCCCATGGAGACCCTGTCGAGGCACTTCCATATCGTCGCCGTGGACCGCCCCGGTCACGGCGGCAGCGACCACGACCGCCTGGGTGACGCCTCTCCCTGGGCCCGAGCCGCGACGATCCGCGATGCGGCCCATGCGCTCGCGCTCCGACGGCCCGTCATCTGCGGCCATTCCTTCGGCGGAGCCGTCGCACTGGCCTGTGGCATGGCGTACCCCGACGAGGTCGCCGGTGTCGTGGCCGTGGCGCCGATCTGCTTTCCGGAACTGCGGCTCGAGCACCTGCTGTTCGAGGCCCGCGCCATGCCGTTGTGGGGCGACACCCTGGCCGGCGCCATGGGCGCGTCGCTCGATCCTGCGATGCTGGCGCTGTTGTGGCGCGCCATGTTCCTGCCGCAGGCGATGCCGCCGCGCTACGCGGCCGAATTTCCCTTCGCGCTCGCGGGCCGACCCGAGCAGACCGTGGCCGAAGGCGAGAACGCCGTGGCCTTGTGGCCCGGCCTCGCCCGCAGCGCCCTTGGCTACGCGGCCTGCCGCGTCCCGGTGAGGGTGCTCTGCGGCAATGCGGACATCGTCGTGAACACGCTGACGCATGGCTTTCCCGCGGCACGGATGATCCCCAATGCGCGCTTCGAACTGCTGCCCGGGATCGGCCACATGCTCCACCACTTCCGCATCGATGCGGTCGAGGCGGCGGTGCGGGTGCTCGCGGAACTTTGAGCGGATCGCCAGGCCGCTGCGGGCGAGGGTGCCGCGGCCGCAACGGCCGATGTCATCGCGGCTCGCCGGCGATCAGGCCCCTGTCGGTCAGCACGACCCAGTTGCCGCCGCGCCGCTCAATGGACAGTACCCGCCCGGCACCGTTCAGCACGGAGCCGGGCTTGACGACCGAAAGGCTGGACCGCGATTCGACCAGGGCCTTGCCGTCGAAAACGTTGCGCAACGTGAAGTCGGGGAGGGGGTGGCTGTCCGGGCCGTAGCGTCCCTGGCCGGATTCGCTGGCCGTGCCGTCGCGCAGCGCGGCCCGGGACGGGGCCGCAAGCGTCCCGGTCGGAGTGAGGTCGACCGTATCGGCCTCCGCCGTCTCGGTCCTGGCCGAGGACGGTTCCGTGACATGCGGGGAGACGCCGGCTCTGCCATCGGCCGAGGCGGTCTGCCCGGCAGCCCCGCCCGAACCATGGCCGTAGCGGGCGAACAGGTGGAAGTTGCCGCTCGGGGTCACCACGCCGGGCGCCAAGGCCAGCATATAGGCCGCGAAGCCGGCCGATGCCGTGGCGGCGCCGAGGCCGAGCCCGCTCCAGACCCAGTCGGCACCCGCGCGCGCGGGCCTCGACGGCGCGATCCGCATGGCGGAACCTGACAGCGCCCCGGGCGTCCTGTCGACCACGAGCCGAAGCGTCGCCCGCCTCGGCGGTGCCGCAGCGCGCGGCCCCTGCGCGGGCCCCACTGTGTCGCTCGGCTTCGACAGTTCGGCGGGACGCGACGGCCTGGCGGGACGCGACAGCTCCGCGGAGCGCGACAGCATGCGGGACCTCACTTCTGTTTCTGAAGGGCAGCGGCGAGGTCGCGGAATGCGTCCTCGCTCGGCGCCGTCCCGGGTGACTGCATCAGGGCCTCGTAGATGCGGGGCACCATGACGACGGCCTGGTCGAGATCGGCATCGCTCCCGGCCCGATAGGCCCCCATGGCGCGCAGATCGCGCGTGTCCTCGAACCGGGTGATCAACTCGCGCAACTTGCCCACCAGCACATTCTGCTCGGGCGTCCATACCTGATGGGCGAGGCGCGAAAGGGAGACCTGGAGGTCGATCGCCGGGTAGCGGCCCTGCGCGGCAATTCTCCGGTCGAGCACGATATGGCCGTCGAGCGTGCCGCGGATCGTGTCGGCCACCGGGTCGTTGTGGTCGTCGCCGTCGACCAGGACCGAAAAGATGCCGGTGATGGACCCCGAGCCTTCAAGGCCGGGGCCCGCGCGTTCGAGCAGCTTCGGGAGATCCGAGAACACGCTCGGGGCGTAGCCCCTGGCGACCGCGGGCTCCCCCGCCGCGAGGGCCACGTCGCGGGCCGCATGGGCATAGCGCGTCACGCTGTCGACGATGAGCAGCACGCGCTAGACCCTGTCGCGGAACAGCTCGGCGATGCTCGTCGCGGTCCTGGGGGCGAGGCGCCGCATCATCGGGCTCTCGTCGCCGGTCGCCACCACGCAAACGGCGCGGGCCCGGTTGGCGCCGAGCGAATCCTCGATGAACTCGCGCACTTCGCGGCCGCGCTCGCCCACCAGCGCGATCACCACCGTGTCGAAGCCCTTGGTCTCGGCCAGCATGCCGAGCAGCGTCGACTTGCCGACGCCCGATCCCGCGAAGATGCCGATGCGCTGGCCCGGACAGATGGGGCAGAAGATGTCGATCGCCTTGATGCCGGTCTTCAACGCGCCCTTGACGCGCGAGCGTCCGAGGGCCTGCGGCGGCTCGGCGTCCGCCGCCATCGCGACCCGCCCGGGCAGGAGCGGGCCGAGTCCATCGATGGGGCGGCACAGGGCGTCGACCACGCGGCCTCGCCAGGATGCGTCGGGCGAGAACCGGAGAGGTC
>CAXUCF010000435.1:0-1206 GCA_964249275.1 uncultured Lichenihabitans sp.
GCATCGGGGCCATGCACTACCTCGCGTTCGGCTGGCTGGGATCGATGGCCGGGATCGCCGGGCTGATGCAGGCCCACTACGCCCAGGAGGTCGTCCCCAACGCTCTCTACGGCCGCGAACTGGACGTGCTCGCCGCCGTGGTGCTGGGCGGGGCGAGGCTCGGGGGCGGCCGCGGCACGATCCTGGGCGTCTTTCTCGGCATCATCCTCGTCGCCGTCACTCAGAACGGCCTGAACCTCCTCGGCATCTCGCCCTACGCCTTCAAGATGATCATCGGCGCGATCATCCTGGTCGCCATCACCCTGTCCAGCGAAGGCGCGGCGCGCCTGCTCGGCTCGTGGCGGCGTCCGGCCGAACGGAGAACCGCCCCATGACCGTGCAGACCCTCCGCGACGGGAACCGCCGCCGCCTCGCCGCGATGATGGACCGGGACGTGCTCGGCCTCTTGGCCCTGCTCCTGGTCGTCGTCGTCGCGTTCGGGGTCGCGGCCCCGGGCTTCCTGAGCGCCGGGACCTTCACCTCGGTGGCGTTCCAGTTGCCGGAGCTGGGCCTGCTCACCCTCGCGATGCTGATGCCGATCATCTCGGGCGGCTTCAACCTCGCCATCACGTTCACGGCGAACCTGTCGGGCCTCGCCATGGCTTCCGTGCTCCAGATCCAGGGCGGCGTCGACGCAGGAGCCCTCGCCTTCGTGGCGGGCGTGGCGGCCGCCCTCGCCACCGGCGCCCTCGTGGGCTGGCTCATGGGAACGATCATCGCGAACACCGGCGCGCACCCGATCCTGGTGTCCCTGTCCACCATGATCTTCGTGCGGGGCCTGGGGGAGTTCCTGACCCGCGGCGGCGACATCTCCGGCGTGCCTAGCTTCGTGCAGGCGGTCGGCCAGGGGACGGTGGCCGGCGTGCCTTCGCCCCTGATCGTCTTCGCGGCGGCCGTCCTGGTCTGGTTCGTGGTGCTGTCGCGGACCCGCCTCGGCTACGCGACGCGGATGATCGGCTCCAACATCGAGGCGACGCGCTTTTCGGGCGTCCCGACGCGGCGGTCCCTGGTGCTGATCTACACGCTGTCTGGCGCCATGTGCGGCCTCGCCGGCATCGTCATGCTGGCGCGCTTCAACTCGGTGCGGGTCGGGCACGGCGAGTCCTACCTGCTCATCACCGTGCTGGCCTGCTTCCTCGGCCGGGTCGACCCCTTCGGCGGCTTCGG
>CAXUCF010000435.1:1216-2594 GCA_964249275.1 uncultured Lichenihabitans sp.
CCCCCGGCTCGCGGCTTCAGCTCTGGTTCCTTGTTTCCATGAGCAGCTCCGCGCGACGGGCGGGTTCGACTCGCCCTCAGCACGGGACACGCGACGACATCGGAGAACGACATGAACAAATTGGGCGTGCATGCTCTGGTCTGGGAGAAGGGCTGGAGCCACGAGGAATGCGCCCGGGCCATCGCCCGGACCGCCGAGGTCGGCTTCGACCTGATCGAGATCCCCGCGCTCGATCCCGGTTCGATCGACACGGCCTTCACGGCGCGTGAGCTGGGGAAGGCCGGCATCGGCGCGACGTCCTCGATGGGCCTCGACGCCTCGACCGACATCTCCAGCGACGACCGCGAGAAGGAGCGTCGCGGGCAGGAGCGCCTGGAGCAGGCCGTCTCGGTCATCCGCGACATCGGGGCGACGCACATGTGCGGCATCCTCGAATCCGCGTTCCAGAAATACGCGGTCCCCACCACGGCCGAGGGCGTCAAGCGGTCCTGCGAGATCCTGGCGCGCGTGGCCGAGAAGGCCGCCGCGAGCGGCATCACCATGGGTCTCGAGGTCGTGAACCGCTACGAGTCGAACGTCCTCAACACGGCCTCGCAGGCAGTCGAGATGTGCCGGCGCATCGGGGCGCCGAACGTCAAGGTTCACCTCGACGTCTACCACATGAACATCGAGGAGTCGGACATCGGGCAGGCCATCGTCGACACCGGCGACGACCTCGGTTACTTCCACACGGGCGACTCGCACCGCGGCTACATGGGCTCGGGCTCGATCGACTTGGCGGGCGTGTTCCGCGCCCTGGTGAAGGCGGACTACGGGGGGCCGATCACCTTCGAGTCCTTTTCGAGCCGCGTCGTCGGCCAGCCGCTCGAAGGCATCCTGGGCATCTGGCGCAACCTGTGGGAGGACAGCCACGACCTCGCCTCGCACGCGCTGATGTACACGCGCGCGCAGCTCAAGGCCGCGCAGGAAGCGCGCAAGCAGGCCGACCGCAGCCGTCTCGCTTGACGTCGTTCGACGGACGTCCGCCGCTCATCCAGCGTCGTCGCGTCTACAATTCAACGTCGACCCGTGCAGGACGCCATGGTCGTCCCCGCGACTGTTCCGTCCGAACGCATTCGGCCAAGTAGGCGCAGAACATGTCCGCCATGGCATCCGCATAGATCGCGATTTCGGACTGGCTCCGCTCGACCTCGGAAAAGCTGCTGCCGACCTGCGTGAGCGTCGTCTCGATCAGGTCGGCGGCGACGAGTCGCGTCGCGTCGTCCACATGCGGCAACGCCTCGGCGATGAAGTCGAGGATGATGGATGAACCGGCGGCGCGCGCTTCCTGCGTTTCCGGCGCGTCGCGGTAGAGAGGCGCCGCGTCGGCCAAGGCGAT
>CAXUCF010000435.1:2604-3173 GCA_964249275.1 uncultured Lichenihabitans sp.
TTTCAGGATGGCGCAGATCAGGTCGGTCGTCCGCCGCCATTCGTCGCTCTGCAGCCGGAACAGGATCGCGGCCTTGTTCGGAAAGTACTGGTACAGCGAGCCGACGCTCACGCCGGCCCGCTCGGCGACGCGCGCGGTCGTGAAGCGCACGGCCCCTTCGCTGCGCAGAACCTGAACAGCGGCGTCGAGCACCGCCGCGACGAGGTCGTTGGCGCGCGCCTGCTTGGGCTGTTTGCGCGAAGAGATCTGCGGATTGGTGCGCTGGACCATGGGCCCCGGGGTTATGCGAATAGTGAACCTGACGAAGTCGTCGTATTCATCGCGCATCCCAGGACGTTCCTCAAGAGGCTTCCCATGACCACGCTCACCGCCGGACCGGTCGCGCCGCTGCTCCGCCGCCTTTTCGCCGAAGCCGACGCCGCCGACCCATCGACGACGCCGTCCGTCGCCGCCTATTGGAACGGCCTGACCGTGGACGACAAGGCGCGCCTCGTCCGCAGTCGCACCGATTACGCCGACTTCTACGGCCGCATGAAGGACGTGCCGCTCGCCGTTTCGCGCGAGACCGG
>CAXUCF010000436.1:0-3164 GCA_964249275.1 uncultured Lichenihabitans sp.
CCCTGGATGGTGGCCAGGGTGCCCACACACTCGACGCTGCCATCGCGGTGCTGGGCGGCTTCGCCGAAGCGTCGGCGCTGGCCACGACGCAATATCCCCAGGTCGAGATAGAGGCCCAGGGCGGCGTGACGCGGCAGGCGCGAACCACGCCCGACCACCTCCTCGTGCAGGCGCGGCTCGCCGGTGGCGCTCCGCTGTCCATCGAGGTGGCGGGCGGCCGCCCGCCCGAGGCGACTCCGTTCCGTTTCGCCGGCACGGGCGAGACGCATGACCTCGTCCTCGAAGGCGGCGCGCCGCGCGGCTTCCAATCGGGCCGGCTGCGCCTCCTGCTCGATGGCGCACCGGTGCCGGTCGATGAGGGCGAGTCGGCATCGATGCCCGACGAGGCCGCCAATGTGGCGCTCGTCTATGCGGCGCTGCGCGACGACATCCTGCATGGCACCGCCACCACGACCGGCTTCGACCACGCGGTGCGCGTGGCGAAGCTCGTCGAGGACATGCTGGGATCGTCGCGGACGGGAGCCCGTCAGTCGGCCGCGGGCTGGCCGGAGCGGAGGTAAGGTTCTCCCGAGGGATTCCCGGGGCGGCCGTCATTGATCGCTAAATCCGCCGTGGCCGGCGAGGGCGTCGAGGTCACGCGCGCCGTGCAACACACGGACGACGATCAGACGGCCATCGTCGTGCTGATCATAGACGGCATAGTTGCCGGTGAAAGCAACGCGCAGACCGGGCGCCAAATAGTCTCGCGCCGGACAGGCCAAGGGGAAATACCGGGACTGCTCACAAGGGGGCATGATCCTTCCGATCAGGCGCGTCGCCGTCTTCCGAGGCTTCGGCCGCGACGTAGGCCCAGATCTCTGCAAGTTCGGCTTCGGCCGTCTCGGTTAGACCGATGGCGAGCGGCTCGCTAGCCTCGACGGCCGCCACCGATCATGCACCACCGGATCCGGGCACCCCCGGATGGGGCTGACGTCGTTCGATTGAGATCGGCGCAACAGACCTTATCGCGAGGGCGTCGCGGCCGCCGAATTCGAGGCAGACGCCGCGGTGACGCGCCACACCGTGTTGCCGACATCGTCCGCGATCAGCAGCGCCCCGGTTCGGTCGAGCGCGACCCCCACCGGGCGGCCCCGGGTCTTGGCGTCGTCCGAGATGAAGCCCGTCACCACGTCCTCCGGCGGGCCGCTCGGGCGGCCGTCGCGGAACGGTACGTAGATCACCTTGTAGCCGACGGGGGGATCGCGGTCCCAACTCCCGTGCTCGCCGATGAAGACGCCGCCGCGGTACTGCTGGGGCAGGCTGGTGCCCTGGCTGAACGCCATGCCGAGCGGCGCGACATGCGAGCCGAGCCCGTAGTCGGGGCGGATGGCCTGGGCGACGAGATCCGGTCGTTGCGGCTGGACGCGGATGTCGACGTGCTGGCCCCAGTAGCTATAGGGCCAGCCGTAGAAGGCGTTCTCCTGGACGGCCGTCAGGTAGTCTGGCACGAGGTCGGGCCCGATCTCGTCGCGCTCGTTGGCGATGGCCCACAGCTTCCCGGTGGTCGGCTCGAAGGCGAGACCGGTCGGGTTGCGGGTGCCCGACGCATAGGTCCGCTTCATGCCGGTGGCACGATCGACCTCCCAGATCATGGCGCGGCCTTCCTCCGCGCCGATGCCGTTCTCGGTGATGTTGCTGTTCGAGCCGACCCCCACATAGAGCTTCGAGCCGTCGGGGCTCGCCGTCAGGGCCTTCGTCCAATGGTGGTTGGGCGACTGCGCGGGCAGGTCCGTCAGCTTCACGCCGGCGGCCGTGATCTGCGTCTCGCCGGAGGTGTAGGAAAACCTGAGGAGCGCGTCGGTGTCGGCGACGTAGAGGTCGTTACCGACCAGGACGACGCCGTAGGGCGCGTTCAGATGATCGATGAAGACCGTGCGCAGCTTCGGAACCCCGTCCCCGTCCTGGTCGCGCAGCAGGCTGATCCGCTGGCCGGCCGGGGCACCGGAGCCCGCCAGTCCCTTGATCTTGCCTTCGATGTAGTCCTTCGGTCGGTAGACCGGCCCCCCGGAGCCGTTGGACTCCACCACCAGCACGTCGCCGTTCGGCAGCGCGTAGACGATCCGCGGATGGAGGAAGCCGGTCGCGAAGGCCTGGACCCGCATCCCGGCCGCCACAACCGGCGTCTCGCCCGCAGCCCAGCCCCGAGCGGGCATGACCTTCATGGGCGGCAGCAGATATTGATGCGGCTCCGGCAGCTTCGGATCGGCGCCGTACTGGTCGCGGGGATCGCCGGCCTGCTCGTCGCAGGCCGCGAGGATCAGGGCCGACGCGACGACGAGGGTCGCTCGTACCAGGCTGCGGATCATGGGCGGGCGTCCCGGGTCTGCGATAGCGGGAATGTGCGGCGGGCCGCGAGCGACCAGCCGCCGCCGAGGCCCACCACGAGGAGAATGACGGTCACGACCGCCGACAGGGTGATCCCTTGCGGCACCACGGCCGTGTAGGCGTCGCGGCTATGGACGAAGGCGTTGAGCAATCCCAGCAGGGTCGCGATGGCGAGCCCCGCGAAACGCGGCCAGGCGACCCGCCCCACGCGCCCGAGGGCGAGGTCGATCACGAAGGCGATGGCCGCCAGGGCGGCCAGGACGAGGCCGGCCGCCAGCAGCCACTGGGACGCGTTGTCGTACTGGAACAGCAAGGTCTGCCAGTACAGGATGTCGGTCGCGAGCGTGGCCATCAACAAGGTTGCGCCGGCCGCGACCAGGCCGGGATGCAGAAGAGCGCGGCGGCGTTCGGGCACAGCTTGGATCATGTCGCCTCCATGACCGCAACATTGTCAGGACGCAGGGCCGGCGAGCACATTCGGCGCAGGACGCAAGCGCAAGGCCCTGATCGTTGAGCACTTGACGCGGGTTGGACTCCTCCCATCGGTGTGGGGTTCCGCCCCTGCCGCAAAAGGCGTAGGGGCCGCGGAAACGAGGTTCCGTGCGCGCCCGGGAAAGCTCGGACTGCCGGCCCAGGCTGCTCCCGTCCCTCCGGTGCCGTTTCAGCGCCAGGCGCAACCTGTCACTGCCGCGAGGAAGTTCTTATTGGCGGAGCAGCGCCGCGACGGCCGCTGCCCCGCCCCGCATGGCCGCGCCCATCACGGCGACACCGGAGGCGCCGGCGTCGCGACAGGCCCGGGC
>CAXUCF010000437.1:0-3161 GCA_964249275.1 uncultured Lichenihabitans sp.
GCCGGAGCGCGACGACCAGGGCGTCGGCGTCGGAGGCCAGCGCGGCGTCGCACCGGCCGATGTCGTCGGGACATACGAGAAGCAGCGAGCGCATGGGCCTGACGCGTGGTCGATCCGGCCTCACCGGCCCTGTCGGCAGGATAGACGCAGCCGCCCGGTTCTGTCGCCGGCTTTCCGTTCAGGCCGTGAGCGCCCTCGCGTCGGACGGCTTCGGCAACGTCCCGACGAAGCCGTCGGCGGCTGTCGAGCGGTTGCGGCCGCCGCGGTTCGATTTGTAGAGTTCGGCGTCCGCCACCGCGACGAGCCGGGATAGCGCGACCGGGCCTCCGCGTTCCGCGGTGGCCAGCCCGACGCTGACCGTCACGATGCCGGCCGCTGCGCGGTCGTGCGGGAGCGAGAGCCGGGCCACGGCGGTCCGGATGGCTTCGGCGATCACAAAGGCCTGGTCCTTATCCGTCGCGGCGAGCAGGACAATGAATTCCTCGCCCCCGAACCGAGCCGCGAGGTCGGTCGCGCGCCGCATCTCAGCCTCGATGCAACACGCGATGGCGGCCAGCACCGCGTCCCCCGCAGGGTGGCCGTATCTGTCGTTATAGCTCTTGAAATGGTCCGCATCGATCATCAGCAGCGAGACGCCCGAGGCGCCGCGAACCGCGTCCCCGATGCGCTCGTCTGCCAGTTCGAAGAAAGGCCGACGGTTGAGCAGTCCCGTGAGGTCGTCCCGCGTTGCCCAACGGCGGAGCGCCGTTTCGGCCGCGATCCGCTGGGCCAGTTCGCTCTTCAGCAGGAACAGAAGCGCGAGCGTGCCGGCGCAAAGCAGGGCCAGCACGCCGCCCAAGATGAGGGCCTTGCCGCGCCACTCGGCATAGATGGCCCGCGTCGAGGCCGCGACGACCTGGATGAGCGGCAAGGTGCCGACCCGGTGGTAGGCGAAGAGGCGTTGCTGCCCGTCGAGTTCCGATGTGCCCTCGAACGCGCCGTGGTCCGTCGCCGACAGGCGGTCGAAAACCGCCCGGCCTCGCAACGATCGGCCGACCGCGCCGGGGACCGCGGGTTCGCGGACGAGCAGCGTTCCGTCCATATTGAAGAGGCTCAGGCTTCCGCCTTCTCCCAAGGGCAGCCGCCCATACACCTCGTCGAGATAATCGAGTTGCAGGATACCGACCGCGATACCGGCGAAACGCCCCGCTGCATCGGTCATGCGGCGGCTGAAGGCCATCGACCAGCCGCTTCCGTCGGCGCCCCGCATGGGCCGGCTGACGAACAGCCCGGCGTCGCGTTCCACCTGCGCCCTGAAATAATCCGCATCGCCGACACGAGCCTGGATCGGGACGGTGCTTCGCGAATCGGCCACCACGGCACCGTCGACATCGGCCACCAGGATCGCATCGATATGGCGGGCTGTCGCGGAATGGTCGAACACCAGCATCTGACGCAGATCGGGAGGCAGGGCTCGGACCCGTGGATCCGGCCAGGCATCCCGGGCGGCCTCGATCGACAGGTCGAGCACTTCCACGTTGCGGGCCAGGTCCTGCGCCAACGCGGTGGCGAGGTTGACACTGGAGATTTCGGCGGCGTGCCGCGCCTCGGCGCGCGCATCGAGCATCACCACGGCGAAGATCGCGCAGATGGCGGCCAGGGCCGTCGTCATTAGAAAAAATACGCCGCGTCGCGGAAACGTCCTCGGAGACGAGAGCATCGCGATATTGCTGAACCAGGATGCCATAGCGACCATAAGCGGGAATCGACGGTCACACTCAGCCAGGGCGACCCTACGATCGGGTTAAACGCCGCCCGCCGCCCGGAGAACCTGAGGCTGGCCGGTCCCGTATTTGCGCCGGCATCACCTGGTACTTCCCTGAAAGCGCCTTGCCTCAGTAGCGCCCGGCCGCGGACGGATCGGCCGCGCCCGGGGCCGACGTCCCGTCCCGCATGATGCTGGGTGGCGGCTTGATGTCGAAGGCGTCGGGCGGCGCCGCGCGCGCGCCGCGGAGACTCGACCGCTCCTTCCGCGGCGGTACCGGGGCAGTGTCGCCGGACCGGCGATCCGGGCCCAGTGGGAGCGGGGCCGTCGTCCCTTTCAGGGCATTGTCGATGAAACGACGTTTCTCGGCCTCTGCCTTGCCGGTGTCCGAACGGGCGGCGGCTTCCACCTCGGCCTGGACGCGGGCATCCTCGGCCTTCAACCGCGCCGCTTCGGCCCGACGTGCTTCGGCGGCGGCACGCTCCGCCGCGGCAGCTTTGGCGGCCGCCTCCACCTTGGCGGCTGCCACGGCCGCAGCCCTTGCGGCCGTGGTGACCTCGGCTTCGGCCCTGGCACGGTCCCGTGCCGCCTGCTGGTCGGCTTCGATCGCCTTCAGCTGACGATTGAAAGCGGCCCGCTCGCGGATATCCTGTTCGGTCACATCGATCCGCTCCTGGGCCCGGGCGATGGCGCGGGCCTGCATCAGGGCGACGAATCCCGTGGCGTCCACATCACGCCGGGCCTGACCGCCGAGGGGGCCCGACAGCGTTGCGATCACGTCGCCGCCCTCGGCTTTCCGCTCGGCTGCCGTGCCGCGGGGATGCAGCGTGGTCCGGGTCCTGAAGGCGAGGCCGCCGAGATCCACCGAGACCTCGGTATCGGCCTGCCAGCCGCTGCCCCAGCCACGGGGGTGAGCGATGTTGGCGGGGCGCGCACTCTCGGTATGGAGTGGTGCCGAGCGCAGCACGCCACCGGCCAGCGTGGCGAGCGCGGTCTGGTCGCCGATTGCCAGCGGCCCGCGGTCGAGTTCGGCCGCGAGGCTTTGCTGCACGTCGCCCGAGTCGATGCCGGTGCTGTCGGGATCGGCCGCCGCCTCTCGCCTGTCGAGTTCCGCCGCCGTGCGGGCCGGGGCCGCGCCGGCCAGCGTCAGGCTGCCCGGGCCGGCGAGGCTCGCCACCAGTGCTGCCGGGCTGTCGCCGGTGCCCGATACATCCACCGTACCACCGATCTGCCCCGACAGGCCGCCGAGGTCGAGGCCGACGTCGTTCCAGGTGACGCGGCCCGACAAGGCCGCCGTCGGTCCATCGTGCCGCAAGGTGAGCGTGCCCCCGACGGTGCCGCCGCCGAGCCGGCCCGCGATGTCGGCGAAAGTGACGGCGCCGTTGCCGATGCGAAGGTTGAACGCGAGCGATCGACC
>CAXUCF010000438.1:0-3144 GCA_964249275.1 uncultured Lichenihabitans sp.
TACGGCCGCGCCACGCTGGCGCCGGGCTCCGACATCGATCTCCTGTTCCTGCTCCCCTACAAGCAGACGCCCTGGGGCGAGAGCGTGGTCGAGGCCATCCTCTACGTGCTGTGGGACCTGCGCCAGAAGGTCGGCCATTCGACCCGGTCGGTCGACGAATGCGTGCGCCTGGCCAAGGCCGACATGACGATCCGGACGGCGCTGCTCGAGGCGCGCTTCATTCTCGGCGACGCGGCGCTGTTCGACGACTTGCAGACGCGCTTCGACAAGAACGTCCTGGCCAAGACGGCGCGGGAGTTCGTGGCCGCCAAGATGGAGGAACGCGAGGCCCGCATCGCCCGCGCGGGTGCCTCGCGCTACCTCGTGGAGCCCAACGTCAAGGAGGGCAAGGGAGGCTTGCGCGACCTCAACACCCTGTTCTGGATCGCCAAATACGCCTACCGGGTGCAGGATGGCGAGGCCCTGGTGACGGCCGGTTTGTTCACCTCGAAGGAGTTCCGGCTGTTCTGCCGATGCGAGGAGTTCCTGTGGCGCGTGCGCTGCGAACTCCACATCGTCGCGGGCAGGGCCGAGGAGCGCCTGAGCTTCGATTACCAGCGGGTCATCGCGGCAAGGCTGGGTTACGGCCGCAGTGCCAGCCTCTCGGCTGTCGAACGCTTCATGAAACATTACTTCCTGGTGGCCAAGAACGTCGGCGATCTCACCGCCATCGTCTGTGCCGCCATGGAGGAGCGGGAGGCCAAGCAACCCGCGACGCTGGACCGGATCGTCAACGGGCTGCGGCGCCGGGCCCGCATGATCCCCGGCACCGGCGACTTCGCGGTGGAGTTCGACCGGATCACGGTGACGCGGGGCGACATCTTCGAGCGCGATCCCGTGAACCTCATCCGCCTGTTCGCGGTGGCCGACACCTACGGCCTGGCGATCCATCCCGATGCCACGCGTCTCGTCACCCTGTCGCTGCGCCGCGTCGACCGCCACCTCCGGGCCGACCCCGAAGCCAATCGCCTGTTCATGGACCTGCTCACCTCGCGCCGCGCCCCGGAGAAGGCGCTGCGCCGCATGAACGAGGCCGGCGTGCTGGGCCGGTTCGTCCCGGAATTCGGCCGTATCGTGGCGTTGATGCAGTTCAACATGTACCACCACTATACGGTGGACGAGCATCTGCTGCGTGCCGTCGGCATCCTGGCCGAGATCGATGCGGGCCGCAGCCGGGACGCGCATCCGCTGGCCAGCGACATCATGCCGACGATCGCGGGGCGCAACGCGCTGTACCTTGCCGTGTTCCTCCACGATGTCGCCAAGGGGCGGCTCGAGGATCACTCGCTCGCGGGAGCCGATCTGGCGCGCCGCCTGGCGCCGCGCTTCGGCCTGTCCGCCGCAGACACCGAACTGGTGGTCTGGCTGGTCGAGAACCACCTCGTCATGTCGAACACGGCACAGAGCCGGGACCTCGCCGACCGCCGCACGATCGAGACCTTCGCCGGCATCGTCGACACGATGGATCGGCTGAAAAGCCTGATGATCCTGACGATCTGCGACATCAGGGCGGTCGGCCCCGGCGTGTGGAACGGCTGGAAGGGCCAGCTGCTCCGCACGCTCTACGCCGAGACGGAAACGCTGCTCAGCGGCGATACCGCGGATTTCGACCGCGATGGCCGCGTGCTGGCCTCCCAGGAGCAGTTGCGCCTTGCCCTGCCGGAGTTCCCGGACGGCGAGTACCGCGCCTATGTGGCTCGGCATTACGCCCCCTATTGGCTGCGCGGCGGCTTGTCGAACCGGGTCCGCGACGCCAGGCTGATCCGAACCTTGTGGCAGCAGGACAAGGGCTTCGCGACCGATGTGGCGACCGACGCGTTCCGCTCGATCACGGAACTGACCATCGTGGCGCCGGATCACCCGCGCCTCCTGTCCATCATCGCCGGGGCTTGCGCCAGCGCAGGCGCCAACATCGTGGACGCCCACATCTACACCACCAAGGACGGGTTGGCGCTCGATACGGTGAGCGTGTCGCGGGCCTTCGACCAAGATGCCGACGAGACCCGCCGGGCGGGCCGCATCGCCAAAGGCATCGAGCTCGCACTCCGGGGCGAGATCCGCCTGGCCGACATGGTGGCGGCCAAGGATGCCGCTCCGAAAGGCCGCTCCACCTTCGCCCTGCATCCCGACATCGTCGTGGACAATACGGCGTCGCGGCGCCACACCGTGCTGCAGGTCAGCGGCGTCGACCGGCCGGGGTTGCTCTACGACATGACCAACGCGCTGTCGAACCTGTACCTCAACATCGCGTCCGCCCATGTGGCGACCTTCGGCGAGAAGGCCGTCGATACGTTCTACGTGTCGGACCTGACCGGGGCCAAGATCACCGATCCGTCCCGCCAGGCCTTGATCCGCCGCGTGCTCGGCGACACCTTCGCGCGGGCCCGCCCCGGCAGGGCCGGAACTGCTGCGGGCAAGCCCGCCGACACCGACGCTTGATTTCCGATGTCGTGCACCTGATATCGGCACCGACTTTCGCTGCCTGGAGACGCGATGATGACCGACCCTGCCGAGACCTTGAGTCCCGAAGGCACGGCACCCGACACCGACACTGCCGCGCGGCGCGACTCCCTGCAAGGCGAGGGCGCTCCGCATGACGAGGACTCCGGCGAGGCGCAGGCGCCCGCTGCGGAGGCGGCCACGACGGCCCTGCAGGCGGAGGTCGCTTCGCTGAAGGATCGCGTCTTGCGCACCATGGCCGAGATGGAGAACCTGCGCCGCCGGACCGATCGCGAGGTGGCGGACGCCAAGAGCTACGGCGTGTCCTCCTTCGCCCGCGAGATGGTGAGCGTGGCCGACAACCTGCAGCGCGCCCAGGCGAGCCTGCCGGCCGAAGCCAGAGGCGAGGTCTCGGCCGCGGTCAAGAGCTTCATCGACGGCATCGAGCTGACGGAGCGTGATCTGATCTCCCGTCTGGCGCGGTTCGGCGTCAAGCCGATCGAGACGACGGGTCAGCGCTTCGACCCCAATCGCCACGAGGCGCTGTTCGAGGTGCCGGACGAGACGGTGCCGACCGGCACCGTCGTGCAGCAGGTCGAGCCCGGCTACATGATCGGCGAGCGCGTGCTGCGTCCCGCGAAGGTCGGGGTGTCGCGCGGGGGGCCG
>CAXUCF010000439.1:0-3116 GCA_964249275.1 uncultured Lichenihabitans sp.
AGCGTGCAGCGGCGGATCTCCTCCTGGCTTCGCAGATCCAGCTCCTCTCGCAGGGACTCGGCGATGAAAGGTACTTCGAGGAAATCGATGTCGGCCTCAGCGCGAAACTCCGATATCATACGTTCTATGTCAGACATCATGGACCTCAGTAGTGTAGCTTCCGAAAGATCACGCCGGGGATGTTGATATCGATAGCCGGCGATCCCGGCGTCGATGTGACGGGCCGCAACGTGATAAAGCCCGCCTCTCCCGGCAACTTGACCCTCGATCCATCCGGCATAGACAGCGGCGTGCCACCTGTGCTCAGGTAATCGTAATCCCGCTGCGCCGCGGGAAGACCGCCGGACATCACACGGATTTCTGACGACCTGCCGCGTTGTCCGATCGGCTGCCCATCGGGCCTGAGGAAGTCGCAGGTCCTCGCGATGGCAGCCTCCTTCGCCGCGCCCTCGATCCTCGCGATGTCAGCCTCGGTCGGGACGTAGCCGGGCGGTTCCAACATCTCCAGTTCACGGTTATCAGGGTCGATCTCCTTCAGCGAACGCCATGCTTGCACGTACCGAGCGGTCCTGATCGGTTCCATGGGGTCAGGAGGACCTTCGGCAAGCGGCCGGCCTTCTCCTTCGCCCTCTGCTTCTGCAGCATGTGCCGTCCCGATCGGGTTCAGCATGCCGAGAAGGCCGAGGATGCCGCTCGGCTCGTTTGGCGCCGAGCGCTTCGGGGCGACGCCGGCCCCGGCCGTCGCGCCGGCCTGCCCAGCCGACGCGGGCGTGGTCGACCCACCCGCGGTCCATCGCCCCTGCGGATCGCGCGGCTGACCCGGGTCGAAATCCAGCGTGGGGCTGGCGACTTCGGACGCTTCGGCGAAGATGGCCTCCGCGCCCGGATAGGTCCCGTCCTCGACCAGCTGGGCCTCGACGAGCCGCGCCGTGGTCTCGCGCCGCCAAAGGTTCAGCCCCGCGTAGATCTGTGTCGCCTGAGCCTTGGCGAGCGCCAGGTTGGCCGCGGTCGGGGCATCCATCTGCCAGAGCGGCCGGAACGCGAAGGTGAGCGCCTCGGGATCGATGCCCTCGGAGCGCAGGATCAGCCGGTCGAGCCGCTCCAGCTTCGGCCGCAGGTCGATCTCCTGGCGGGCCGACACCATGTCGTAATAGTTGCGCGTGTCGCTGTCGCCCGTGGCGCTGAGCCCCGCAGGCGACTGGCCCAAGAGCCGCGTCACGGGGATGTCCGCGGCGCCCGCCGCCACCTGCAGGAAGGTGCGCACCATCTCGGGCAGGCCGGCGAAGTCGATCCGCTGCCGCGCCCAGGTCTCGCCGTCGCCGAGCAGCAGCAGGTTGTTGATCGACTTCATCGCCGCCGCATAAGCGAACCGCGCCGAGAGCTGCGCCGTGGTGTCGGCGGAGGACAGGTGCTCGGACAGGTTCGGCACCGTGACGACGTCGCCCTTGGCCCCGTGCATGAGCGAGGCTACAATAACAAGCCTATCTGGATTGACCGAGCCCGCAGCGCGCGACTTGGATACGACTCACTTCGCAAAATTCTCTGACCTGCTCCGAATAGCTGTTACCGGGGAAGCACCGGGCATTCCTCGTAGGAATCCGCCACTAATTGATAGATTCACTTGTCGTACTGCTCGATGTCTATGCTACCTTGAGAACTGTAAGACAGGTTCCATTCGTCCTCTGCAAACAAAATCCACTGACTACTTTCCTTAAAATCACAATTAAATTGTATATTTAAGGATCCAGAAATGTCGAACTTCATAACCAAGGTGTATATGTCTTTTGAAACGGCAGCTGTTATCAGCTTTTGGCCACTAAGGCGACTTAGGCAGAGATCGATTTCCGACTGATCGGAATCGAAACGGCCGCATTTTAGATCAAGTGCCTCTACACTCCAAAGGCCGTCATCGACGAACAGGCTCCACTGTCCCGTGGGGACGACGACGCGCCGGCTCAGAGCTGGGTTAGCTGGCTTATCGACCGAAGTTGAAACGTTTCTCGGACCCTGAACGACGAGATGAGGCTTGCCAAATTCCATCCGCAAAATGCGACTCTCTACGCAGCGGACGAACCACACGTACTCTCCAATGAGAGGTATGAATAGATCACACGCTTCCTTAGTGGTTATCTGCCTCTGAGTCATGGATACTCGCCTCGTTTGACACTGAGCGCAATCGACAGCAGCTCTTGATAGTCGGTGATGCCTTGGCCGGTGATCGCGTCGTGAAAGATTCTTTGTTGTCTTCTATCCAGGCCAGCGGCGTTTGCGGCAGCCTTGGCCATCTTTAGCCCTTGCGGATCGTCCGCCGAAGCCGCCAGAGGAACCGGAGTTCCGTCGGGTGCATGGGATTCACCATTATATCCACTTTGCTCGCCCGCTCCAGCACCTGTCGTCCATCGCCCATCCGGATCGCGGGGTTGAGCCGGGAAGAAATCCGCGACCCCACTGCTCAGAGCCTCACCGTTCGTGCCCCCTGGACCTGTCGCGGCCGAACCCATCCTGCCCATCTCGGCGAAGATCCCCTCGGCGCCCGGATAGGTCCCATCCTCGACCAGCTGCGCCTCGAGGAGCCGCGCCGTGGTCTCGGCCGGCCACAGCCCGAGCCCGGCGTAGACCTGCGTGGCCTGCGCCTTGCCGAGCGCCACCGTAGCCTTCGTGGCGGCGTCCATCTGCCAGAGCGGGCGGAACGCGAAGGTGAGGGCGCCGGGCTCGATCCCTTCGGAGCGCAGGATCAGCCGGTCGAGGCGCTCCAACTGCGGGCGGAGGTCGATTTCCTGGCGGGCCGAGATCATGTCGTAGTAGTTGCGCGTGTCGCTGTCGCCCGTTGCGCTGAGCCCCGCCGGGCTCTGGCCCAACAGGCGCGTCACCGGGATGTCGGCGGCACCCGCGGCTACCTGCAGGAAGGTGCGCACCATCTCGGGCAGGCCGGCGAAGTCGATCCGCTGGCGTGCCCAGGTCTCGCCGTCGCCGAGCAGGAGCAGGTTGTTGATCGACTTCATCGCCGACGCGTAGGCGAACCGCGCCGAGAGTTGTGCGGTCGTGTCGGCCGATGACAGGTGCTCGGACAGGTTCGGCACCGTGACGACGTCGACCTTGGCCTCGTGCATCAGGCT
>CAXUCF010000440.1:0-3112 GCA_964249275.1 uncultured Lichenihabitans sp.
AGCAAGCTTGGGGCTCCGGCACGCGAAGCGTGTTGGAGAAGCTTGCGGAGGGCCGGCCGCGACGGCCGGCATGGCGCGGGGAGGTGGCATCCGGCGCGTCGGCGCGATCCTGGAGGGCTCGCGCGAGGCGAAGCCGAGCAGCGTCGGCGCGACCTCGACCGGCGAGCGCGGCGGAACGAGCCGCCTCGCCCAGTCGAGCAGGGTCCCGAGGTCCTCGGCGCGCCCGACTTGCGAGGGAAGGCAGGTCGGATCATCGGCGGGGACGCGGTCGATCACGGTGAGCTGCGTATCGACCGTGGTGCCGTGGCGGGCAAAGATACTGCCCGCGATCTCGGCCGAGAACAGGACGCGGCCGCGCTCCTGCAGGCGGGCGAAGCTGTCGCGCCAGGCTGGACTGTCGGGACTGAGGCTCGCTCCCGTGATGGCCACCAGCCGACCGCCCGGGGCGAGGCGCGCCAGCGCCGAAGCGACGTGGCGCAGCGCGACCTCGGCCGACCGACTCTCGACGTGCTGGCGGACCGAGAAGGGCGGGTTCATCAGCACCACGCTCGGTCGCACGGACGCATCGAGCCGGTCGTGGATGGCCTCGGCGTCGTGCCGGGTGACGGCGCAGGCAGGGAACAGGCGCGCCAGCAGCCCGGCGCGGGTCTCGGCGAGTTCGTTGAGTGCCAGCTTGGCATCCGCGAGCTCCGCCCAGATGGCAAGAAGCCCGGTGCCGGCCGAGGGCTCCAGCACGAGATCGCCTGGACGGATCGCGGCCGCTGCGGCAGCCACGAGGCCGAGCCCGATCGGGGTCGAGAACTGTTGCAACGCCTGGCTCTCTTCCGACCGCCGCGTCTGCGACGGCAGCAGGGCCGCGACCTTGGCCAGCATGGCGAGCCGCGCCGCTGGCGAGTGCCTGCGCATCGCCGGGCCGAAGCGGCGCAGGAACAGCACCTGGGCAGCCTCGCAAGCCTCATAGGCGTCCTTCCAGGCCCAGAGCCCGTCCGCGTCCGAGCCGCCGAACGCCGCCACCATGGCGGCGCCGAGCGCGGCGGCGTCGACCGCCTCGCCCCGGGCGACGCTGGGCAGGATCAGTTCGGCCGCGTCGAACAGGGCCGCGGCGCGATCACGAGGGAGGGCGCGGGCGAAGCAAGCCCGGGGCTCCGGGCTTGCGGAGGGCAGGGACGGCGCGGAAGCCGCGATGGTGGAGGCGATCGGCATGGAGCGTGTCCGAGAAGAGCAGGGCTGGGGCGAACCGAAGGGCGCTCTCTCGGCCCCTTCGCTTCACCCTTTCAGGCCCCTCTCTCACTCTCAGGCCGCTTCAACCCCGTGCAGGTCCGGCACGGTCCGGCGCACCCGGTCAGCGAGCGCGTCGATGTCGTCGAGCATCGCGAGCGGGACGAAGTTATTGGGACCGCCGACATAATCGCGCCGGCCGCGGCAGGTGCGGATGAGGACTCCGGTGTCGCCACCGAAGGCCGGCTGGCTCGCCTGGATGTAGACGCGCTCGTGGTGCAGCGTGACTTCGCCGGAAACCGCGATCCCGCCCTTGTTCGAGCGGAGATCGAAGCTGCCGGCACATAGGCGTAGCACCGTCGCCAACCGACGCAGCCGGGTGCGAGCCGTGGCGTGGAAGCGGCGCTTCTGATCCTCATCATAGGCGCAAGGTTTGTTCCAGTTCATCGTGGATGTTCCTCAAACGGCGACGGCCCGCCGAGGGGGCGGGCCGTCGATGGATCGGGATGGTGGGTCGAGGTCAGTCGGTGGCGGCGGAGGTATCGACCTCGGGATGGATCACTCGGCGGCGATTGCGTGGGCGGGATCGGGATCGGTCTCGGTGACCGGCGCGAACCCGTCCGCTTCGCCGAACTCGGTGAGGAACCCCGGCAGGGCTTCCGGCTCGGATCCGGACGGGGCGTCGGCATCGCCTCCAGTGTCGGCCGCACCCTCGGGCAGGGTTCGATCGAGTCCTGCCGTGCGAAGCGGCCCCGGCAGCCAGCCGGTGCCGGCGAGCAGCTGCTCGGCGGCCTCCGCCATCTCGGTCTTGCGCAGATGCGCGATGCTGTCCGCCGCGGCCTCGCCTTTGGCCTCGCGAACGGCCGCGAGGATGCGGGCCTTGGTGACCCGGCCGAGATAGTTGTCGGCCGTGGGCACCCAGGCCCCTCCGCCGGCCATGTCGAGGCACAGGTATTCCGCCAGCCGGTCGGCGTGGGCGATGGCGGCCGGCCTGCGGTCCCAGGACTGCACGAGCGCGTTAACGCTGCGCCCGACGCAGAGGGCGAACAGCGCCGCGCGACTATCGGCGTCGAGCGCGACGAGCGCCGCCCAGAGCTCATGCGGCCGGCGCGGCAGCTGGTTCTGCCAGCGTCCGTGCTGCTCGAGGAGGCTCCGGCTGGCTGCGGTGTCGCTCAGGGTGGGCGCGTAGCTCCCGAGCGGGACGCTCCTGCCCTCGATGTCGAGGCAGCTGTCGGCGCCGGTGCCGTAGAAGGTCCGCAGCGCCAGGGTGTGCAACATCGCGAGATACGCCGTATCCGGATCGGCCGCGAGCGCCGCCCGCAGCGCCAGGGTGCGATGCGCCGTGAGTTCCGTCATCAGCCGGTCGGAGATGCGGCCACCATCGTCCTCATCCTCGTCGTCCCGCTCGGTGGTGACCGCCGCGGCCGAGAACTCGGCCGGCGCCGATCCGTCGCCAGTGCTCGGCTGTTCGACCCCGCCGTCGCTGCCGACCGGATCGCACGCATGGTCGATGCTCTCCGGCTCCACCTCGCGCGGTTCGTCCTCGGGCCTGACGTAGCCGCGCTCAACCTTCAAGACCCCGACATAATCGACGCTGAGGAAAGCACCGGCCCGGGCAACCTCGGCCGCGTCGAACACCTGCGGGCGATCGTCGAGCTGCGACAGGCGCTGCTCGATCTCGCCGAGCCGCCGGTCCGCGTCGTCGGGCAGGTCCTCGCTCGTCGCATACTCGGCCTCCAGTGCGTCGTACTCGGCCTGGAGCCGGTCGCGCTCGGCTTGCTCGTTCTCGTCGAGGGGCGCCACCTCGGCCTGGAGCCGCCGCAGGCCGAAGACGTGGCCGTAGGGGAGGTCGCGCGCTGATTCGCCCCAAAGCCAGCCCGCCTGCCGCCCCGCG
>CAXUCF010000441.1:0-283 GCA_964249275.1 uncultured Lichenihabitans sp.
CGGGCGAACTGCAGATCAACCAGTCCGAGGGCCGGCTGCTCCATTTCCAGCGCCCGCCCGCCTCCGTGTTCCTCGCCGATCCCTCGATGGCGGACATCGCGCTGCCGACCGACAGGACCGTGTTCGTCTATGGCAAGAAGCCCGGGCGGACCTCGCTGTTCGCGCTGGACGCGAACGGGGACGAGATCGCGAGCTGGCGCGTCCTGGTCACGGTCAGCGACGAGGACTTGCGCGCCCTCATCCGCGCCAAGGTGGGCGACTACCCGGTCTCGCTCACGACGCC
>CAXUCF010000441.1:319-768 GCA_964249275.1 uncultured Lichenihabitans sp.
GGCGGATCGTGGACAACCTGCGCGTTTCGGGATCGCTGCAGGTGCAGTTGCGCGTGCGCGTGGCCGAGGTGTCGCGCTCGGTGTCCAAGGAGCTGGGCGTCAACTGGCAGGTGGCCGGCACCGCGGGCGCCAACGTCGCGGTCGGACTGTTCACGGGCCGCACCTTCCTCAACGCCGCGACGGGCCTGACCGCGGGGGCGGTGGGGGGCGCGGTGCAGCGTTCGGGTGCCAACGGCTCGCTGCTCGCCGGCTACAACCACGGAACCACGAACGTCAACGCTCTGCTCGACGCGCTGGCGTCCGAGAGCCTGGTGCGGGACCTGGCCGAGCCGACCCTGGTCACGACCTCGGGCGAGGAAGCCAAGTTCCTGGCCGGCGGACAGTTCCCGGTGCCCGTGGGGCAGGGGCTGGGCCAGGTCGGCATCGACTACAAGAACTTCGGCGTCTCG
>CAXUCF010000441.1:778-1149 GCA_964249275.1 uncultured Lichenihabitans sp.
ACGCCCACGGTGGTCAACGAAGGCCTGTTCAGCGTCAAGGTGGCGCCCGAGGTCAGCACGCTCGTCACCGACGTGTCGGGCGGCGCGGTCACGGAGAACGGCTTCACCGTGCCGGCGCTGACCGTGCGCCGCGCCGAAACCACGGTTGAGCTGGGCAGCGGCCAAAGCTTCGCCATCGGCGGCCTGCTGCAGAACAACACGACAACGGCCGTCAGCCGCTTCCCCGGGCTGGGCGACATCCCGGTCCTGGGCGCCTTGTTCCGCTCGACCAACTTCCAACGCCAGGAGACCGAGCTGATCATCATCGTGACCCCCGTCGTCGTGCATCCGATGGAGCGGCCCGGCGAGGCGCGCCTGCCGACCGACGCGGT
>CAXUCF010000441.1:1159-3100 GCA_964249275.1 uncultured Lichenihabitans sp.
CGGCGCCCTCCGACGTCGAGCTGATCCTGCGCGCCAAGCTCGGCGTGCCGCCGCGGGCCGTGGGCGACGCGCACCTGCGCGGCGACATGGGCTTCGTGCTCGAATGAGCGCGCCGCGCCGCGCGGCGGCTTTCCTGGGATTGGGTGCCCTCCTCGCTCTTGGCGGCTGCGCGGCAGAGCCGCAGGCGCCCCCTCCCGTGGCCGGTCCCAGCATCACCGCGACGGAGGTGCGGGCCGTGCGCAGGGCTTTTGCCGTGCCGGGCAATCCGTCGGACGACGAGGCCGGGCGGCTCGTGGCCGCCCTGCGCGCCTTCGCCGGCCCTGGCCGCATGGACGCGCTGCACGTTTCGCTCCCGCCCGGCCCCGGGATGGAGGGCCTTGCCTCCCAGCTCCTGCTGGAGGGCGTGGTCCCGCGCAAGATCCGGCGCGACCCGCGGCTCGCCGGGAGGGGGCGGATCGTGGCCGAGCGCTACCTCGCCCTGGTCCAGCCCTGCCCGGCGCTCGACTTCGTGGGCGCCGCGTTCGGCCCCAACGCCACGCGCCCCGGCTTCGGCTGCGCGTCGCAGGCCACCTTTGCCGCCCAAACTGCCGACCCCGCCGACCTGCTCGGCAGCAACGCCGCCCAGCCAACCGACCCCGAGCGCGCAGCCCTTCCCGTCGCCCGCTGGCGCGGTGGGGGCGGCGGAGAAGGAGCGAGAACAGGTGGCAGCGGTCCCGCCCCGACCACCCAGGCCTCCGCTGGCGCGACGACCTCCACCTCGGCGCAGTGACGCCCCGCTCCTGGCGGGCGCCGTCGGGTCCTTCAGGACGCCCGCAGCGCGTAGCCGATGCCCCTGCCCGTGTGGATGGCGGCGCTGGCCTTGGCGGATGCGAGCTGCCGGCGCACCCGGCTGATGCGCACCTCCAACGAGTTCGCGCACCAATCGTCGGTGTGGCCGTACAGGTTGTCCTCCAGCATCCCCCGCGGTACGATGCGCCCGGACCGGCGCATGAGGTGCTCAAGAAGGCATAGCTCCCGCCGGGGCATCGCGACGGGCTTGTCGCCGACCTGGACCTCGCGCGACTGCACGTCCAGCGCAACGTTGCCGGCCCGCAAAACGGTCGGCTCCAGGGCTTGCGGGCGGCGCAGCACGGCCCGGAGGCGCGCGGCCAGCTCCCGCTTGTCCACGGAAGCCTGGACGCAGTCGTCCGCCCCGGCGTCAAGCGCCTGGATGCGGTCATCGACCGTGCCGGCCATCACCATCACGGCCGGGGTCGCCACGCCGCGCGCCCGGCACTGGCGCAGCCACGAGATGCCGTCCCCGTCCGGGAAGCTGCGGCACAGGATCATGCCGATGTAGGGCGTGAGGGAGAGCGCCTCCTTCGCCTCACCCAGCGTGTCCAGCCGGTCAGGCGTGTAGCCGCATTCCTGCAACGCGGCGGTGAAGCCGAGCGACCGCTCGGCAACCGTTTCAAGCACTAAGACTCTCATGCCGTCACGTCCCGTGCCGACAAGCCTGATCGGTGGCCGTTCCTGCGCCATCCTCGGCCTTGGTCATGCGCGAGAACCCGCCCAGCCCTCGATGGCGTCAAGGGCGTCCGCGACGAGCCGACTCTCGGCGGCGGCGGCGCGGAACGTCTCGACGGCCCGGCCAAATAGCAAGCTCTCGGCGCGACCGGCCTGGCCCTCCAGTTCCGAGGCGCCGAGGCGACAGCTCGCAGCCGTGGCGCCGAGCCGGCGGGCGGCAAGGGCGCGGGCGACAACGCGGTCAGCGACGCACCTCGCCTCCTCGTGCAGGCGCGCCACCGCGATGGTGGGGTGAGCGGTGCCGGGGGTGGCGCCCATCGGATCGGTTTCCCGCATCTGGGGAGCGAATGGCGTCAGGGGTCGCATAAATGCCTCCAGGGTTTCGTCGCACCGCATGGATGCACGAGGCGGCGTTCCAGCGTCTGTGGGAAAAGC
>CAXUCF010000442.1:0-3089 GCA_964249275.1 uncultured Lichenihabitans sp.
GGGTGGGTTGATGATTCGAAGACTTGCCCACCCATAGTTGTCAAACGGACTCTTAGCAGGCATTTGTAAATACCGGCCATCTTGCGAAGCTGCGCTATGCTGGGCGCGCCTTCCCCATGCTCCCAGTCAAAAACCCGCTCTGCTTTGGTAGGAATGCGGGCCGCTGCCTCCTCGATCGACAGGCCTGCAGTTGATCGTGCCCAGACCAAGATCGCCGGATCGACGACAGTTTCAGAGCTGCGGGCCATCAGCTATCCATCCCGGCCGGAATCGGGCCGGTCAGGCGCGAGATCATGCTGTGGCTGACGGCATAGCTGCGGGCAATCTCGCGGACCGGCTCGCCTGCAGCCTTGCGGGCAAGGGCTTCCTGCCTCTGGTGCAGCGTCAGCTTCGGCTTTCGGCCATACTTGACGCCTCGCGCCTTCGCAGCCGCATGGCCCCGCGCCGTGCGGTCGAGGATGCGCCGCCGTTCCAGCATGGCGGCAACGCCCAGGATCGCCAGCACCACTTCGGCAAAGTCGCTTGTCGTATCGACGGCGCTTTCGGCCAGTGATTTCAGCCCCGCCCCTATGCGCTGCATGTCGCGGGCGATCACCAGTAGATCGGTCGCGTCACGGGCTAAGCGATCGACCGCCGGGATGATAACCGTATCGCCCTCGCGCAGCTTGGCCATCAGTCGCTTGAGCTGAGGCCGGTCGGCAGTGATGCCCGTGAAGGTGTCGGCATAGACGTACTCGCAGCCGGCAGCCTTCAATTGCCCCTGCTGGACAGCGAGGTCCTGACCGTTTGTCGAGACACGCGCATAGCCAAAAATCATCCCTCATTATGCACCAGACTGATGCACCAAGAAAGGCCCATTTTTTCAGGAATACCAGACTCTCGAGTTCTGCAACGGTGGCCAGCGGGCGAGCGCGCTGAGTTTCCCCCTGAGGCAGACCTTCCCAACGCCCGAGAAGGGTGGAACTCGGCCACTTCGCCGCGCCTTCCCCCGACTGCAGGGAGGCCCGCAGCCGCTCGATCCCCAACCCGAATGCGCCGGAGCCGACCGAGATCGCAAGACGAATCGGCGTTACGCACTCATGTTGGAAACGAGCGACCCCTCTCCCGATTGCTGACTCACCCCGCCGCGCTCTCCCTCGCGGCCTCGCGGTAGCTCAGCCACAGCGCCTTCGGTCCCAGCGTCGCCACGAAGGCTGCGTGGGCCGCCTCCTCCGTAGCCGACAGGGCCGGGGGCAGGGGGGTCGGGCGCTGCAGGGGCCTGACCACCGTGTCCCTGTGCAGGTTGACCACGCGGGTGCCGAGGCCGAGCGAGGTCTGCCGGCCGCCCAGCAATTCGGCATAGACCTCGGCCAGCAGTTCCACGTCGACCATGGCGCCGTGTTTCACGCGCTTCGACGTGTCGATGCGGTAGCGGGCGCAGAGCGCATCGAGCGAATTCGGCGCGCCCGGGTGGCGCCGCCGCGCCATCGCCAGCGTGTCGATCACCGCATCCATGGCGATGGTCGGCTTCCTCAGCCGCCCGAGTTCGTGGTTGATGAAGCCGATGTCGAAGTCGGCATTGTGGATGACGAGCCGGGCGTCGCGCACGAAATCCAGGAAGTCGTCGGCATGCAGCGCGAAGACCGGGTGCGTGGCCAGGAACGCGGCTGAGAGGCCGTGCACCCGGAACGCGTCCTCCGGCATGTCGCGCTCGGGATTGATGAAGGCGTGGTAGCTCTTGCCGGTGGGGATGTAGTTGATCAGTTCGATGCCGGCGATCTCGACCAGGCGGTCGCCCTTCGTGGGATCGAGCCCCGTGGTTTCCGTATCGAGAACGATCTCGCGCATCAATGCCCCTGGGTTGCGGCAGCCCCGCCGTCCTCCGACAGGGTCGCGATGATGCGGCGGACCTCGGCCCGTGCGGGCTCGAGCCCCCGGCCGGTGTCGATCACGAAGCGGGCCCTGGCGCGCTTTTCGGCGTCGGGCACCTGCTGGGCCAATATGGCCGAAAACCGGGCTTCCGTCATGCCGGGCCGGGCCATGACCCGGGCCTTTTGCACTGCTTCCGGAGCCGACACGACCGCGACGGCGTCGACAGCGCCGTCCGCCCCGGTCTCGAACAGCAGGGGGATGTCGAGCACGGCGAGCCGCGCCCCTTGCCGCTCCGCAGCCAGCAGGAAGGCGGCGCGCTGCGCCCGCACCATCGGATGGACGATGGCTTCGAGGCGCCGCAGCCCGGCGGCGTCGTCGAGCACGCGCCGGCGCAGGAGTTCGCGATCGACCGTGCCGTGGTTCGTGGTGCCGGGAAAGGCCGCTTCGATGGCCGGCACGGCGGCACCGCCGTACAGCGCATGCACGGCCGCGTCGGCATCGAACACCGGCACGCCCGCGTCGCGGAACATGCCGGCGGTCGTCGACTTACCCATGCCGATCGAGCCCGTGAGGCCGAGGACCACCAAGCTGCTGCTCCCGCCGAACGTCGGCGACCATCGGCGTCGTCTGGGCGAAACGCAACCGGCATGGTCCCGGCGCGGGTCATGGTTGTCGCCGGGACGGCAAAATGCGGTTGACGGCCGGCCGATCCTGGCGCGACAGCGTTGTCCATTGCGGCGGTCGGCCGCCGCCTCGAGGAGCTTCCCGCATGAACGGAGCAGACCGACTCTGCGATACGCTGCTCGTCAATGACGTCGACGTTTGCTTCGCCAATCCGGGTACGTCCGAGATGCATTTCGTTGCGGCACTCGATCGCCGGCCCGAAATGCGCTGCGTGCTGGGGCTGTTCGAGGGCGTGGTGACGGCTGCGGCCGACGGCTACGGCCGTATGGCGGGCAAGCCCGCCGCCACGCTGCTGCATACCGGGCCGGGGCTCGCCAACGGGCTCGCCAACCTGCACAACGCGCGGCGCGCCCGCACTCCGGTCGTCAACATCGTGGGCGACCATGCGTCCTACCATCTGCCCTTCGACGCGCCCCTGACGACCGACATCGATTCCTTTGCCCGGCCCGTGTCGGACTGGCTGCGCCGCGCGACCGGGCCCGATGACGTAGCGCCGGCCGCGGAGGCCGCCATCCTGGCGGCCCGGGCCGCGCCGGGTGTCGCCACCCTGATCC
>CAXUCF010000443.1:0-793 GCA_964249275.1 uncultured Lichenihabitans sp.
GCGGCAAGCACGGCGCTCCGTTGCAGGCCCACTATTCGGCATCCAAGGCGGCCGTCATGGGGTTCACGCGCGGCCTCGCGCAGGAGGTCGGTGCCGACGGCATCACGGCGAACTGCGTCTGCCCGGGCATCATCGTCACCGAGATGGGGCGCACCAATCTCGCCGATCAGGCCAACATCGACAGGTGGACTTCCGTCACGGCGCTGCGTCGTCTGGGTCAACCTGAAGACGTCGCGGGTCCGGTGGTCTTTCTCGCCTCGGACCAATCCGCCTTCGTCACAGGACAGTCCTTGAACGTCTGCGGCGGGATCGTGCTGAGTTAGACCTCTGGAAGGCGATCCCACAAGCGGGCGGGCGCTGACTGTTGCCGGAAAGGCGCTCTCGAACGAACAGTCAGGTCACAAGAGGCTGGATGCTGATACTCATTGTTTCGCAGTACCTCTCGGGCGACAGATTGAGATTCGGAACTGCATTTCCCGGCAGGCTGGCCGGCCGCATTGCGACAAACTCTTCGAAAGAGGCGATGTCTGATCAGGCGGCATCTGAGCGTTCGAGACGCGACGAGATCGAAACCGTGTTGCGACCTCCCCTCTTCGCTTCATAGAGGGCAACATCGGCGGAGCGGAGCAGGCCTCGCCAGTCATGGTCACCCGCGTCGCCGTCCAACGCTGCAATTCCGGCGCTCAGCGTGACGAACCCGGTCGAACTGCCGGTGTGCTCGATGGCAAGCCTGGCGACCGACAGTCGGATGCGCTCGGCCACGAGCGCAGCCTCAGCCTCGTCCGTCTTCGGC
>CAXUCF010000443.1:803-3074 GCA_964249275.1 uncultured Lichenihabitans sp.
TATCGAGCAGCGATGTCACGGGGCTGCCGAATGGAAACCGTGATCGCGCCGGCGACCTTCTTGAGGCACTCATCCCCGGCCGGATGGCCGTACCGGTCGTTGAAGGATTTGAAGCAGTCGACGTCGATCATCACCAGCGAGAATCTGCTTCCGTCGTCGACCGCCGCTCGGTGATAGCTGGTCAGCATCTCATCGAAGCATCGCCGGTTGGCGAGACCCGTCAGGCTGTCCTGACGCGATAGCTGCAGAAGCTGATGGCTGGTTTCGGCGAGCTGTAGCTCGATGGACTTGCGGAGCGATATGTCCCGCATTGTGCCGACGATGCCCGACGGCTTTTCACTCCTGGGGTCGCGGACGGAGCGGAACTCGACCTCGACCCACACCCAGTGCCCATCCTTGTGGCGGATGCGATTGACGACCGAGCTACGGTCCGCGCTGCCATCGAGCAGTGATCGGAACACCGCGGCGACACGCTCCGCATCGTCGGGATGGATCTGGTCGGCCGGGCGTATGCCGACCAACTCGTGCGGCTCATAGCCCAGGATTTCGCGGCAGGCCGGCGACGCATACCGGCGGACGAGCTCGCGGTCGAGGTGGAAGATCATATCGCTGCTGTGATCAGCGAGCAGCCTGTACCGGCTCTCGCTTTCCAGAGCACGTTGTTCGGCTTGCCGAAGCGGCGTGACATCCGTGACCAGCACGAAAAATCCGCTCAAGGAGCCGTCCTCACCGCGATGGGGGACGTAGTTCACCCAGGCATGGACGACGGTCCCGTCGGGTTTGGTGACGAGCTGCTCAAATCGCTGCTCTACGCCCGCCATGACGGCATCGACGTGCGGCTTGGCCGCAGCGAACAGGCGCTCGCCGAGCAGGTCCGGCATGCTGGCCCCTATGACCTCGTCCAGCGATCGGCCGAACCACTGAGAGTACTGCTGATTGGCGAAGGCGCAGCGCAGGGTCAGATCCCAATGCGCGATCAGGCCAGGCATGGCGTCCGCCATGGCCCGGAGGAAGCCCTCGCTGACCTGCTGTCTCATCACCATCACCGACCAGGGGTGCCGGGCACCATACGACGCGGGAGTTTGGACCGACATCTCCTAATCGGGCGTCAACCGTTCATCGGCCAGCGGTGCGCCGAACCCAGTTCGCGATCGGGTTCCCTTTGGGGCGGCGCGACCAAGCAGAACGGGCCGCCCTGGGCGGACGTGATCGAGCGCGTCGACACCCCTCCGCCCGCACGTCGGCCTGCCGGACCACCGCCGTGAGCGCCTTCTCGGCCGTGCGCCGCGGCTCAAGGAAGCCCACATGCTTGGCCGACCACCTGGGACGAGGAGCCCAGCGCGGTGGCGGCCGTGGACGAGCCGAGGTCGACGGCCTCGGCGAACACCGCCCTGATCGTGAGCCGATCCATGATTGCCAACCCGGCGCTTCAAGTCCTGAAATTCCAGACAACGTTGTTTCCGCCCCGAGCGGATTTACATGCTCGTCGACGCATCGGCGTTTCCCGCGAGCGCGGCGGACGGCCCGATCGCGGGACGCGTGCGGGCGGAGGAGCACGACATGGGCAAGACGATACGGGTCGGGATCATCGGCGCGAGCGCTCAGGGTGGATGGGCACGCGAATCCCACGTTCCGGCCGTCGGAGGCGTCGAAGGCTTGGAGTTCGCCGCGGTGGCGACCAACAGCCAGGCGACGGCGGCCGCGGCCGCTCGGGCCTTCGGCGTGCCGTCCGCCTTCGCGAGCGGGCTGGACCTCGCCCGCTCCCCCGACGTCGACCTCGTCGCGGTCTGCACGCGCGTGCCCGACCATCGCGACATCGTCCTGGCCGCCATCGCGGCGGGCAAGCACGTCTACTGCGAGTGGCCGCTCGGGCGAAGCGTGGCCGAAGCGGAGGAGATGGCGGTGGCGGCCCGCCGCGCCGGCGTGCTGACCGCCATCGGCCTGCAGCTCCGCGGCAGTCCGGCCGTCAAGCGCGCGCGCGGGTTGGTCGCCTCCGGGGCGATCGGGCGCCCTCTCAGCGCGTCGATGTATTCATCCACGGCCGGCTTCGGTCCGGATGTGCCCGATCCTTTCCTCTACCTCGAGGATCCCGCCAGTTTTGCCAATCTCGTCACCATCCAGGGCGCCCACACGATCGATCTCGCGGTCGCGGTCGCCGGCACGCTGGCGGATCTGAATGCCCTGACCACGCGGCAGTACCCCGAGATCGCGGCCGGCGCCGACGGTGAAAGGCGGCCGCGCGTCACCTATGACCACCTCCTGCTCCAGGGC
>CAXUCF010000444.1:0-3069 GCA_964249275.1 uncultured Lichenihabitans sp.
TGCTGACCGTGCGGCCGTCGCGCAGCACGTAGGCCCGGTCCGACCCTTCCGTGATCTCCTCGATCTCCGACGACACCATCAGCACGGCGAGCCCGCCTCGGGCGAGTTCGCGGATCAACGACTGGATCTCGGCCTTGGCGCCGACGTCGATGCCGCGTGTGGGTTCGTCGAGGATCAGGAGCTTCGGGTCCATGCACAGCCAGCGGGCCAGCAGCACCTTCTGCTGGTTGCCGCCCGAGAGCTCCCTGATGGGCTGCTCGGGGCTCGAACATTTGATGCCGAGGCGCTTGACGAAGCGCTCCACCACCGCGCTCTGCCGCGCTTCGTCGACGATGCCGGCCGCAGCAAGGCGAGGCATAAGCGCCAGGGTGAGGTTCTCGCGCACCGACAGGTCCGGGATGATGCCCTCGTGCTTGCGGTCCTCCGTGCAGAAGCCGAGGCCCGCCACGATGGCGTCGCGCGGGGCCGCGGGCGCGAAGGGCTTGCCGTCGAGTGCGATCGTGCCGCTTTGCAGCGGGTCGGCACCGAACAGCAGGCGCACGCTCTCGGTGCGGCCGGCGCCGAGCAGGCCCGACAGGCCGACGATCTCGCCGGCCCCGACCGCAAAGCCCACGTCGTGCACCAGCGGCGCCGTGGCAAGGCCGCGGGCCTCGAGCACGGGCCGATGCCGGCCCTCGTCGCCCTTCGCGCCGAAGCCCGTGGCCCCTTGCCGGGCCACGGTGTTCAGGTCGCGGCCCAGCATGGTGGCGACGAGGTCGAGCTTCGAGACCTCGGCCATGCTGCCGGTGCGGACCGTGGCGCCGTCCCGCATGATGGTGACGCGGTCGCAGACGGCATAGAGTTCGTCGAGCTTGTGGCTGACGAAGACGATGGACACGCCCTCCCGGCGCAGCTGGCGCACCACGGCGAACAGGCTCTCGACCTCGCGATCGTCGAGCGAGGAAGTCGGCTCGTCCATGATGACGAGCCTGGCCGAGAAGCCGATGGCGCGGGCGATCGCCACCATCTGCTGCGTGGCGATCGGGAAGCCGTCGAGCGGGCGGCGCACGTCGATATCGAGGTTGAAGCGGCCCAGCAGAGCGCGGGCCTCGGCCTGCATGCGCGCGGTATCGAGCAGGCCGAAGCGGCTGAATCGCCGCCCGAGGCCGATGTTCTCGGCCACCGAGCGGAAACCCACGAGGTTGACCTCCTGGTAGATGGTGGCGATGCCCTTCGCCTGCGCGTCCTGCGGGGAAGCGGCCTCGAAGGATTGACCGCCGAAATCGATACGGCCCGCGTCGCGCCGGTAGAAGCCGGTCAGCACCTTGATGAGTGTCGACTTGCCGGCGCCGTTCTGGCCCACCAGGGCGTGGACCTCGCCCATGCCGACCGCGAGGGCGGCGTTCTCCAGCGCCCGCACCGCGCCGAACCGCTTGGCGACACCCTCCATGAGGAGGAGGGGAGAGGCGCTGGCAGACGTGTTCATACGACCGATGTCCCGTCGGTGCACGCGTGGAGGGACTCCACGAAGGCGGGCGGATGAGGGATCCCGCGGCGCCCGCCCCTCATCCGGCGACTTTCGCGGCTTTGCCGCGACGCGCCACCTTCTCCCCAAGGGGAGAAGGGACGAGCGCTTGGTTCAGAATGCCGTCGCGATGAGCTGCTTGGCGTCCCCGGCGTCGTAGAACTGGTCGGCGTTGATGATCATGGGCGGGATGGTCTCGCCCGCCGCATAGCTCTGCATGGTGGCGAAGGCCTTGGGCCCGAAGCGCGGGTTGCACTCGCAGGTGGCGCCGATCTCGCCGTCGATGATGGCCTGCACGGCCTCCTTCTCGCCGTCGCACGACACGATCAGCACGTCCTTGCCGGGCGCCTTGCCGGCCGCCTTCAAGGCCGCCACGGCACCGAGCGCCATTTCGTCGTTATGGGCGAAGATGGCATTGGCATCGGGATGGGCCTGCAACAGGGTCTCGGCGACCTGCCGGCCCTTGTCGCGGGTGAACTCGCCGTTCTGGCTCGCCACGATCGACATGCCCGATTGCGCCTTGACGGCGTCGTCGAAGCCCTTCTTGCGGTCGGTCGCGGCCGAGGCGCCCGTGGTGCCCTCGAGTTCGATGATCTTGGCCTTGCCGCCCGTGGCCTTGATGAGCCATTCGGCCGAACGCCGGCCCTCGGCGATGAAATCCGAGCCGATGAAGGCGAGGTAGTCGCGCCCGCCCTTGGCGAGGCTCTGGTCGACGTTGCGGTCGAGCAGGATCACCGTGATGCCGGCCCGCTTGGCGTTCATGATGGCGGGGACCAGCGGCTTCTCCTCGCGCGGCGCCAGGAAGATGACGTCGACGCCCTGCGCGATCATGCTGTTGACGTCCGACACCTGCTTGGCGGCCGAACTCGCGGCATCCGTATAGACGAGCTGGTAGCCGAGCTTCTTGGCCTCGTCCTGCATCGAGTTGGTCTCGGCGATACGCCACGGGTTGTTGCTCTCGGTCTGCGAGAAGCCGACCTTGTAGGTGGCCTTCTTGGCGAGCTTGGGCAGGCCGTCGGCCGCGAAGGCGCGGGGGACCGAGAGGGCCGTGGCCCCGAAGGCCGCCGAAACGAGGAGACTGCGTCGCGTGATGATCATGGTAGTGGTCCTCCCTGGAACAGGCCTCGGCCGCTGCCGGGCCGATCGCTTGCCTTCACTGTCCCGCCGCTGATAATCTTTGTCAATCAGGCAAATATTAGCAGGGCGAATGCGGCATTATTCGCCATGCTGTGCTGCGGCATGGAGGCGGCCGGATGGGGGAGGGGCGCGGCAACGACGGGCGATCCGCGGGGCCGGGCAGGGGCCGCCCCACCATGACGGAGGTGGCGGCCGCGGCCGGGGTGAGCCAGACCACGGTGTCGCTGGTGCTCAGCGGGGCCGCCGGGGCCCGGCTCGCGGCCGGCACGCGCGACCGGGTGGTGGTGGCGGCCGCGGCGCTCGGCTACGAACGCCAGCGCCGCCCCCCCGCCGCGGCCGTGCAGGCCGAGGCCGGCCCCATCGGGGTGCTGTTCGACGCGATGTCGCCCGCCCCGTGGTGGGCGCTGGCGCGCGACGGCGGGCGGGCC
>CAXUCF010000445.1:0-3069 GCA_964249275.1 uncultured Lichenihabitans sp.
CGGCGAAGATCTGCTGGCGACAGGCGCCATCCCCGCAGCGGAACCGGCGCGCGACGAGGTGAAGGCGGATGCCGCGCCCGGCGCAGGGCAGGTCCGCCACGCGCCGGACGTAACGGCTGTGGACCCGCCGCGAGAGGCCGCCGCAGCCTGGGCAAGGCGACGCGGCTGCGACCGCTCTGGCGACGACCAAGATGGCATCGCCGCCGATCTCGACACTCTGGATGGCAAGCCCGGGCGGGATCACGGAGAAGGGAGAAAGCTTCCGGCGCATGCTGCTGATCCCGCTGACGAACCAGCGCCGAAGCGATCAGCAAACATCACCAGAACTGAGTCAGACCCCAATCGGGACCCCTCTGATTTGCGCGAATTGGGTGTGATCACCCCGGCCGGGCTGGTCGGGGTTGCTCGGCCGGGGTGATCACGGCCGCAGGGTTGATCGGGGTTCAGGCGCGGTTCTTGAAGCGCCAGCTTTCGTTGCCCGTTTCCACGATCTCGCAATGATGGGTGAGCCGGTCGAGCAGCGCGGTGGTCATCTTGGCGTCCCCGGCGAACACCGCGGGCCATTCGCCAAAGGCCAGGTTGGTTGTGACAAGGATCGAGGTTTGCTCGTAGAGCCGGCTGATGAGGTGGAACAGGAGCTGCCCACCCGATTGCGCGAAGGGCAAGTAGCCGAGCTCGTCGAGCACCACGAAGTCGAGCCGGGCGAGGTGGTCGGCGATGCGGCCGGCGCGCCCGGCCCGCGCTTCGGCTTCGAGCCGGTTGACGAGGTCGACGACGTTGTAGAAGCGCCCTCGCGCTCCGTCACGGATGCAGGCGCGGGCGATCGCAATGGCGAGATGGGTCTTGCCGGTTCCGGTGCCGCCCACCAGCACGGCGTTGCGCTGGTGGGCGAGGAAGGCACCGGATGCGAGGTCGCGGACCAGGGCCTCGTTGACCGGCGTGGCGGCAAAGGCGAACTCGGCCAGGTCCTTGGCCAACGGCAGCTTGGCAATGGCGATCTGGTACTTGACCGAGCGTGCCTGCTTTTCGGCGATCTCGGCGCCCAGCAGGTCGCCCACCACCTGCTGCGGCTCGTGGGTCCGTTTGAGCGCGACCTTGATGATCTCGTCGTAGGCCGCCCGCATGCCGTACAGCTTCAGCGATCCCATCGTGGCAAGGATGTCCTGGCGTTCCATCACGGTGCTCTCCTCAGCGTGTCGTAGCGTGCGCAGTCGGCGGCGGGCTCATGGCGAAGCCGCAGGCTTTCGGGCGTCAGGATGGTGACGGGAGCGACGCAGGCGCGCCGTCGCGACAGCACGTTGAGGATGACGTCGGCGGAGTGCACGTTCTCGGAAAGCGCCTCGGCGCAGGCCGCCTCGACGGCAGCCAGCCCGTCGCCGAGCACGGCGGTGAGGATGTCCACCATCTGCCGGTCGCCATCCGGGCTGCCGGCGAGCTTGCGCCGGACCCGTTCCAGCGCCGAGGGAAGGACCCAGTCCTTGAACGGCGCGCCGTTCCTGAGCGCGCCGGGCTTTCGGGCCAGCACGGGGACGTAGTGCCAAGGGTCGTAGATCGTTTGGTCCCGCCCGAAGTTGCGGGCGTGCGTGCCCACCACGTGCCCGTTCTGCCGGAGCTCGACGCGCTCGGCATAGGCGCGCACCTCGACGGGCCGGCCGATGGCGCGCGCCTCGACCGAGTACTTGTTGTTGTCGAAGCGGACCAGGCAGGTGCGCGACACCGCCGCCGGCACCGCGTGGAAGCCGTCAAACGAGCCGGCATAGGGCACCAGCATGGCCCGCTCGGCTTCGAACGCCTGCCAAACCGTGCGCTCGCGCTGCTCGGGATGAGAATGAGCCTTGGCGTAGGCAAGGCACTGGTCGAGCAGCAGGGCGTTCAGCTCCGCGTAGCTTTTCACCCGGACGCGCGGCGTGAAGAAGCGCTCGCGCACCAGGCCGACCTGGTTCTCGACTTGGCCCTTTTCCCAGCCCGACGCCGGCGTGCAAGCGACAGGCTCGACAAGGTGGTGCGAGCACATCTGCAGGAAGCGGCGGTTGTAGGCGCGCTCGCGACCAACGAAGATGGTCTCCACCGCCGTCTTCATGTTGTCGTAGATGCCGCGCCGGCATGCGCCCTTGAAGAAGGCGAACGCCCGGTCGTGGGCGTCGAACACCATCTCCTGGCTCTCGCGCGGGTAGGCCCGGACGAACAGCATGCGCGAGTGGCACAGCCGGACGTGGGCGACCTTGATCTTGGTGGTGGTGCCGGCGATCAGCACCACCTCGTGGCTCCAATCGAACTGGTAGGCCTCGCCCGGCGCAAAGGAGAGCGGCACAAAGGCGGGCGCGGTCAGGGCGACGTGGTTGCGCCGCCAACCCCGGGCGTAGCGGCGCACCGCGTCGTACCCGCCCTGGTAGCCAGCGTCCCGCAGCGTCTCAAAGATGCGAACAAGGGTGAGGCGGTCGCGCCCTGCCTTGGTGCCGTTGGCTGAAAGCAGCCGATCGAGCTCCTCGCGCCAGGGATCGATGCGCGGTGCCGGCTGGCGACTACGCTTGTAGCCGAAGGCGGTCTCGCCCGAGCGGATCACCTTGCGCACGACCTTGCGCGAGACCCTCAGCTCCCGGACGATCTCCTTGATGGCCTTGCCTTGCACGAAGTAGGCGCGGCGGATCCTCGCGACGGTCTCCACAACCAACATCCCCGTGACGCCCTTCGCTGAACTCGAAGAGCACTGTGGACGAGCTGTCCCGGGGTCCCGATTGGAAGCCGATTACCCCGTTAACGGGGGCCCTATTGCACGCCTATTCACACCGTCGCTGCGCGCGGACTTGTCGAACACCGGGATGTGCGGGTGGATGTCACGCTCGTGAACGAGCCAGGCCAGCATCTCGCCCGAGCCATAGCCGGCATCGGCCGCCAGCTTCTCGGGCCACAGCCCGAAGCGGTCCTGCGTGCGGGTGATCATGCGCTTGGCCGCGGTGACCTCGGCTTGACGCACGGCCGTGGTCGCTTCCACGTCCATGATCACGGCGTGCTTGAGGTCGATCAGATAGTTCGTGCAGTAGGCGAAGAAGGGCAAGCCGGGGTTGGCGC
>CAXUCF010000446.1:0-3056 GCA_964249275.1 uncultured Lichenihabitans sp.
CACCGAAGTGCTCGAATGCCCGGGCGAGGCCGCGGACGTGCTGCGCGATGCCGTGTCGCTCGACTTGGCGCGAGGCCGGTTCGCGACGGTTTTCCGGGGCGAGGCGGACGACGGCTGCCCCGCGATGGACCTGCTCGTCGACAATCCCCGCGGCCGCCCGATGACGCCGGCGGCCTATCTCGACCTGATCGTCCTGCCGACCTTCCGCGAGCTGCTAGCCGAACCGGCGGACCAGCGCCGCGCCTATCTCGTGTGCATCACGGCCGCGCACCTCGTCGACCACGTCGCGGTCACGCTGCCGCGGAGTTCCAACGGCAAGCCGGACATCCGGGCCGTTCGTTCTATGGTCGCAGGCCTCGGCCCGGGAACGGCCGCGGCGCTGGCGATCGTCGAGGCCGTGTGCAACGGCACCAAGCACGCCCAGACCGATCCGAAACCGAGCCGCCCGGTAAGGTTCTCTCCCGGCTATGAGCGGTTGATCCCCGGTTTCGCACTCGACGTGCCTGACGCGGGTTTGGACGAAGGACGGTGGGACAGGCCCGGCCTCGTCGTCGACCACAGCGGGATCGCGTGGCCGCTCGACGACTGTGTCGCGGGTACAGTCCGCGGTTATGCCGCGGTCTTCCCAGGCCTGTTCGCCGGCGTGGATATCGCCGTCGTGGCCCCGGAACTCGACCGCTGCGCTTGGCTCGTCGCGTTGATGCCGTCCGTTCCCGGAGATCCCTGATACCGAAGCAACAAGCGGGCTTGTTGACATGCGAACATGCGGATTACCCTGCATGTGAGCGTATTCGCTCTAGTCTCCCCTCCTGCTCTCGTGCATGGGGATCGCGACAATCTGTCCAGGAGCAACATACCATGGCGAAGACCTCAGCCGACAAGGCCACCAAGGTACCGACAGCGGAGAAGCCCGACACAAAGCGCACCTCGGGTGCCCTTTACAAGCCGGTCACGCCCTCGGCCCAGCTCGCCGCGATCGTCGGCACCGATCCGCTGCCCCGCACAGAGGTGGTGTCGAAGGTGTGGGACCACATCCGCAAGCACGAGCTGCAGGACCCGACCGACAAGCGCGTGATCGTCGCCGACGACAAGCTGAAGGCCGTCTTCGGGAAGGACCGCTGCACCATGTTCGAGATGCAGAAGCTCCTCTCGCCGCACCTCACGGCCGCCTGACGATCCCGCCCGGCGCCGGCCGGCCGAACGGCCGGTCGCCTCTCATCCTTTCCTGGAGCCCGCATGTCCGAAGCCGCCCCCACCGCATCGCCTGCGTCCGCCGACATGGTCGAGATGACCGCCGAAGTCGTGTCCGCCTACGTGGTCAAGAACTCCGTTCCGCTGGTCGACCTGCCCGGCCTGATCGCGTCCGTGCATGGCGCCCTGGTCGGCCTGGGATCGCCCGCGTCAGCCGCGACCGAGGCACCGAAGCCGGTCGCGCCCGTGTCGGTCAAGAAGTCGATCGAGGACGACTTCATCGTCAGCATGGAAGACGGGAAGCGGTACAAGTCGCTCAAGCGCCACTTGGCGAAGCACGGCCTCACGCCGGCGGAATACCGGGCGAAGTGGGGCCTCCCTGTCGACTATCCCATGGTGTCGCCGGCCTACTCCGCCGCTCGGTCGGCGCTGGCGAAGTCCATGGGGCTGGGAGCGCAGCGCCGGAAAGGGTGAGGATGGCCGGCCACCGCTGCTCGAACGCGCATCTATTCCATCGCGTGGCGTAGTGGTGCGCGGCCCTTGCGGGCAGGCGCTGGATGGTGAAGGGGCGCGAGACGGCTTGGCCGCCGTCAAGCTGCTGGAGCTTCCGCCATGATGACCACCACCGAAGCGTCCTGAGACGATCTCTCGCCGGCCGAACGCGCGCGGATGCGGCACGACCATGCCGCGTCGGGGTGCGGGTTCGATTTCGTCCAGGCTGCCGCGTATGAGCGCTGTGAGGCTGCGTTCGCTCGCTCGACTAAGCCGCCCGCTCGACATGCAGCGTCGGGATGGCCTCGACCTCCTCGCCGATGCGCTGGCGGGCGTGCCAGAGATCGAATGCCTCCTGCATTCTGATCCAGAGGCCTTCGCCGTTGCCGCATAGCTTGCCGAGGCGCAACGCCATCTCGGGTGAGACGCCGGAATCCTCAGCCAGGATGCGGTGAAGCTGCTGGCGCGTGACGCGCAAGTGGTCGGCCATCGCGGTCACGGTGATGCCGAGGGCGGGGAGCACGTCTTCACGCAGGATGGCGCCGGGATGCGTCGGCGCACGGTTGGGCCTCTGGGCGACGATGTCCGACATGATGTGAACCCCGATGCGCCGGGGCGCAGTGGAAGGGCGCAGCCGGCTCAGTGATATTGTTCGATGTCCACGCGCCAAGCGTGCCCATCTTCGATCTCGAATGTGACGCACCACGGTCCGTTGATGTGAACCGAATACCGGGTCGGCTTGAACCCTTGTAGAGGATGGAAGTCGAAACCCGGCAAGTTCATATCTGACGGAATGGTGGCCCTGTCCAAAGCGTCCAGAATGCGGATAACCTTCGCATGAAGCGTTTTGTTGACCTTCGCTGACGTGCCGTGCTCATGAAGCTCGGCCGCACCTTTACTCTTGAAGCTGTTTATCATGACACACCCGCCGCAATCCCGATTGCTACTGTGGTTTAACAACTGGCAAATGGGGTAACGGCGTCACCGTAAACTGTCAAGCGACACGTTACGGTGTGTTGGTGATATCGCATGCGGGTCCCGAAGCGTCAAGCTAGCTTGAGCAAAAATCGCAAGTAGGTTTCCCGCTATTCCTCTTGTGAGGCTCTTCGTTCCCGCTCTCCAGAAGCTGCAGAAGCTGCCTTGGAGGTCGTTACGGCGTACTCCGTAAGCGAAGGAAGCCCGTGGGCAGCGATTTCGACCCCCGCCCGCTCGGTCCATCAACAGGCCGAAAACGCCGCCAGTGCAGATCGTAGGGGCGGCGCGGGGCCTTCTCGATCATCTCGGCCACCTCGCGCCCCTCCGCATTCCGTCATCCCTGGCCCTTTCGGTTCTTGAGACGCTGACTGTCTGAGAGGAATCTGTAATCCGAAGGG
>CAXUCF010000447.1:0-3044 GCA_964249275.1 uncultured Lichenihabitans sp.
TGCCCGGGGGGGGGGGGCGACGACCGCGTCGGTGGTGATGACGGCCAGCAGCGTGGCCATGGTGGGGCAGATCATGCCCGAGCCCTTGGCCATGCCGCCGATGCGCACCGTCGTCTCCGCCGTCTCGACCTCGACCTCCAGCGCGGACGCGAGATGAGTGCCGCGAGCCGCCTGGTCGCAAACGACCGCGACGATTGCGGGATGTGCGTGGCCGAGCGGGAGGTTGCCGAAGGACTGCTGCCAATCGACGTATCCGTTGCCGTCGACATCCCAGATGTAGCCGCCTTTGCCCTCCCGCATGTAGGGCGGGAAAGGCTTGTAGTTCAATGGTCCGCGTGAGCCGGAGCTGACGCCTTCGGGCAGCACCTTCACCGCACGCTCGTATAGACTCTTCGATTGCTCGGTCGAGTAGGCACCCGTCTTCGAATCGGCGGCTTGCATGGCGTGTCCTGCGATGGGAGGAATTCTTCAGCGAACCTTGCTCAGGAACTGTCTGGTGCGGTCGCGCTGCGGGTGGAGCATCAGCTCCCGTGCGGGACCGATCTCCTCGATCGCGCCCTCGTGGAAGAAGGCGATGCGATCGGACACGTCGCGCGCGAAGGTCATCTCGTGGGTGACGCAGATCATCGTCATACCCTCGTCGGCGAGCATGCGAATGGTGTCGAGAACCTCCCCGACGAGTTCGGGGTCGAGCGCCGAGGTCACCTCGTCAAACAGCATGTAGGAGGGCTGCATGGCGAGGGCTCTCGCGATGGCCAAACGCTGCTGCTGACCGCCCGAGAGCCGGTCCGGGTACGTCTTCAGCTTGTCTCCGAGACCGACGTGCGCGAGTTGCCGCGCTGCGATCTCGCGCGCCTCCGCCCGGGACTTGCGCAGGACGACCCGCGGGGCGAGCGCCGCGTTCTCCAATACCGTGAGGTGGGGAAAGCAGTTCCACTGCTGGAACACCATGCCGAGCCGACACCGCAGGCGATTGAGGTCGGTCGTCCTGGCATGGACGTCGATCCCGTCAACTGCGATCGTTCCGCTCTGGATCGGTTCGAGACCGTTGATGCAGTAGAGCAGTGTCGACTTCCCGGACCCGCTCGCACCGATGATGCTCAGCACCTCGCCCTTCGGCACCGTCAGACCCACCCCCTTCAGAACCGGGAGTGCGCCGAAGGATTTGTGGACGTCCTTGATGCTGATCACCGCTGCATCGCCTGTTCGATGGTCCCGGCGAGCCGTGACAAGGGGAAGCTCAGGACGAAATAGAAGACGCCGACCAGCACGAGGATCAGCAGCGGCTCCTGGGTTCGCGTGATGAGGCTCTGAGACGATTTCAACAGTTCGAAATAGCCCAGAATGGAGACGAGCGCCGAATCCTTCATAATGCCGAGGACGATCCCCACCCAGGCGGGGAAGGCGGTGCGCAGCCCGAGCGGGATCACGATGTGATAGAGGTCCAGAGAGTAGCTCATGCCGAGGGAACGGGCGGCTCGTCGCGTGATCGACGGCACGGAGCGCACGCCCGATCGCACGACCTCTGTGCAGTTGACGGCCATGTAGAGGCTGAGCACCACACTCCCCGACTGGAAGGCCGACATCGGATGTCCGAGGATGGCGACGAAGCTGTTGAAGATGATGAGTTGGATCAGCAAGGGCACTGAGCGAACGCCGTCGACGGCAGCCCCGATCAACCCGTTCGACACCCGGCCGGACTCCGCCCGCACCACCCCGAGGAGGAGGCCGAGGACGGTCCCGAACAGTGTCGCCGTCACGGTGAGGAGCAGCGTCCGCCCAGCGACCTCGACGAGGAACAGCATGTCCCTCGAGGTCAGACTGGTGCGCAGGAGGTTGTCCATGCTCAGGCGACCTTCAAAAGGCGGCGACCCATGACTCGGGCTCCGAGGAGGAGGACCTTGGCTAGAAGGTAGTAGATCGCCGCCGCCACGACGAAGAACTCGAAGGTGCGAAAGCTCTGGCTCTGAGCGGATTGCGTCACCCCTGCAAGCTCACGCAGGCCCACCACCATGCCCAGCGAGGTCGTCAGCATCGCCGAGAGCATCTGATTGGTGATCGGGTGGAACACCGAGCGGAGCACCTGAGGGACCATGACGTACCATCCGGTCTGGAGTGCCGACATGCCGAGAGATCGGCCTGCAAGCCGTTGGGCCCGCGGCACGCTCGCGAACCCACCCCGCAGGATTTCTGCGAGGTAACCCGCGTTGTTGAAAGTGATGGCCAGGAGGACGGCCGTGAACGACGACAGGTTCACGCCGAAAGCCCCGAGGCCGAAGAAGGCCATGTAGATTTGAAACAGGGATGGCGTATTGCGGGCCAGCTCGACCCACGTGGTTGCGAGTGCGAATGCTAAGGCTGGTCCCCGGCCGCGCAAGCGGGCTGTGGCGAGGACGAGCCCGAGAGCTAAACCCATGATCATCGACAGCGCCGTGACCTCTGCCGTGACCGCCGCTCCCCAGAGCATCTCAGGCAACGCCCTCCAGACGGGACGCCACTGGAGGACGTAGGTGATATGCAAGCCGGGGAGCCAAGCTGCCATGGCCGGGTTCACTCAAGACAGGGCTGGGGATCAGCGATAGACACCGGGAATGGTGAGATCGGGCGCGGTCCCGCCGACCCACTTCCCATAGAGTTCCTTGTAACGGCCGCTGCGCACTTGGCGGTTGACGAATAAGTCGAGGTACCGAAGCAGCCCGAACTCCTGCCGCTGTGTCATCACACCCACGTAGTCGATCGGAAAGGGTGCGTCAGGCCCGCGCTCGATGCCCGGGTACTTCCCGCTCTTCACGTTGGTGGCGACGGCCGTGCTGCCCGAGATGATCGCATCGACCCGACCCTGCTCGAGCGCCAAAAACATGTCCGCTTCCGACTGGAGTGACAGATGCTCACCCTTCGGGTCGTTCCACCGCTTCATCGCTTCGAGAAAAAACGATTCGTTAGTCGTGCTGACCACAGTGCCGACCTTGCGGCCTTTCAGGTCATCGAAGCTCTTGATGTCCGATCCCTTGCGCACGGCGCCCTGATACACATACGCCATATAC
>CAXUCF010000448.1:0-3029 GCA_964249275.1 uncultured Lichenihabitans sp.
CCCCCCAACACCGCCCCCGCGTTCGGGTATGTCCCGTCCTCGGCGAGCTGCGCTTCGACGAGCCGCGCCGTTGCTTCGGTCGGCCACAGCCCGAGCCCGGCATAGACCTGCGTGGCCTGCGCCTTGGCGAGCGCCACATTGGCCCGGCTCGCGGCATCCTTCTGCCACAGCGGCCGGAACGTGAAGGTGAGCGCCTCGGGGTCGATCCCCTCAGAGCGGGCGATGAGCCGGTCGAGCCCCTCCAGCTTCGGCCGCAGGTCGATCTCCTGGCGGGCCGACACCATGTCGTAGTAGTTGCGCGTGTCGCTGTCGCCGGTGGCCGACAGACTCGCCGGGGACTGGCCGAGCAGGCGCGTCACCAGGACGGGCACCCACGGAGATGACCGCTCGTCTCGACTTCGCCTATTCGGGTCGAGAGCCTGGAGCGGTCATCTCCGGGGGGACCCGATGTCCGCGGGGCCCGCCGCCACCTGCAGGAAGGTGTGGGCCATCTCGGGCAGGCCGGCGAAGTCGACGCTCTGCCGCGCCCAGGTCTCGCCGTCGCCGAGCAGCAGCAGGTTGTTGATCGACTTCATCGCCGCCGCATAAGCGAACCGCGCCGAGAGCTGCGCCGTGGTGTCGGCGGAGGACAGGTGCTCGGACAGGTTCGGCACCGTGACGATGTCGACCTTGGCCTCATGCATGAGCGAGGTGGCGCCAGCGGTCGTCAGCGCCACGGCGTGGATCGCGTCGTAGAGCGCCAGGAGCACGCTGTCCGACCAGACCGAGGCGCCGACCGTCGGGTCGGGCCAGGCGTTGCCGAGGAAGCGCACCACGCGCGAGGGATGGAGTTGCAGCGCGCCCCCGCTGCATCCCTCGTTGTTCACCATTATCTAGGGTTCACACAGCGTAGAGCTGAGAAAGATGGCGCAGCCAAGAGCAATCAAGCGAACAAGTAGCGTTTTCGGGTTAGAAGTCAGGTGGGTATTCCACACTTTTCAGCCATTTTACGTCCATATCGGCAAACTCGAGGACGTTTCCATCCGAGACCGAGAATTTCCCATCTTGCCAGTGACCAATTGTCGTTCGATAGACCTTAGCCGTCTCGTCGAGCCGTTTCCGCCAAGCGGGAAGGTCGCCGTTGAACTCGATTGGGTAGAACTGCGCGCCATCGGGCAACGTCAGTCGAAATGCCGGCAGATTGCATCGACCGACCTGATCGCGCGGAAAGTCAGTGGGCACGTGCTTGAGGAATTCGTTGATCATCTTCCAGTAGGGTTCTGCGTTGAAACGTTTCACATATCTTACTTCAATAGCGGGATGAACCCGCAATCCTGGTATGGCGACTGACAGCAAGTGCCCATGGTTCCTGTTCAGGATAAAGTACTCTATCTCGTCCAGCTTTGCGCGATCTCGATCCGACAATTCATTCGGAAGCGAATTGATGTATTTGATTTGCTCCGGCGTAAAATGTGGCGATGGGTTTCGTCGGTCGTATTCGACTAGGTGAGGCCGACGGACGGCATCTTCCTCGCTAAGGACCCTGACCATCGATCATCCTCCTGGCGGGTATGACCGTGAAGTGAAAATTCTTCACTCCGGCCTCGGAAAATCTCTTCGCATAGGTTCTCGCGAAGTCCAAGCTGTTGGTCACCCATTCCACGCCGGCGGGGTAGGCCTGCGCATACTTCAGTGCCTGGTTGATCGTGTCCTGCACGGCATTGTGAGGAAAAGACCGCCGCAGGTCATGATTGTATATCGATTCGGACCAGTCGCCAATATATTTGGCCTCGATTGCTGTTGCTCCTTTTGGCGTATTTACGACGATGAGCCCGTCTGGATTGATCGAACCGGGAGCAGTCGATGCGATAGGTGACTCGCCTTCGAAATGCTCTCTGACCTGCTCCGAGTAGCTGTTACCGAGTTCCGTCGTAGTATTGCCTTGAACCATGAAGGTGAGCCCAGGAGGACTGGGCCTGAGCCAGAAATCCTCGTTCGCATCGGGCGGCGTGGCGGAGCCTGGAACGAGTGAACTCGGATCGACCGTCGGGGGGCCAGATGCTGGCACGCCCGGCTCCCCGGAATGCCACCGCCGCGCGAGGCGTGCTGCCGCGCCGAGAAGCCCCCTGACAACGCGGGCCAGCGCGCGACCGCGTCCCTTGAACGCAACCGGCGTGATCGGCGTGCCATCCGGTGCGTGCCCGCCGGAACCCGGGGTCGGCGCGAGGAAACCCGCTCCAGGATCGGGAGAGTGCGCAACGGAGGGCGCCACGGGAATGCCCGGCTCCTCCGCGGACGGCTTTACGGGGTCGACCAGCACGGAGGATCCGCCGCCGCCCGTCCATTTCCCATCCGGATCGCGCGGTTGGTCCGGGCTGAAGTCCGAGACCGGGCTGGGCTGAACCCCGCCATTCGGGCCGCCTGGATCGATCGCACCCGTCCCCACGTCGGCGAAGATCGCCTCGGCGTTCGGGTAGACCCCGTCCTCGACGACCTGCGCCTCGACGAGCCGCGCCGTCACTTCGGCCGGCCACAGCCCGAGCCCGGCATAGACCGCCGTCGCCTGCGCCTTCGACAACGCCACTGTCGCCTTCGTGGCGGCATCCATCTGCCAGAGCGGTCGGAACGCGAAGGTCAGCGCTGCGGGGTCGATCCCCTCCGAGCGCAGGATCAGCCGGTCGAGCTGCTCGAGCTGCGGCCGCAGGTCGATCTCCTGGCGGGCCGCGATCATGTCGTAGTAGTTGCGCGTGTCGCTGTCGCCCGTGGCGGAAAGGCCGGCCGGCGACTGGCCGAGCAGGCGCGTCACGGGAATGTCGGCCGCACCCGCCGCCACCTGCAGGAAGGTCCTGACCATCTCGGGGAGGCCGGCAAAGTCGATCCGCTGCCGGTTCCAGGTCTCGCCGTCGCCGAGCAGCAGCAGGTTGTTGATCGACTTCATGGCCGAAGCATAGGCGAAGCGGGCCGACAGCTGCGCCGTGGTGTCGGCCGACGACAGGTGCTCGGACAGGTTCGGCACTGTGACGACGTCGACCTTGGCCTCGTGCATCAGG
>CAXUCF010000449.1:0-3026 GCA_964249275.1 uncultured Lichenihabitans sp.
GACAGGATGTCGAGCGCCAGGGGCGCGTCGCCGGGCAGCACGCGGGCGTAATAGGCGGTCTGCTCGGTCGAGGTGGCGGCGTTGAGGTCGCCGCCCGCGCCCTCGATCTCCTCGGCGATGCGGCGGGCCGAGCGGTAGCGCGTACCCTTGAACGCCATATGCTCGAGGAAATGCGACAGCCCGTGTTCGGCCTCGGTCTCGTGGCGGGAGCCGACGCCGACCCACAGGCCCAGCGAGGTCGTCCTCAAGTGCGGGATCGCGTCCGTCACGATGCGCAGGCCCGAGGGCAGGGTGGTGATCCTGGTGTTCAAGCCCGGACCTCGCCCTGTGCGGCCGCGCCGGAGCGCTGGCGGACGAAGCCTTCCACGGCCGCGACGTCGTTGGGCAGCACCGTGAAGCGTTCCTCCCGGCCGAGAAGATCGGCGAGATGGGCCGGCAGGGGCGGACGCCGACCGGTCGCGCGCTCCACGGCGTCGGGGAACTTGGCCGGGTGGGCGGTGCCGAGCGCGACGACGGGAGTCGAGGGATCGCGCGCCAGGGCTTTCCGCGCCGCCGCGACCCCGACCGCCGTATGGGGATCGAGCACCACGCCCGAGTCGCGGAACGTGCGGGCCATCTCGCTCTCGGTGCCGGCCTCGTCGATCCGCAGCGCGTCGAACTCGGCCCGGATGCGCTCCATGGGGCCGCCCCCGACCGCGAAGGACCCGGACTGCGCGAGCCCCGCCATGAGGCCGCGGACCGCGGCGGCGTCGCGCCCGTGGGCCTCGAACAGCAGCCGCTCGAAGTTCGACGATACCTGGATGTCCATGGAGGGGGATTGCGTGGCCCGCACGCCCTGGACCTCGTAGCGGCCCGAATCGAGGCAACGGGCCAGGATGTCGTTGGCGTTGGTGGCGGCGACGAGCCGCGCGACCGGCAGGCCCATGCGCTTGGCGATCCAGCCCGCCAGGATGTCGCCGAAATTGCCCGTCGGCACCGCGAACGACACCGCGCGGTGGGGCGAGCCGAGCGCCACGGCGCCCGTGACGAAATACACGATCTGGGCGAGGACGCGGGCCCAGTTGATGGAATTGACCCCCGACAGGTTCGTCTCGTCGCGGAAGGCGTGATGGTTGAACAAGGCCTTCACGATCGCCTGGCAGTCGTCGAACGTGCCTTCCAGCGCGATGACGTGGACGTTGGCGGCCGCGACGCCGGTCATCTGCCGGCGTTGGACGTCGCTGACCCGCCCGTGCGGGTACAGGATGACGACGTCGACCGAGGGCAGGCCCTTGAACGCTTCGATGGCGGCGGCGCCGGTGTCGCCCGAGGTGGCGCCGACCACGGTGGTGCGCCGGCCGCGCCGGCCCAGCACCTCCTCCATCATGCGACCGAGGAGCTGCATGGCCACGTCCTTGAAGGCGAGCGTGGGCCCGTGGAAGAGTTCGAGCAGGAACAGGTTGTCGCCGAGCTGGCTCATCGGCACGACGGCCGGGTGGCGGAAGCCGGCATAGGCGGCCATCGTCATGTGGCGCAGGGTGCCGGGCGCGAAGCAGTCACCCGTGAAGGGCGCGATCAATCGTTCCGCGACGTGGGCGTAGGGCCGGCCGGCCAGCCCGGCGATGGCAGCAGGGTCGAGCGCCGGGACCGTCTCGGGCAGGTAGAGGCCGCCATCGCGGGCGAGCCCGGCCAGCAACACCCCATCGAAGCCGAGCGCCGGAGCCGTCCCGCGGGTCGAAAGATAGTTCACGTGTGGTGTTCCCGGGCGGCCCATCGCTGCGGCCGGACAAAGCGGATCGACGGTGAGGAGTTCACCACATGTTTTCCGGGGGCCGTCAAGCCGCGCCGCCGCACTGGAGCGGCTCTGCGGCGCTCGGCCAGTCCATCCGTTGCAGGTCCTGCCCGCGGCACCCCCGCCGCAATACCGCCGCGTCGCGCGGCGTTCCATGTTGCGGGCGGGCGCCGGCGCACCTATGATATGTGCATTCCCCTCATGACTGCAGGAACGTGCCGGGCTCCGGCCGTCATCGGGCTTCGGCCCGGCGAGGCAGCGCTGCCGCGCTTCCCGGGCGCCACACGCTGACAAGCGTCATATGCGCTCCACCGAGCGCCAGGAGACGAGAATGAGCGAAGCACCGTTGATGCCGAAAGCCACCGCCGTCTGGCTGGTCGAGAATACGTCGCTGACGTTCGACCAGGTGGCGGAGTTCTGCAAGCTGCACCCGCTGGAAGTGAAGGGCATCGCGGACGGCGAAGTCGCGGCCGGCATCAAGGGGCATGATCCGATCAGTTCGGGCCAGCTCGATCGCGAAGAGATCCAGTTGGGCGAGACCAACAAGGACCACCACCTGCGGCTGGCTCCCCCGAAAGTGCGGCTGCCGCCCCCGAAGAAGACCCGCGGGCCCCGCTACACGCCTCTCTCGCGCCGCCAGGACCGACCCAACGCCATCCTGTGGCTGGTGCGCAACCATCCCGAACTCAAGGACGCGCAGATCATGCGGCTTGTCGGGACCACCAAGACGACCCTGCAGGCGATCCGCGACCGCACGCACTGGAACTCGTCGGCCCTGAGCCCGCTCGACCCGGTGACGCTGGGCCTATGCTCGCAGATCGACCTCGACGCAGAAGTGAACCGCGCCGCCAAGGACCGCCCGGTGGTGGCCGATGACCGCGGCCAGACGCTGGTGTCGCCCGAGGTCACCACGGCGCGGCCGCGCTCGACGCCCTCGACCGAGGCCGAAGTCTTCGGCTCCGCCAGCAAGGGCCATCGGGGCGAGGACGAGCACGACATCGACGTCGCCTCGGTGTTCTCCAAGCTGCGCGGCTCCAAGACCGACGAAACGTAGCCGCGAGGGCGGTGCTGCAAGTTGCGCGCTGCGCCCGCTTCGTTCAGGACGCCCGGCCGAAGCGCGGCCGGGTGTCGCGGCGAGACGTCGCAACCTGGGCGGTGTTCCAGCGCACTACGGTTTCCGCATGATCAACTCCGGTTGTTATCCCGGACCAGCGCCGAGAGGCGCGCAGATCCGGGATCCAGACCTCGGTGCCCC
>CAXUCF010000450.1:0-3005 GCA_964249275.1 uncultured Lichenihabitans sp.
CATGGCCGGCCATGCCGAGGGCGGCTGGCGCGACGATGAGAAAGGCAACGGCCAGCCAATAAGGATCGAGGCCCGGCTCGCCGCGCCGCGCGACCAGTTCTTGCCGCAGCAAGGACGCGAAGCTGTCGGCGAGCCAATGGCCGCGCTGTGCGAGGCGGGACGCGACACGCCGCGCGCCGGGCGGGACCAGCAGGAAGGGGATCACCCCGAAGCCGCGCGCCGTCTCGCCGTCGCTCTGCGGGTTGTCGCCGAGGTGCACGATCCCGGCGTCCGGAGCGAGGCCGGCGGCGGCGCGCAAGTAGGGCCACACGCTGCCGTCCGCCTTGGCCACGGTGGTCTCGCTTGACAGGTAAAGCCGCTCGAACCCGGCGATTCCGCAGCGCGCCAGCATCTGCTCGACGCACTCGGCCGGAAGGTACATGTCGGATACGAGCACGACACGCCGGCCCGCGGCGACCAGCGCCTGGAACGCGGCCACGACTTGGAGATCCGCACGCGCGCAGCGGAGTTCGAGGTCCATCTCCTCCAGCGCCGCTTGATCGAGATCCAAGGCTTGGGCGGGGCCGCGTGCCGCCCAGGCCTGCTTGAGTTCGCGGTAGATGCCGGCGAGCGTCACCTCCCGTTCGCCCCGGAAGGCGGCACTTGCGCGCGCACGCTGCTCGGCCGCGACCCGCTCGCGTGCGAAGGCTGCCGCAGACGCCGGGGCGACCCGCTCGGCCAATGCTTTGAACAGGTCGGCGGGATCGCCGAAGAAGCGGACGAGGAGCGTGTCGAACACATCGAAAGAGACGATCTCGGCGTTTCGCGCCGCGGCGCTGAAACGGGCCAGCACCTCGTCGTGCCGGGCGAGGAAGGAGGCCGCATTCGGCATCGGCGCAGTTTTGTTCCAGGAACGCCCCAGGGCCGGACCGAACTGGCCGGTCCCTCGTGTCCGCCGTGGCTCTCACGAATATTCGGTTCTGTCGAGGTGTCTGGTTCCGCCCGGCACGTCTGAGCTTATCACAGCACTCACTTGTCAGGATCGAGTTGCGCCCGCTGGCCTCTGGCCGCCGTCTGTCATGGTTCGTGCAGCAATGTTTCCATAGCTTGGGATTTGTTGAACACACAAAAATGTGATTGCCATGAAAGCCCGGAAATAGGAGAGTGGCTTGGTCATCACGAAAAAGTGAGCATCCGGTCCATGTCCTCCAAATACGCCGTCGGCGGGTATTTCGGCAATCCGAATGGCAACGATGCCACGGCGGAGGCCAGCTTCGAAAACCAGTTCAACAGCTTCGTTTCCACGATGGGCGCGAAGCCGGTCACCATGAACGCGTTCGTCGACTTCTCGCACGACCCGAGCACCTGGGCCGCAAATGCCAGCTGGACCGCCTGGTCGTGGACCCAGTCGCAGGTGGTGAAGACCTCGGTCACGCCGGACATCGGCATCCCGATGTCGGACAACAGCCATTGGGCCGGCAACGCCGCCGGGTCCACCAACGACGACTTCTTCAAGAACATCGTCAACGGAACCTATGACAGCGCCTACAAGGGCGTCGTGGACGCCTGGGCGAACGCGGGCTTCAAGACGATGACCCTGCGGCTCGGCTACGAGATGAACGGCAGCTTCATGCCGTGGTACATGGGCGACGACGCCAGCACGCAGGCCGACTGGGTGAAGGCGTTCCAGCACCTCTCGACCCTGATGCGCGGCGAGGCCAGCGCCGATGGCGCCACGGCCAAGATCGAGTGGAACCCGAACAGCCAGGGCTGGAACAACCAGCCGGTCACCAGCGCCTACCCGGGCGACTCCTACGTCGACATCGTGTCCCTCGACACCTACAGCCCGGTGTATCCCCAGGGCTTCTACAACTGGGACAAGAACGACGGCTCCTACAACGCCAACGCGGCGGAGTGGGCGGCGGACCCGGTGAACCGGGCGCATTACTGGTCCTACCCCGACGCCAACCAGTGGAACCCCACCGGCACGGGCAGCGGCTTCGGCATGGAGGACGCCATCGCCTTCGCCAAGGCGCACGGCAAGGCGCTGGCGATCTCGGAGTCCGGCGCCGGCAGCAACGGCTCGACGCCCGGCCCCAACGACGACCCGGCCTTCCCGCAATGGCTCGCCTCGGAGCTGGACAAGGCGCAGTCGCAAGGCGTCAAGATCGATCACGTCGACATCTGGGACACGACGATGAGCGACGGCAACTGGCAGTTCACCGACGGCTCCAAGCCGCTCGAGGCCGCCGCATGGGCCAAGTACTTCGGCGTCAACTCAGGCAGCAGCACCAGCACGACGTCCACCCCGGCGCCAGCCCCAGTGACCACGGCGCCGTTGCCGGCGACGGACACGCTGCAGCTCAGCCTGTCGGAGGACGCCTGGCAGGGCGACGCGCAGTGCGTCATCACGGTTGACGGCAAAACCGTCGGCGGCACCGTCACCGTCACCGCCTCCCACGCCCAGGGCAAGACGCAAACGGTCAGCCTGTCCGGCCAATGGGGACCCGGCGCGCACGACGTCGGCATCCAGTTCATCAACGACGCCTGGGGCGGCACCGCCGCCACCGACCGCAACCTGTACGTGGGCGGGGTCAAGCTGGACGGCCAGGCCTCGACGGCCGCGCCGGTGGCGCAGATGGCCAACGGCACGGCCCACATGGCCACCGGCGCCAGCCCGCTCGTGCTGCAATTGTCCGAGGACGCCTACGGGGGCGACGCGCAGTTCACCGTGGCCGTGGACGGCAAGCAGCTCGGGGCCGCGCAATCGGTCACCGCCTCGCATGCGGCAGGCGCGGTGCAGAACTTCGCCTTCGCCCAGGCCATGGCGGCCGGCACGCACGACGTCGCGGTGTCGTTCCTCAACGACGCCTGGGGCGGCACCGCCGCCACCGACCGCAACCTGTATGTCCAGGCCATCGACGCCAACGGCGCCGCCATGCCCGCCACCGCCGCCAGCCTCCTCACCACCTCCACCCAGCACTTCTCCCTGCTCGTCCCCGCACACACCTGACCGCAGGGTTGCC
>CAXUCF010000451.1:0-2629 GCA_964249275.1 uncultured Lichenihabitans sp.
ATCAACGAGGCCGCCATCCGCCTGCTCGGGCGGCACGGCGTCGAGGTGGTGCTGCCGCAGGGGGAGGGCTGCTGCGGCGCCCTGGTCCATCACATGGGCCGCGAGGAGGACGCGCATGGCTACGCCCGGGCCAATATCGACGCCTGGACGCGCGAGATCGAGGGCGAGGGGCTCGACGCCATCCTGATCACCACGTCGGGCTGCGGCACGGCCATCAAGGACTACGGCTTCATGCTGCGCCAGGACCCCGCCTATGCGGCCAAGGCCAGGCGGGTGTCGGAGCTGGCGCTCGACATCACCGAATATCTCGGCACGCTGGCGCTCGACGCCCCGGTCCGCACGCTCGCCGGTCCCTTGGCCTACCACTCGGCCTGCTCCATGCAGCACGCCCAGAAGATCACCGACCTGCCGAAGCGCCTGTTGCAGGAGGCCGGCTTCGCGGTGCGCGACGTGCCCGAGGGCCACATCTGCTGCGGCTCGGCCGGCACCTACAACCTCCTGCAGCCGGAACTCGCCGGCCGGCTCGGCGCCCGCAAGGTCGCCAATATCGAGAAGCTCCGCCCGGTGGCGGTCGCGACCGGCAACATCGGCTGCATGACGCAGATCGGCCTCGGCACCGCCATCCCCATCGTCCACACGGTGGAACTGCTGGACTGGTCGCACGGCGGCCCCTCGCCCCGCGGCTGGGACATCCCGGACGCCCTGGTGGCGACGCCGGCCCCCGCCGAGGCGGCCCAGAGCCCGCTCGCCGCGGCGCTCGGCTGACGGCGCCGGATCGTCACGCGGCGTCGCTGCTTCGCCCGGAGACTCGCGCCCGCCCATACGATTTCCGCATGATCGATCCCGGCTGTCATCCCGGACCAGCGCCGGGAGGCGCGCAGATCCGGGATCCAGACCTCGGTGCTGGCCGAACAGCGCACGGCCGCCCCGACCCGTCCTGCAGCGTCAGGCCGGGAGGGGCAATCAGACGGAATCGTATCGGGCCTTGGATCTGCCCATCCTGGCCATCTGCTTGAACATGAAACCGGGCGCGACCCGGCTCATGGTCTTCAGCACGTTGCTGAGGCCGGGCCGGATCTCGAGCCTGCCCGCTTCGATTCCCGCCAGGGCGTGCCGAGCCAGGACCCTCACATCCATTCCCTTCTGGCCCGCCATCTCGTCGGCGAACTCGCCGCGCAACAACGCGGTCTCCACAGCCGGCGGGGCGAGTTCGACGACGGTCACGCCCGTTCCGGCGAGTTGCGCGCGGAGCGACTGGGTGAAGGAATGAACCGCCGCCTTCGTGGCGCAATAGACCGGCGACAGCGGCAGCGGGACGAAGGCGAGACCGGACGAGACGTTGACGATCAGCGCGCCCCCGCGGCTCTTCAGATGGGGCAGGAACTGTTGGACCATCCGCACCGGCCCGCTCAGGTTGATGTCGATCTCGCGCGTCACGTCGCCGAGACCGCGGCTCTGATTGAGGTCCAGGTTGCGCATGACTCCGGCGTTGTTGACGAGGGTGTCGAGCGCCGGAAAGCGCGACAGCACGTCGTCGTGCAGCGCCGCGATGGCCTGCGGATCGCCGACGTCGCTCGCGAAGCCGTGCAGGCCGGGCACGGCCCGGACGGCTGCCGCGAGCTTCTGCGGGTCGCGGCCCGTCACGACGACGGTGTTGCCGCGTTCGACAAGCTGCCGCGACAATTCGAGGCCGATGCCGCTCGTGCCTCCCGTGATCAGGATGGTCCTGTCTCGCAATCTCATGGAGGTTCCCCGCGTCGCGCTTGCACGGCGCGATGTAACGCGTGACACTCTCCGAAAGGAAGTAGGCACCGGAAAGTGCAATAGGTACCCAGAGGAGAGCGTGACGATGCCGAGCTATGCCCAGTTCACCGAGGCCCAGATCGCGACGGCCAAGCGCTACGCGACCCTCACGCCCCCGGCGGATCTCGATCCCAGGATCGAGCGCCTGGTGAACGACCTCATCGGGCGGGTTGCCGACAAATGGACGATGCTGATCCTGGATATCCTGGCCGAAAAGGGGGAACTGCGGTTCACGCGCCTCGCCGAGGAGATCGACGGCATCAGCCAGAAGATGCTGACGCAGACCTTGCGCCACATGGAGCGGGAAGGATTGATCACGCGCACGGTCCATCCCGTGGTGCCGCCGAAGGTCGAGTACAGGCTAACGGATCTGGGCATCGGCCTCGGCTCGGCCTTCTGCGGCGTCTGGGTCTGGGCCGCGGAAAACCTGGAAGAGGTCGAGCGGTCGCGCCGCGTGTTCGACGACAAAGCCAAGGCGGGATGATGGACGGTCAGGCCGCGCCGTCGACCCAGGCCCGCACGATGTGGTGGGCGATCGCCATGGGGACCGGGCAGGCGAGGCCGGCCGGGTGGCGCCCCGCCAGCATGGCCTCGACTTCGCCCCGCGCGAACCAGCGGGCGTCCTCCAGTTCCTCGGCGTCGATCGTGATGGCGGTCGAGGTGGCCGCGACGAGGCAGCCGATCATCAGCGAGGCCGGGAACGGCCAGGGCTGCGACCCGAGATAGGTGACGGTCCCGCAGGCGATGCCGGCCTCCTCGGCGAGTTCGCGCCGCACCGCGGCCTCGATGGTCTCGCCGGGTTCGAGGAAGCCGGCGAGGCACGAAT
>CAXUCF010000451.1:2639-2988 GCA_964249275.1 uncultured Lichenihabitans sp.
GAATACATGCCGGCCGGGAAGCGCGGCTGGCGCCCCAGAAGGCAGCGGTCGCGGTCCGTCGCCAGCATGATGACGACGGGATCGGTGCGCGGGAAATGGTGCAGGCCGCAGGACGGGCATTCCCGCCGCCAGCCGCTGGCGGAGGATCGCGTCGGCGTGCCGCAGCGCCCGCAAAAGCCGTGCGTGGCGTGCCAGGAGAGCAGCGCCTTGCCCTCCGCCAGCGCGCCGAGGTCGGCCGCCGACACGCTGCCGTCGACCGCGACCTGGCGCAGGTTGAAGAGCGCGAGGTCGGGGTTCGCCGCGAGGATGTCGGCCGGGCCGGGGTCGACCGCCATGGCAAAGGCCGGGC
>CAXUCF010000452.1:0-351 GCA_964249275.1 uncultured Lichenihabitans sp.
GGGCTCGCTGACGCCCGTGTCGAACACCAACTCCACCGTGGCGGCGGATCTCCGCGTGCAGGCCGGCAAACTGCTCCTCGCCAGCGTCAAGCACCGGGCCGCCATGCTGACGCTGAAGCTCGTCAACGCGCCCGGCGGAGAAGCGCTGGCCAACACCTCCTTCACGGTGCTGACGCCCGGCGGCGACGTCATCCGCGAGTTGATCGGCGCCTTCCCGTCGCTGGTGCTGGCCGAGGGCGACTACGTCGCCATCGCCCGGCACGAGGGCAAGACGTACCAGACGACGTTCAAGGTCGCCTCGACCCTCGACCGCGACGTCGAGGTGCTGGCGAAGTGAGCGCTCTTCCAAGC
>CAXUCF010000452.1:361-1140 GCA_964249275.1 uncultured Lichenihabitans sp.
CTCGATCGAACGGGGCAACGGGGCGCAAACCGGCGATTCTTCGCAGGTGCCGGAATGGATCGGCCCTGAGTTGCCACCATGCCCGACGGTGGGGACCCGAGGGAGAACCATCGCGAGAGACGCGAGTATTTCATCCAAGGGTGTGTTAAAGCATGCGGATCGGTGGCTGGCCCAGCTTTCCCGGATCGGAGTGATGCGTGCCGCAGATCGAAGGCTTCCGGATCCAGAACTATCGTGCCTTGCGGGATGTCACTCTCGGCAAGACATCGACGCAGCAACAACGGGAGCCTCTTACACCTTTCACAGCCGTAATCGGAAAAAACGGGACGGGAAAGAGCACGTTGTTCGACGCATTCGGTTTCGTGTCGGACTGCCTGTCGCTTGGCGTCGAGGGTGCGTGCGAGGCGCACCAGCGGGGAGGGTTCGACCGCCTCCGCTCCGCCGGAAGCGACGAACCGATCCGGTTTGAACTCTACTACCGCGAAGCTCCGAACGAGCGACCGATCACCTACGAACTGGCCATCAGCCTGGACAGGTCGGAACGTCCCTACGTCCAATCCGAAACTCTGCGTCAGCGCCGCCGCGGCCAGAGCTATGGCCGCCCTTTCCCGTTCCTCCGCCTCGACGAGGGTAAAGGTGCGGTATGGGCCGGCGAGGTCGCGCTGGAAGTCGCGCCGGACCAGGAGGAGGAGGATCCTTCACGGGAAACGGTGGAACTGACAGACCTTCGGCAACTCGGGATCGCAACCCTCGGAACCCTGAAGGAACACCCGCGCATC
>CAXUCF010000452.1:1253-2982 GCA_964249275.1 uncultured Lichenihabitans sp.
TGGAACGGGAGCATAGCGACCGTTTCAGGACGATCCTTTCACGCATCTCCGACAAGATCCCGGGAATCGATCGCATCGACACCCATATCACAGAGGATCGACGGGTCCTCCTCAGGTTCGGAAGCGGAGCCTTTGAAGACCCCTTCTATGCACAGCAGATGTCCGATGGAACACTGAAACTTTTCGCTTACCTCTTGTTACTCGAAGATCCCGATCCACCACCATTCATCTGTATTGAAAAGCCTGAGAACGGTCTGTATCATCAGATGCTGGCCCTTCTGGCGCGGGAATTTAGGCAGCACGCGAGAGGGAAAAGAGGCGATCCGCAGATCGTCGTCACGACGCATCAACCCTATTTCGTGGATGCGCTTTCGCCCAAAGAGGTTTGGTTCTTGGAGAAAGACCACGACGGATTCTCTAAAGTGATACGGGCCTCGGAGTTGCCGATCGTCAACGGTCTTGTCGAAGAAGGGCTACCTCTAGGCTCGCTCTGGTACAGTGAATATCTGGACGGGCGCCCGAATGCATCTTGAGATATCGGTTGAAGACAGCTCAGGACGGCGTCTGCTGGAGTCTGTCATCCCAAAGATCATCGGTTCCTACGCGGAGCCACATACGTGGAGGATCATCGCCTATAAGGGCATTGGCAAGCTTCCAACCGGCCTACAAAGCGGCCATGATGCCGCCAAGCGGATTCTTCTCGATCGGCTGCCGGCGATTTTGAAGGGTTATGGGCGCACTCCGGGGATCGATGCCGTCATCGTCGTCGTCGACGCGGACCGGCGAAACTGTCGGGACTTCCTCGCGGAGCTGAAGACGACCATGGCGCAGGTCTCGCCGACGCTGAGCGTCGTGTTCCGTTTGGCGATCGAAGAAGCGGAAGCATGGTACTTCGGCGATCGCGATGCGCTCCTGATGGCCTATCCGAGGGCCAAGCACGACATTCTCGCCCGCTACGTCCAGGATGCCGTATGCGATACGTGGGAGATGCTGGCCGACGCAATTCACCCTGGTGGTCACGCGGAGATTAGACGCGTCGGCCATCCCTTCATAGGAGTGGTCAAACACGAGTGGGCGGGACGGATCGCCCCCTTGATGGACCCGAACGCGAATGTCTCACCGAGCTTCCGCAAGCTCAAGGAGGCGCTGGTCCGGCAGACCACGATGCCATCGGTCATCGGCGACGAAGTTTGACGTCCATGGAGCAGCGCGATCCTCGGACGGCGTGGTGGAAAGAGGCCGTCGTCTACCAGATCTATCCGCGGTCCTTCCGCGACTCCGACGGGGACGGCGTCGGCGACATCCGCGGCATCACCGAGAAGCTCGACTACCTCGAAGAGCTCGGCGTCACCGTCGTGTGGCTGTCGCCGGTCTACCCGTCGCCGCAGGACGACAACGGATACGACATCGCGGACTACCGGGGCATCGATCCCCAGTTCGGCACGCTGGCCGATTGGGACGAGTTGGCCGCGGGGCTGCACGCCCGCGGCATGCGGATCGTCATGGACCTCGTGGTGAACCACAGCTCCGACGAGCACCCCTGGTTCGCGTCGGCCCGCGCGCGCCGGGACAGCCCCTACCGGGACTTCTACATCTGGCGCGAGGGCCGCGACGGGGCCGAGCCCAACAACTGGGCCGCGATCTTCGGCGGCTCGGCCTGGGAAAAGAACGACCCGACCGGCGACTATTACCTCCACCTGTTCTCGAAGAAGCAGCCGGACCTCAACTG
>CAXUCF010000453.1:0-2960 GCA_964249275.1 uncultured Lichenihabitans sp.
GGGCTGCCTTGCTCATCATCGAAGCCGGGTGGTCGGCTACCCGACCCGGAGCAGGGGTTCCGGCATGTGCCCCAAAGCCTCGCGCTGCACGAGGAGACTCGCCGCGATGGCGGGGGCGGGCTCGGGTCGACCGTGCAGGTAGCCCTGCACTTCGTGGCAGCCGAGCTCTGCCAGAAGCTTCAGCTGCTCGGGTGTCTCGACCCCCTCGGCATTGACCCTCAGTCCCAGCCCCTGCGCCATGCCCACCACGGCCCCGATGATGGCCATCGAGGAGCGGTCCCCGGGCAGGTCGCGCACGAAGCTCTGGTCGATCTTGATCTTGTCGATCGCAAAGGTCCGCAAGTAGCTCAGTGACGAATAGCCCGTGCCGAAGTCGTCGAGCGACAGTCCGACGCCCGCCTGACGGAGCCGGTCGAGCAGCCCGCGCGCGATGTCGTCGTCTTCCATGAGCAGCGATTCCGTCAGCTCCAAATCGAGCCTTTCCGCCGGCAGTCCGGCTTCGGCCAGGGCGTCGAGGACGGTGCCGACGAGGTCGCCGCGCGACAGCTGCACGGCCGACAGGTTCACCGAGACCTTGATGGGGAGCGGCCAGGCTACGGCTTCGCGGCAGGCCGTCCGCAACACCCAGGCACCGAGGGGCTCGATCAGCCCGGTGCGTTCCGCGATCGGAATGAACCTTGCCGGCGATACGAAACCGTCCCGCGGATGGCGCCAGCGCACGAGGGCTTCGACACCCGTGATGGCGCCGCTCACGAGGTCGACCTGCCGTTGATACAGGACGGTGAACTCGTCGCGCAGCAGGCCGTCGCGCAAGTCCTGCTCGAGCACCTTGTTGGACTCGGCCACGTGTTCCATGGCGGCATCGAATATGACCACGACGTCGCCCGCCGCGCTCTTGGCTTCGGTCAGAGCAGCATCGGCATTGCGCATCAGCGTCTTGGCGTCGCCTTCGTTGGCGCGGCCGGCGACCGCCATGCCGACGCTGACCCCGATCGACGCCTGGTAGGGACCGATTTCGTGCACGCCCGCGATCGCGGCGATGAGGTCCTCCGCGAAGCGCCGAGCGTCGCCCAGCGACGGTCGCTCGACCAGCAGCGCGAACTCGTCACCGCCGAGCCGAGCCGCGAGGTCGCGCGGGCCGGTGAGCAGGCGGATGCGGTCGGCGACCGCCACCAGCAGCGCATCCCCGCTCGTGTGGCCGAGGCGATCGTTGACGATCTTGAAACGGTCGAGGTCGAAGAACAGCAGCGCGGCGCAGTGCTCCTCTTTGCCGGTCACCCCGCCGAGCGCGACCTCGATAGCCTCGAGGAGGACCCGCCGGTTGGGCAGACCGGTCAGCGCGTCGATGCGCGCCATGGCCAGAAGGCGGGCTTCGGCGGCGCGCTTCTCGGTCACATCCTCGAAGCTGAGGCAGATCGCGAAGCGCTCCGCCCCGAGGCGTCCGTCCAGCCCGACCGGACCCGGCACGCGCGACAAGGTCGTGACGCAGTCGAGCACGATCCGCTTGTCGCCGGCTCCCGTCCACTCGATCTCCTGCGTCGGCCGCCGCCGCCAGGTGCCGGCGGCGGCCCGCGCCAGCGCATCCGCACAGGTGGCCGACAGCGGCCCCGGCAACACTTCGTCGAACCTTGGGTGACCATCGAGCCCCGCCGGCAGGCCGATGATGGAGGCCGCAGCGGCGCTGATGGCGCGTACGGTGCCGTCATGATCCACCACGACGACACCGGCGAAGCTGTCGGCGATCACCCGGTCGAGGATGACGCGCAGCCGGTCGGCCTCGCTGCGCGATCGTACGATGCCCACCCTGCGGGCATCGACCTCGAGGGCGATGGCGATGAACGAGAAGCATAGCAGGCCCGCATGCGCGGGCGCGGTGGAGGGCACCAACGGAAACCAGGACTGGACCGCGATCGCCGCCGCCTCGGCCGCGACGGCGGTGCCGGCCAGCAGCAGCAGGTGACCCCGCAGCTTCAGCCGAACCGCCAGGGTGGTGACTCCGGCGAGCAGCAGCAGAGTCAGAGCCAGAGAAAGGCGCGGGTCCACGGGCCGCAGCGCCCGTCCCTGCAGCAGACTTTCCGCCCCCATGGCCTGCAGAGTCGGTCCTGGAATCGGACCGAACCGGGGCACCTGGAAAAAATCCCGCAGTTCGACCGCTGTTGCGCCGATCAGCACCTTGCGGCCGGCGATCGCGGCCTTGTCGACGCGCCCCTCCAAGAGCTCGATGGCTGAGACATGATCGAGCCGCGGTTCGAGGATGCCGTAGTCGACCAGGAAGGCTCCGTGCGCGCCGTCCTGTGTCGAGGCGAGCAGCGCCGCCATGGAGGGCATGGGGACCGCGCCGAACAGTTCCTCCCGGGTCAGTGCCCTGATGCTTCCGTCCGGATCGGGCACGACGCTCACCGTCGCCTCCCAGGCATGGGCGGCCAGGCTCGGCAGCGGCCGGCTGGCCACGAGTTCATCCTTGGCGCTGCGGGCGCTCGGCCGTTGGCGCAGTGCCGCGAGGATCACGCCACCTTCGGCGCGCTTCAGGGCTGCCTCGAGGGCGGCATCGCCCTCCGGCGTCGAGGCGGAGCTGAAATCGACGTCGAACGCGATCGTGTCGGCGTCGAGTTTCAGCAGGGCATCGATGAGCCGCGCATGGACCGCACGGCCCCATGGCCAGCGGCCCAACGCCGCGATGCTCGCTTCATCGATGTCGACCAGCGTGATGTGACCGCTCGGCGCCCGGTTCCAAACGGCGAAGCGCGCGTCGCCGATAGCCGCTTCGAGCCACGCGAGCCACCCTGTCAGCGACAGGACTGCGATCGCCGTCAAGGCGACGGACCGCGCGACGAGCCCGCGGCGGGCCCGGACGGTCCGGCGTATTCTGGCCAGCCAAGCCGAACCCGGCTCGGGCGGCCGGTTCATCGCGCTTGCCCGCCTCCGCCACCCGACGAGCCGCCGTGGGCATGGCCACCGCC
>CAXUCF010000454.1:0-2960 GCA_964249275.1 uncultured Lichenihabitans sp.
TACTTCCTATGAGCGGGCATCATGAATAGCGCGTTCGTCGTCCTTACAGCGATACTTTCATCAGGCGTAGTAGCTGCTCTCATTAGCGCGTCTTTTACAGACACGAAAGAGCGATGGGTATTTAGACGTCAAAAGATCGAAGAATTGTATCTGAGCGCAGCAAAATGGCTGAGGGAAGTTGATAATCACTACTTAGTTTATCTTAGAGTGGCGAAAGGACAATTAACCTATAATCAGGCGTTAGACAGCTCTCTAAAGGAGAGCGGGACAGCGAAGGATACAGGAGAACTACACCTTAAAATGCAAATGAATATTGCCATGTACGAGCCATCTCTTATGACGTGTCTACGATCTTTGGAGCGTGAGCAGAGAAAACTTAATCGTATTATATTTAAGATCAGAGATCTGTATGCCGAAATTGGCGATGCAACCGAATTGTTTGAGGAGTATAATGCGCAAACTATAAAATTTGGGAACGCAGGCGATAAGCTGAAAGACGAAATCGTTCGTAGAGGTGCTACTATCGCCTCTGAGCCCACACCAGTTGTTGCGATATTTAGATTGATGCGTGATAGCACGCTCCGTTTGCAGAGTGATACGCGCATTCGAGTTAGGGGTATCAGAAGGTCGCTACATGCGAAGTGGTCGAAGCTCGATGACGGCAACCCGCCGGGCCACACGACCGACCCGGACGAGGCAGACAGGAGTAGGCGGTGAAGCCGTGCGTGGCCCGCAGCCGCGCGCAGTCAGTACGGCATTGCCATATAAGCGGCATTGCCGTATATGCGGGCCATGCAGACGGTCCTCACCACGTCGACCTTTGATCGCCAAGCGCGCACCGCCGGGCTGTCGGATGACGAGGTGGCGGGGATGGCGGCCACGATCGGTGCCGCGCCGACCTCGGGCGACCTGATCCCGAGCACGGGTGGTGCGCGCAAGCTCCGCTTCGCGCGCCCGGGCGCCGGCAAATCGGGTGGCTTCCGGACCATCCACTATTTCGGCGGCGAGGACGTGCCGGTGTTCCTGCTCGCGCTCGTCGACAAGGGCCAGCGGGCGAACCTGTCGAAGGCGGAGCGGAACGAGCTCGCCGATGTGCTGCCCAGGATCGCGGAGGCCTACCGCGCCGGCGTGGCCCGCCGCGTGGTCGAGTTGAAGGGGAAGGCATGACGACGTTCGGACAGGACCTCATCGCCAGCGCGCGGGAAGCCCTCGCCATTGCGGAAGGCGAGGCCGAGCCGGGCCGGGTGTTCGCGCCGCCGGAGGTCGACGTCGCGGCGATCCGCAAGCGCACCGGCCTGTCTCAGGACAGGTTCGCCAAGCGGTTCGGCTTCTCGGCCGCGGCGGTGCGCGATTGGGAGCAGCGCCGGCGCCGACCCGACGCCGCGGCCCGCACGCTGCTGATCGTCATCGACCGCGAGCCCCAGGCGGTCGAGCGGGCGTTGCGGGTCGCATGATCTCCGCGCCCGACCTGATCGGCATCGCGCTGCTGGCCGCCATCATGGCCACGCTGGCGCTGTGTGTCATCCACCGGCCGATGCCGTGAGCCCCAGCCCGTTCTCCCAACCCGACCTGTTCGGCGAGGACGAGGCGCCCCCGAGCCCATCGCCGCGCGCCATCCGCGCCCGGGCGGCGCCGGCCAAGCGCCAGCGCGGAGGTCCGTCGCTCGATCACGAGAACGCCGCCCGAGTCCTCGACGCTCACGACGACTATCGCGTGCTGCGGCGCCTGCGGCCGCGCCCCGTCGATCCCGCCTACCGGCTCAAGCCCGGCGAGGCCGTGGCCTGCATCGTCGATGTCGAGACCACGGGCCTCGACCACGGCCGCCACGAGGTGATCGAGCTCGGCATGGTGGCGTTCGTGCACGATGCAGAGGGCCGCATCGGACCCGTCGTCGGTGCGCTGAGCATGCTTCACGAGCCCAGGGGCGAGATCAGCGCGGAGATCGCCCGCCTGACCGGCATCACGGCCGAGATGGTGGCGGGCCAGGCCATCGACATGGCGGCCGTGAGAGCCGTGCTGGAGCCGGCCGAACTCGTGATCGCCCACAATGCCAAATTCGACCGCGCCTTCTGCGAGCGCCTGGACGAGGCCTTCGTGCATCGCGCCTGGGCCTGCTCGGTCGCCGAAGTGCCGTGGAGCGAGGCCGGTTTCGAGGGTGCCAAGCTCGGCTATCTCGTCAACGGCTGCGGCCTATTCCACAACGGGCACCGTGCCGTCGACGACTGTCACGCGCTCCTCGAGGTCCTGGCTTACGAGCCCGGCGACGGCGCGGGCCCGATGCTCGGCCACCTGCTGCGCTCGTCGGCCCGCACGCGCGTCCGGGTCTGGGCCGAGTGGGCGCCCTACGACATGAAGGACGTGCTCCGGGCTCGGGGCTATCGCTGGTTCGGAGGCAGCGACTTTCTGCCGAAGGCGTGGTGGACGGAGGTCGACGAAGACGCCGTGGCGGCCGAGATGCGCTTCTTGGAGCGGGAGATCTACATGCGCGAGGTCGAGCTGCGGCGCGACGTGCTGACCGCCTTTGAACGCTACCGGCCTGGATGACGTGCTGGTCCTGCCCGCGGGCACGCCCCTGTCCGACGCGCTCGAGGAGATGTGGCCGGAGCTGCAGCGTGCGGCCCGCGATCCGGTAGCCCTGGCACGCGTCGAGGTCGAATGGCCCGCGGCGCTGGTGCGGCGGCAGGCGGCAGGGCTCTACGCCGAGGCGGCGGCCCACGCGCTTGCCACGGCGGCGATCGACCGCGCCATCGCGTCTTGAGGCGGGAAAGGGGGTTCTCATGGTCGAAGCCGCTCCACGGTTCGTCGCCTTCTCGCTGGTCGACCGCATGCCGTTTCTCACGGACGCCGACGCGGTGAACCTGCTCGGCCGCGCTTGGGAAGCCGTCCCCAGCGGACGGGGTCACCACCCGCGCACCGAAGTGCTCGATTGCCCGGGCGAGGCCGCGGCCGTGCTGCGCGAT
>CAXUCF010000455.1:0-2957 GCA_964249275.1 uncultured Lichenihabitans sp.
GGTCGTGCCGGGGGGCTGCGGAACCGCGAGATAGCGCAGCGCGTCGCGCGCGCCTTCGAGCTGCCGCAGCATCGCGGCGCCCTGGCGGCCGCCGAGGCGGTCGAGCGCCATGCCGAGTTCGGCCCGCACCGGGACGCAGAGCTCGGCGGCGCCCGTCGGGGTCGGCGCACGCAGGTCGGCCACATGGTCGAGCAGCGTCCAGTCGGTCTCATGTCCCACGGCCGAGACGAGCGGGATGCGGTTGCCGGCGGCAGCCCGGATGACGCCTTCGTCGCTGAAGCTGAGGAGATCCTCGAGTGAACCGCCGCCCCGCGCCACGATGATCACGTCCGGGCGCGGCATCCGGCCCCCGGGTCCGAGCGCGTCGAAGCCGCGAATGGCGCGGGCCACCTCACCGGCGCTTCCCTCGCCCTGGACCCGCACGGGCCACAGCAGCACGTGGCGCGGGAAGCGGCCCTCGATGCGGTGCAGGATGTCGCGGATCACGGCACCGGTCGGCGACGTCACGACGCCGATCGTGACGGGCAGGAACGGGATCGGACGCTTGCGGGCCGCGTCGAACAGGCCTTCGGCCGCGAAACGCCGGCGCCGCTCCTCCATCATGGCCATCAGGGCGCCGACACCTGCGGGCTCGAGCGCTTCGATGACGATCTGGTAGGAAGACTTGCCCGGGAAGGTGGTGAGCTTTCCGGTCGCCACCACCTCCATGCCCTCTTCGGGCTTGACCCGCATGCGGGAGAGGCTGGTGCGCCACACCACGGCGTCGATGCGGGCGCCCTCGTCCTTCAGCGAGAAATAGGCGTGGCCGGACGAATGAGGCCCGCGGTAGTTCGACACCTCGCCCCTTACCCGGACGTAGCCGAAACGCTCCTCGACCGTGCGCTTCAGCGCGCCCGATAGCTCGCTGACGGTGAGTTCGGGCGCGTTGCCGAGCCGGCCGGCCTCGACGGCGAGGGCAGCCGGCGCGGCCCCGTCGTCCGGCAGCGCCGCGTCGAAGATCGAGGGTGCTTCGGCTCTCGCCTTGGCGCCGGCCCGGTTCGTGGTTCTCATCGCCATATCGTGTCGGTTTAGCATGCAGGCGGACCGCTGTCGTGGGTGGCGTTCGCCCGTGGGGAACACGCCCTTGCTGCCGGTCGGAGCTTTCCGGGTTCGATCAAAGCGCGGCCTGCTTCGCAGCGATCCGATCAGCGGGTCCCTTGGTCCTTCCGCAGATTGCGGAGCACCTTCTCCTCGGCTATCAACTCCTTCGCGCGCTTCTCAACGACCTCGCGGCGGGCCGGAGACAAGCGGTCGAGCATCTCTTCACGGGTCTTCATCAATTAAGTCCTCGACTGGGTTCGGCACTCGCCTGCACGGCACCGCGGCAACTTGGCATCCGCCGACCGGACCATGTTCCGATGAACGCAGACCTCCAAGGCCCGGCCAAACGAAACGAAGCTCCTTCCAATTTGGATCAGTGAGCACGCACTTTGCAGCGAACGCTTATAGTCAACGCACCTCAATTTCTAGATTGTAGTTGGATACATCGCCGCTTTCGCGCACGATTTGTAGTCCGAAAATATCCGTACCTACAAAATCAAGCCTTGCATGATAGTAAACTCTGGTTCCTGGTAGGCGTCTTTTATTGCAAGCGGAACGGGGATTCGTTGGAACGAAACTCGCGTAGTCTTTCGTATGTTCGGAAAGAACTTGTCCACCCTGTGGAGGATTTAGTACCGCGACCGAGGCATATCCCCTGCTGGAACAATCAGGGTTGATCGAAGCATAAAAACCTAAGCTTACATCGTGACCACGCTCGACAACCTTCCGATAAACTGCGCCCTGCGCGAAGGCACAGACGGAATAGATGAGTGCGGCGGCTAAGAATGCTGAAAAGCCTACGATATACCTCATAAAGTTCACCCCCCCTTTCGGCTTGGTCCTACCGGTGTAAGCCGGGGTTTAACAGCACAACGAACCGCCATTCAACCCCGAAACCCGGTGCCGATCCCATCTTGGTCGGGAGAGACGCATGACTCGCTTCGTGCGTCACGCAGCTTGCCGATCCCGCGTCAAGGCCTCGCGGATGTTACGGGCCAATTCGCCCGCCGCGAGGGTCGATGGTCGATCGGGCAGGTGAAGCGTGATGGCGAAGGAGGGCAGGTCCGGCAGGCCGGTTTCGGGCGGCAGGAGGTCGAGGTCGGCCGGAACCGTCGACGCCAGCCAGGCCGAGACCGCGAGATCCGCCCGCACCGTCGCGAGGGTTGCGTCGAGGCTGCCGCTCTCGAACGTCGTCCTCCAGTCCCGATGCTGCCGCTCGAGGGCGGCCAGCACGGCCGGCCTGAATGCGCAGCTTTCGGCCACCATCGAGATCGGCACGGGGATCTTCGCATAGGCCGTCCCGCCCCTGGCTCCGGCCCAGACCAGGCGATCGACCGCCAGGCATTCGCCCCCCGCGGTCGCCATAGGCTGCTCCAGCACGGCGAGATCGAGCTGTCCAGCGGAGAGGCCTCGCGCCAGCTCGTCGGACGATCCGCAATGGAGCGAGAGCTCCACCTGTGGACACGCCTCGCCATAGGCTTTCAGCACCGGGGCGAAACAGGTCCCCACGAGATCGTAAGGGACGCCGAGGCGCACCGGTCCTTCGATGGTGCCGCAGTTGATGTCGGTCCAGATCTCGTCGTTCAGGGCGAGCAACCTGCGGGCCTTGCCGAGCAGGCGTTCGCCGGATGCGGTCAGGCGCAGACCGCGCCGGTCGCGCGCCAGCAGCGGGCCGCCCGCGAGCGTCTCCAGCCGGGCGATCTGCTGGCTGACCGCGCCCTGCGTGAGATGCAGGACCCGGCTTGCCGCCGTCATGCTGCGCCGGTCGGCGACGACCGCGAAGGCCCGCAACAGGCCGATGTCCAGGTTTCGTGTCATACGGTTTCCGCATAATCAACTCCGGTTGTCATCCCGGACCAGCGCCGAAAGGCGCGCAG
>CAXUCF010000456.1:0-2955 GCA_964249275.1 uncultured Lichenihabitans sp.
GTACTTGGCCTCGATGCCCTGCCACGGATCGTCGAGCAGCTGCTTCATGCCGAGCGAGATGCGGTGCGTCTCGTGGTTGATCTTGATGATCTTGACCTTGACGGTCTGGCCGATCGACAGGACCTCGGTCGGGTGGTTGACCCGGCGCCACGCGATATCGGTCACGTGCAGCAGGCCGTCGATGCCGCCGAGGTCCACGAAGGCGCCGTAATCGGTGATGTTCTTCACCGTGCCGTCGATCACCTGGCCTTCTTCGAGGTTGGCCACGATCTCGTGGCGCTGCTCGGCGCGCGATTCCTCGAGCACCGTGCGGCGCGACACGACGATGTTGCCGCGGCGGCGGTCCATCTTGAGGATCTGGAACGGTTGCGGCACGCCCATCAGCGGCGCCACATCGCGCACCGGGCGGATGTCGACCTGACTGCGGGGCAGGAACGCCATGGCGCCGTCGAGGTCGACCGTGAAACCGCCCTTGACCTGGTTGAAGATGATGCCTTCGACCTTCTCCTGCTTCTCGAAGGCCTTCTCGAGCTTGACCCAGCTTTCTTCGCGGCGGGCCTTGTCGCGCGAGATCACGGCCTCGCCGAGCGCATTCTCGATGCGCTCCAGGTAGACCTCGACCTCGTCGCCGACGCCGGGCAGCTCGTCCCGGCCGTTGTTGGTGAATTCCTTCATGGCGACGCGGCCCTCGGTCTTCAGACCGAGATCGATCACCGCGACATCCTTCTCGATGGCCACGATGATGCCCTTGACGACCGTGCCTTCGAAAGCCTCGTTCTTGCCGTAGCTCTCGTCGAGCAGAGCGGCGAAATCATCGCGCGTGGGCGCGCCGTAGGAAGCGACTGCGGACATTCATTCTCCTGGTACCCGGACGTCCCGGGCGGCACCGGCGGTTCGTGTTCATGGGCACTTCCGGGCACCGGCGGTTTCCGGACTCCTGGGAACCGACCGCCACGAGGGCGGGCCGGCGCATTGGCCGGCGCGGGGAAGCGGTACTCTGAATATAGGTTTTCGGCCCCTCCGCTCCAAGGCAGGAGCCGAGGCGCTGATGCAACCGGGGCGTGGCATAGCAGGTCGGCCGAGGGCCGACAAGGAGGATAGACGATCGAACGCGGCCTTGCGATCAATAGCCGGCCTTGCGATCAATAACCGAAGGGCTGCTTGCGCCATGTTGGCCAGTCAATGATGCCATGGTCGTGGACCACGTCGACCGCCGCAGGTCCGGCGCGATCGCACAGGATCACGACATCGAGGTGATCGGACCGAGCGCTCGGGACCAGCAGTCCGTCTCGTCCATGGAAGTGTGACGCCTCTCCGACCTCCTGCGTCCGCGGGTACTCGCCCTGTCGCTCCTCAGAGGAGAGGCGCCCGAAGGAGAGGCGCCCGAACGTACCCGTTTTCACGCCCAGTGCCTCCAGGGCGCCCATGTCGGCGATCGTGACGCAGGAGGCGAGAGCGACCTCCAGTTCAAAAAGCCTGTATGATGCGCGCGACGGGAAGACGGGCTGACCCTTGCTGAGGTGGAAGTACATCTCGCCCAGGGCGCCATCGGCCATGGTCGACGTGTAAAGAACGTCGAAGGTGCCGTCGTCCCACCGTCCCCCGCTCGCGGAGCACTGAGTCGGATCGCGACGATCTCGCACCACCCTCCAGGCATGCCGATCGAGAGGTCCGACGGGCAAGGCCTCCACTGAGTCCAGTAGGTGGCTGTCACGCGCGCGTCGAGGTGTAGCCATCCGCTACAGGTACACCTCTGCGTCGAGTCGATCGAGCGTCTGCAAGACATCCGCGGACCGATTCTGATTGATGAGGTCGATCGCTCGCTTGCCATCCAGCTGCGGATGGGGCGCATAGAGCCACAGCCGGATGTCGTGAGGCTCGTAATACTCGCTCAATCGACCGACGATGTAGTGCAGGTCGGAAAGCACCAGCTGGGTGTTGGGCTGTGGACGAACAATCCCGGCTTTCCAGCGTGAGACTGTCGCCTTGGAGACAGCCGCGATGTTGGCGATGTCGGTACCGCTCAGACCGCCTTGCTCGCTGAGGTCGTCGATGTAGCGCGGCATCGCTCCTGAACGGGCATTCATGGCCGCCCTCGCCGGAATAGCGGGCCGAAAGATTGCTGGCGGGCTATCGGACGCGCACGGGGCCACTCGCCTCCCTTTTGCTTATCCAATTGCCTCAAGATTGTGCCGACTCGGGTGCGTGTGCGTCCAACCTCCGCTTCGCGCAGCATAGTTGCGAAGTCACGCTGCCGCTTGAGCCAAGAAGCATCGAAGACGACGCGATCGGTCGGCAACCGTCCTCCCGCATAGAGGCCAGCTAACTGCAAATACGCATCCCCGATTCCGAGGTATCGAGCAATCGGCGATGCAACAGTGAGGTTTGGCCAGAGAAAGGAAGAATTTGCGCGGGCATAGGCTGCTTCATTTTGCATCCGTGTTTCAGGCGTTATATCTCCTGAAACACCGATGCGTCAATTAAGCATTGAATCCTGCTTCCGTACTCCTTCATACCCACTCAGCCGCTCTGGCACCCCGCCGTGGAACGGCCAATCGATCACCCCGGTGGCCCAGAGCGCCCACCACACGAAGACGGGTTGAAACGCGAGGCGCGGCCCGTGGTACCACCAGGAAGACGGGATCGGCGGCACGTTCACGTTGTCCAGGGCGTGCTTGATGTTGGCCGGAAACACGCAGATCGCATAGGCCGCGAAGGCCCAGCCGGCGGCGCGGCGCAGGCGCGGCGTCATCAAGGCAATCGAGCCCACCACCTCGCAGATCCCGGTGCCCAGCACGACGGCGCGCGGATGGGGCACCCAGTCCGGCATGATGGGCAGGAAGGCGTCGGGCCGCGTGAGATGCACGACGCCGATGCCGAGATAGCTCGCCGCGAGCAGGGCGCGCAGGGCCGCGCGGGTTCTGGGGTGGGTCGTGCTGTCGGGCGGCATGGGAG
>CAXUCF010000457.1:0-2954 GCA_964249275.1 uncultured Lichenihabitans sp.
GTCGTAGGCGCCGCGCTGGAAGTAGGGCATCCCCGTGCTGGGCCGGCCGCATTCCACGGTTTCCACAATCTGATCATGGTCGAGCTGCGTCGCGCGGAGCGACAGCCCGTCGCCGCCGTAGCCGCCCCTCCGCTAGCCCTGGCCTCCCCCGTAGCCACCGGCGCCGTAGCCGTAGCCTCCATAGGCCCCGCCCGCGTAACCCTGGCCACCGTAGCCGTCGTATCCGTAGCCGCCGTAACCACCGTAGCCGTAGCCACCATAGCCGGCGGCGAGCCCGTACCCGAGCCCGAGCCCAACCGCGACCGGGAAGCCGTATCCATAACCGAAGCGGCGATACCCGAATCCGAAGGGGCGATACCCGAACCCGAAGCGGCGGTATCCGAAGCCACCGTACCCGCCGCGGAACCCGTACCCGCGGCCGAAACCCCCACCGTAGCCGCCGCGGAACCCGTAGCCGCGGCCGAAGCCCCCGTACCCGCCGCGGAACCCATAGCCGCCTCCGAAGCCGCCCCGGCCGAAGCCGCCGCCGTGAAATATCGTGCCTCCGCCGAAGCCGCGTGCCTGCGCGGGTTCCGATGAGGTCGCGACCATGGCGCCCAGAGACAGCGCGGTCAGGCCGCCCACGGCCATTTTTCGCACGAGACTACGATAAGAACTGAATGACGATAGGAACATGGTGTGTCGTCCTGATACAATCGTTTCAGGACTTGAATGCACCTGCCTGCGCATCGGTTCCCGGCCGGTTCGCCTCGACGCCAATAACGTCAACGCGAACCCAAGGGCTACATGTTTGGTTCACCAGAGGTTCATCGGTCAGGGTAGGTCTTTCGAGACTAGATGACGTCACATGGAGCGGGTCGAGGTCTCCATTGCTGCAATTTAGACTTTATCGGGTGGTGGTGCCCTCCGCGAGGGCAAGCCACGCGTCTTCGGTGAGGATGGTGAGGCCGAGTTCCCTGGCCTTCTTCTCCTTGCTGCCGGCACCGGGGCCCGCCACGACGAGATCGGTGTTCTTGGACACGGAACCCGCCACCTTGGCGCCCAGCGACTCGGCGCGGGCCTTGGCCTCGTCGCGCGTCATCTTCTCGAGCGCGCCCGTGAACACGATCGTCTTGCCGCCGATCGGGCTCGACGACGCCACGGCCGCCATGGGTTCCACGGTGCACTGAGCGAGCAGGCGGTCGAGTTCCAGCTCGTTGTGCGGTTCGGCGAAGAAGTCGGCCAGCGCTTCGGCCACGACGTCGCCGAGCCCGTCGATGGCGCGGAGTTCCGCGCGCGCCTCGGACCCCGGCTCCGCTGCGCGCGCGGCCGCGCGCAACGCCTCGATCGTGCCGAAATGCCGGGCCAGCCGCCGCGCGTTGGTCTCGCCCACGTGGCGGATGCCGAGCGCGAACAGGAAGCGGTTCAGCGGCACCGTCCGCCGTTGCGCGATGGCGGCGAATAGGTTGCGCACCGAGGTGTCGCCGAAGCGCTCGCGGCCCGCGAGGGGGCTCGCACTCGCCCGATCGCGCTCCTCCAGGGTGAAGATGTCGGACGGCGTTCGGATCAGCCCTTCCGCGTAGAACAGGGCGATCTGCTTGTCGCCGAGACCCTCGATGTCGAAGGCGTGGCGCGACGCGAAATGCCGGAGCCGTTCCACCGCCTGGGCCGGGCACACGAGCCCACCCGTGCAGCGCCGCACCACGTCGGCGGTGCCGGTCTTCTCGTCGACCTCGCGCACGGCGGCCGAGCCGCAGGCCGGGCAGGTCTTGGGGAAGCGGTAGGGTTCGGCGCCGGGGGGACGCAGGTCGGGCAGCACCTCGACGATCTGCGGGATGACGTCGCCGGCCCGCTGCAGCCGCACCGTGTCGCCGACCCGCACGTCCTTGCGGCGGATCTCGTCCTCGTTGTGGAGCGTCGCGTTCACCACCACGACGCCGCCCACCGTGACGGGCGCCAGCCGGGCGACGGGCGTCAGCGCGCCGGTGCGGCCCACCTGGATGTCGATGCCGAGCAGCGTCGTGGTGGCCTGTTCGGCCGGAAACTTATGGGCCGTGGCCCAGCGCGGGGTCCGCGACGCGAAGCCGAGGCGGCTCTGGAGTTGAAGGTCGTCGACCTTGTAGACCACGCCGTCGATGTCATAGGGCAGGGTGGCGCGCAGGCCCTCGATCCTGTGGTATTGCGCCAGCAGGGCCTCGGCCGTGTCGCACAGCACCGTCAGCGGATTGGTGGGCAGGCCGAAGCGCGCGAAGGCCGCGATCATGCCGCTCTGGGTGGGAGCCGGCAGTGCGCTCGCCTCGCCCCAGGCGTAGGCGAAGAACTGCACCGGGCGCTCAGCCGTGACGGCCGGATCGAGCTGCCGCAGCGACCCTGCGGCCGCGTTGCGCGGGTTGGCGAACAGCGTGCGCCCGGCCTCGCGCTGGCGCTCGTTCAGCGCCGCGAAATCCTCCTTGCGCATGTAAACCTCGCCGCGGACCTCCAGCACCTCGGGCACGTCGGTCCCCCGGAGATCCTGCGGGATCGCCGGGACCATGCGGACGTTGGCCGTGACGTCCTCGCCCTCGTAGCCGTCCCCCCGGGTCGCGGCCTGAACGAGGTGCCCGGCCTCGTAGCGCAGCGAGCAGGACAGGCCGTCGATCTTGGGCTCGGCGTTGATGCGGACCGGCATGTCGGTTCCGAGCCCCAGGAAGCGGCGCACCCGCGCGAGGAACTCGGCCACCTCCGCGTCGGCAAAGACGTTGCCGAGCGACAGCATGGGCACCCGGTGCGGCACTTTCGCGAACTTCTCGGACGGCTTGGCCCCGACGCTCGTGCCGGGCCCGCCCGGCGTCGCGAGCGCCGGGAAGGCCGCTTCGATCGCGACGAGGCGGCGGCGCAGCGCGTCGTAAGCGGCGTCGGAAACCGTGGGGGCGTCGTCGCGGTGGTAGGCGATGTCATGGGCCGCGACCTCGGCCGCGAGCCGCGCATGTTCGGAC
>CAXUCF010000458.1:0-2953 GCA_964249275.1 uncultured Lichenihabitans sp.
GGGAGTACCGCGATCCCGCAGCGCTGGCCGACAATGAGCGGGCTCATGCAACTGCCCGGGCCTTGCTCCTCGCCGCTTCCAAATCCCGGACGGGGGACAGGCCGAACATCCTGCCATACTCCCGGGTGAACTGCGACACGCTCTCATAGCCGACCGCGAACGCAGCGCTACTCGCCGACAGGCCATCCGATTGCATCAGACGCCTCGCCTCAATCAGGCGCAACTGCTTCTGGAACCGCAGCGGCGAGAGAGATGTCACCGCGCGGAAGTGCTGGTGAAAGGACGACAGACTCATTCCGGCCACTGCCGCCAGGCGTCCGACCCGCAACGGTCGCCCGAACTCGGCCCGAAGCACCGCGGCGGCGCGCGCGACCCGCTGCGCGTGGCTGTCCGGCCAGCCGAGACGCCGGATCGCCGGCCCGTGCCGGCCGGCCAGCAACCAGTAATGCAACTCGCGCATGAGCTGTGCCTGCAGCACCGGCACTGATTCCGGACGATCCAGCAGCCGCAACAGCCGCATCGCAGCGTCCGCCACCTCGCCGTCGGTCGGCTCGACCCGAACGGGTGCGTGGTCTGCTACGAGCACCGCCCCCATATGGCCCGCAATATCCGCGATGATTGCAAGGTCGAGTTCTAAGACAAGCGAGAGATAGGGGGTGCCAACGCTTGCGCGCGTGATCTGGCTGACTGTCGGGACGTCGGCCGTGATCAGCAGCGAATCGCCAGCCGCGAAAGAGAAGGCCTGCGTTCCCATCGAGACATGCTTGCTACCCTGCAGCACGAGGCAGGCGAGCGGTCGGGAGATGGCGTGGACGAGGCCGCTCGGCACAGTCGCGCGCACGGTTGTGAGACCCGGGATCGGAGTCTGCGCCAGGCCGGTATCGTCGGCGTGGGCCTCCGCGTACCGGCGAACGGCATCGAGCAGGGGGATCATGACCTCGCCTTACCTCGTCGCCACCGCGCCCCACACCATTTCGGAGGATCAGGCAAGGAAACACGAGGTTTCGGCAACACCGGCAAGCTCCTCGCCCAGACAATGGGGCGGTTACATCGGAGTACGACCATGACCACGATCACCCTCGTCACCGGCGGCAGCCGCGGCCTCGGCCGCAGCACCGCCCTCAGCATCGCCCGCCATGGAGGCGACGTCGCCTTCACTTACCATAGCAGGGGCGAAGACGCTTCGGCCACCGTGGCGGAGATCGAAGCCCTGGGCCGCAAGGCCATCGCCCTGCAACTCGACGTCGGCAACATCGCCGAGTTCAAGGCCTTCGCCGAACGGCTGCGGACGGCCTTGCGCGAGACCTGGCAGCGCGAGACGTTCGACCACCTCGTGAACAATGCTGGCCATGGCGACTATGCCTTGATTGAGCAGACCACCGAAGCGCAGTTCGACAAGCTGGTCGACGTCCACTTCAAGGGTGTTTTCTTCCTCACCCAGGCGATGTTGTCGCTGATCGCGGACGGCGGCCGCGTCGTGAACCTGTCCTCCGGCTTGACCCGCGTGTCCGCGCCCGGCTGGGCGGCTTATGCGGCCGTGAAGGGAGCCGTCGAGGTGCTCACCCTCTATATGGCCAAGGAGCTGGGTGGCCGCGGGATCGCGGTCAATACCGTGGCACCGGGCGCCATCGAGACCGACTTTTTCGGTGGCGCCGTTCGGGACACGCCGGCGTTCAACAAATTCTTCGCCGATATGACGGCCCTTCGCCGCGTCGGCCTGCCGGACGATGTCGGGCCGATGATCGCGAGCCTTCTGTCCGAAGACAACCGCTGGGTCAATGCGCAGCGGATCGAGGTGTCGGGCGGCCAAGGCATCTGATCATCGCGGCCTCGAGACGAGGCATTGCTTGGCCGGGTGCTAGACGAGGCGCCTTTGCTCGCGAGCTTGGGCGCGGTTGCGCGTCATACTCGCCAGGAGGCGCAAGGATACGACGATGGACATTCAGGCCACGGTCGAACGGCTGTTCGCGCTCGACGGCGGAGTCGGCCAGGTCGGGGACGGTTCGATCTACTCGCCGGGCTTCAACGTCGGCGTTCCAATGACGCTGAGCTGCAATGCCTATCTGATCCGGCACCGGGGCGGATGGCTGTTGTGGGACACGGGAATCGACGACCATCTCGTCACGGAACCCCAGGGACGGATCGTGGCACACGGCATCCGAGGCATCGTGCAGAGGACGGTGTTGTCGCAACTGGACGAGATCGGGGTGAAACCCGACGAGATCGGCACGGTTGTCCTCTCTCACGCCCACTTCGACCATGTCGGCAACTGCCGGCTGTTTGCGGCAGCCAAGTGGATCTCCCAGCGGGCCGAGTACGAAGCGATGTTCGGTCGCGACTACGCCCGGTACGGCTATGATCCCGTCCTGTATGAGACGATGCGCGACAACCCGGTCGAGATCGTGGACGGGGATCACGACATCTTTGGCGACGGGGCGGTGCGCCTGATCTTCACGCCGGGGCACACGCCGGGGCACTGCTCGCTGCTGGTGAGGCTACGGGAGAGCGGCCCCGTGCTGCTCAGCGGTGACGTGGCGCATAATTGGAACAACTTCGTCTTGCGTCGGGTACCGGTCTTCAATGCCGATCAGGAGGCGACGATTTCCTCGATGGACAAGGTCGACGCTCTCCTGCGCGCCGAGGAGGCAACGATGTGGGTGAACCACGACGCGCTGCAGAGCGGGGCCCTCCCTCGTGCACCACGGTGGATCGACTGACCATGGAAAGGCCATTTCACGGCCACGGGAATCCTGCCCCATTCGGTCCAGGGGAACGGCTCGAGACCCGCTATTCCGGATTTGGCCAGCTCCGGCCGTGCCATAAAGCCCGGTCGTAGACTGGCCTGGGTTGCCCCACCGTCCCGACCACCCGTTCGGCCTCGTGCCTGACCCGTCTCGCGTTGCGCCCTCGAACCACTGTGGCGCCCGGTCCCTCATCACCTTATGGAGAGGCC
>CAXUCF010000459.1:0-2947 GCA_964249275.1 uncultured Lichenihabitans sp.
CACTGCGGCGCGGTCCTGAGCGAGACAGATCACGAACTCCACAGCCGCTACGATAAGATCGAACTGCCGCGCGTCAGCCCCGTGGTGGCGCGCGTGGAGCGCTATGCCGGGCACTGCTCCTGCTGCTGCGGCACGACCTTGGCTCCGGTGCCGGACGGTCTGGAGGAGGGCTCGCCCTTTGGCCCGAGCGTGGTGGCCATGGCGCTGTACCTGCGCTTCACCCACGCCATCAGCTATCAGCGCCTGCGCCGCCTGTTCGAGCACCTGTTCGGCCTGTTCATCAGCGAGGGCGCGCTCGATGCCCTGTTCCGCCGCGCCAAGCCCGCCTTCGACGACGCGACGTCGGCCATCCTGGCCCGGCTGCGCCGGTCACGGATCGTGTGCTCGGACGAAACCAGCGTGCGGGTCGATGGGCGGACCTGTTGGAACTGGGTGTTCCAGAACGCAAAGGTGGTGATCCACGTGGTGCGCCGAAGCCGGGGCGCCGGCGTGGTGGCCGAGGTGATGGGCAGCCACCGCCCGGCCATCTGGGTGTTGGACCTGTTCGGCGCCCAACAGGGCCACGCCGATCTTTGGCAGGTCTGCCTCGCGCATCAACTCCGCGATTGCCAGTTCGCCATCGACGCCGGCGACAGTGTCTTCGCGCCACGCATGAAGGCGCTGCTGCTGCGGGCCGTCCTGCTGGCACGACGGCGCCACGCCTTGGCGGCCAGCACGCGCAACCAGTATCGCAGGCGCCTCGACCGCGACCTCGACGCCATCATGGCCCTCGGGCCCACCAACCGGCACGGCCAACGCCTCCGGAAGCGCTACGGCAAGGTCCGGGGCGACCTTTTCACCTTCCTGATCCACCCCGACGCGCCGCCCGACAACAACGGCTCCGAGCGCGAACTCCGGCCCACCGCCACCTATCGAAAAGTCACCGGGGGGTTCCGCTCGCAATGGGGCGCCGATCTTTTCGCCAGCGTCAGATCCGTCGTCGGCACGGCCGCACGCTCCGGCGTCGACGCCTATGCGGCTCTCTTCAACACGCCATCCGGGTGCTCAAACCCCGCGCCGGGTTGAGCAGATACCAGTGGAAAATATTATCGTAGATGGTATTCAAGGATGCTACTTCATCCCCTTGGCTTTTTTGCTCCGGCCCTTTGTCCCTTCGGCGCTCGTCCAGCATTCGGTCGACGGATTGAATTGCTGACTCCAGCTGTAGCAGTGTTTCCGGTCTGCTCAATAGCGGTCTCTATAATACGCATCGTTCAACGCTATTACGAAAATGCATGACCGCGTTGGAAAAAAATTTGTTCGCTCTATGCGCGTATTCTGACGGTTCCTGTCGGGTGTTCAAACTTTAAGGAGGCCACCATTTTCCACGCTCGTCCATTCACTGCCCTACATGCTTGAAATGTAGTCGGCCGAGACGCTGTGAACGATCGCGGTAGGGACGCTCATCGCTGAGCGCCCCCCGCACAGAACCGAGCGGGCCTAATTCGGGCACTCGGCTCCCACTTCACGTGTTTGACGGCGAAGCGCTCACTCGGCCACGGATGCAGGATACGTGGTCTCGGCAACCAGTCGGAGGCGAGCTTCCTCATCCGCTCCCAGGTGGTGAAGTCCCGCTGGCTGCGCCGCGGGAGCGAGCGCTTCCAGAATTCCACCACCCTGTCGCGGAATACGCTTCGGCATCTCGAAACCACCGGCTACTACCGCACCCTGCGCCGGCTGCTGCCGCTGAGGCTAGTGCCCGGCCATGCCCTGATGTTCGACGAGCACGTCTGCTGCATCGTCGACATCGAGACCAATCCCGCCGGCCGCCGCGAGGTCGACATCATCGAGATCGCCATGATATTGGTGGTCTACAACGATCAGGGCCGCCTCGGTCCCGTCATCGGCCTGCTCGAGCGGCTCCAGCAGCCCAGCGCGCCGTTGAGCCTCATCACGACGCGCCTGACGAGCATCACCGAGGCCGCCGTCGCCGGGCACCGCTTCGACCTCGCGGCCATCGGCGCGTTCCTGGAAAAGGCCGACTTCGTGGTCAGCCACAATGCGCCGCGGGACCGCCCGCTGCTCGAGAAGCTGTGCTGGGACTTCGCGTCCAAGCCATGGGCCTGTTCGATCGCGGATGTCCCATGGGCCGAATACGGCATCGACTCCTGCCGCCTGCTCACCATCGCCGAGCACTACGGGTTAAATTTCCCCGCCCATCGGGCGGCGGAAGACTGTGCCGCCCTGGCGGCCGTCCTGGCCGCCACCACGCCGGAGCAGCCGTACCCGGCCTTCCGCGCGCTGTTGGCCTCGGTGGAACGGGAAAGCACGCAGGTCGACGCCATCGCGGTGCCCTACGCGTTCCGAGATCTCCTGAAGCGCCGGCGCTATCGCTGGGTGCCCGAGGTCGACGGCAGCCCGGCGGCGTGGCGCATCGAGGTCGCCCCCGAGAACCTCAAGGCGGAGCTCGCCTGGCTGGACCGGCACATCTACTGCGGCTCGGACACCACGCCCGTGGTGCGGACCGTGACGGCGGTGGAGCGCTACCGCGCCTCCTGATAGCTGTCCGCCACCCCCAGCGGCGCGGCGGGCGAGCCTTTTCGATCCATCGAACACGGAAGACGATAGCCCCCCATGTCCGAACCTCCGTGCGGGCCACAGGGCGAGGAAGGCTCGTCCGGGCGATCCTCCGATGCCGCCATCCGGGCCGCCGCCGACTACCTCGCCGCCGCGGAGGCACTGCGACGCCTCCTCGATGTCGATCCCCGCGATTGCGAGGACATCCCGGGCTATGCCGCGCTCGACGACCATCGGGTCGATGCCCTCGCCCGCCTTTGTGCCGAGCGCGTCATGGACATGCCCGGCCTCGTCGCCAAGGCCCGCGTGCTCGCCCTCCGCTCCGCCCTGGCGGGCGCAGACGCCGACCCGCTCGCCTCCGGGCTCGCGGCTGACGTCCTGGCGATCGCGG
>CAXUCF010000460.1:0-2931 GCA_964249275.1 uncultured Lichenihabitans sp.
GCGCCGCTGATCCCCATCCGTCTCCGCCTGCGGCCGAGCCACCTTCCCCTTCCGGGGAAGGATGACCGCGGCCTTTTCGACGGCAGTAGAGATTTTTGCCAACGCTAGCCCATGCCGGAGGCGACGGGTCGAGAACCTTGCCGCAAGACAGAGCAACGCGCCGGGCGTTGGCTCGACGAGGGTCTGATTCATCAAGCCAAGTCATGCCGTTTTAACCGTATCGTCGCGAAACGTCATCATCGCTGCTTTAGGCGCACCGATTAACCGGTCTGCAAGTCCTGCCCATTAGTGTGCGCTGAACCCGGACGCAACAGGGCATCTGTGTGGCGGGCGAGTTTGACCCCAAGGAGCACAAAATGAATATTCTCAGCCGCTTCGCCAAGGATGAGTCCGGCGCCACCGCCATCGAATACGGCCTCATCGCCAGCCTGATCGCCGTCGTTTGCATCACCGCCTTCACGGCTCTCGGCACCAAACTGAGCACCAAGTTCAACTCGATCTCCAACAACCTGACCTGAGCTTGCTTCGAGGGTCGGCTTCGCAGCAGAGCAGTGCCGGGAAGGCCGACCGTCGGCACGATCTTTGGCGGTCGGCGTCGCGCTATGGCGCGCCGCCGCGCTGGGCCTTCGGCACTCCGGGGTGGCCTGCGGCCTTCCCGAATTCAATGCTTTTCACGTCCTGTCGGGGGCCCACACCGGCGATGGCATCGCGGCTCACGCCGCCTGACGTCGGACCAGGACGCGCTCCGACACCTCCAAAGGCTAGGCCATGCTCGAAATCACCATTCTGGTGCTGTTTCCCATGCTGATGGCCTATGCGGCTGCCTCGGATCTGCTCACCATGACGATCTCGAACCGCGTCTCGATCGCCCTGGTGGTCGGCTTCGTGGCGGTCGCCCTCGCGTCGGGCATGCCGCCCGTGACGCTGATCGAGAATCACCTCGCCTGCGGCCTCGCGGTCCTAGTGCTCACCTTCACGCTCTTCGCCTTCGGCTGGATCGGCGGCGGCGACGCCAAGCTCGCGGCCTCGACCGCGGTGTGGCTGGGCTGGACCCACCTGTTCGATTACGGCTTGACGGCTTCGGTACTTGGCGGCGGCCTGACGTTCGCCATTTTGGCGCTCCGCAAGATGGACCTGCCGGCGCGGCTCACGAGCCAGAGCTGGATCGCCCGGCTCCATTCCGCCGGCAACGGAGTACCCTACGGCATCGCGCTCGCGGTCGCGGGTCTCGCGCTCTACCCCGAAACTGCGGTATGGGCCGCCCTCGCGACCGCCTGACCGGGCGCAGGACGCACCCTTTCTCCCGCAGCCCTTGGAAGGGAGCACGTGCGCCGATCGTGCCGGGCTTGCCTGGGGACAGCCATTCCTGCGGCCAGCAGCGATCGACCGAACGGAGTTAAGGCCCCGTCAACCAAACCGGGCGAGGATGCCGATGTGAGATCCTTCTGCACCGGGCAGGCCATGTCGCACCAGCCGCCGCAAACCGTATCGATTTGCGCCCCAATTCGGCACGAACCGAGTGTCATCTCCATCGCCGTGAACCGTTCGGTACGCCGAAGCTGGACCGCGACGCGGGACGGCCGGTCGCTGTCCCGGGGCATCCGCCTGTTTGGGGGTGCAGGGTTCTTTCGCTTCGACGAGGCTTGGGCATGACGTTGTTTTCCCGTTGCGACACATCGCATCGCTGCGAGCCGAGCCAGGGCTCGGGCGACCGGCGCCGAGTTCGGCTCGAGCCCGAAGTCGGACCCCTCACGGCGCTCGCCGGCTTTGCCGAGGACCTCGGCATCCTGTTCCGCTACGCCGCCGGCCTCGACTATTACGGCCGCCATCGTCCGCAGGCCAAGGACTGAACGGTTGAACGAGGTGTCGCCGTCCGCTATCGCTGGATCCCGGCGCGCCGGTGCGCCACCCGGGCCAGGGCCGACCAATCCATCTCGCCCATGCCCTGGTCGATGGCGGAGAGGAAATTGTCCCGCACGAGTTCTGCGGCCGGCAGGGGCGCCCCTTTCGCGGCCGCCGCGTCGAGCGCAAGGCTCACGTCCTTGAGGCCGAGCCGCAGCTTGAAGCCCGCAGGCTCGTAGCTGTTCTTGGCGATGAGGGCGCCATAGCTCTTGTAGCTGGGGCTGGCGAAGAGCGTGTTCGTGACGATGTCGAGGAAGTCGGCGCTCGACACGCCGTAGCTCTCGGTCAAGGCCGTGGCCTCGGCCATGGCCTCGATGGCCAGGGCGATCATCATGTTGCCGGCGAGTTTGGCGGCGTTGGCGCGCTGCGGTTCGTCGCCGAGCCGCCAGGTCTTCTGGCCGATGGCGTCGAGCAGCGGCTGCACCTTGGCGATCGCCGCGGGGTCGCCTGCCGCCACGACATTGAGCTGGGCGGCGGCCGCAGCCTGCGGCCGGCCGAAGACCGGCGCCGCGACATAACCGACGCCGCCCTCGAGGTGCCGGTGCGCCAATTCCTCGACCAACGCGATCGAGATGGTCGACGTCATGACGTGGACGAGGCCCCCGGTGGCGCCCTCGAGTGCCCCAGAGTCGAGGATCACGCTCCTGACCGCGGCGTCGTCGGCCAGCATGGTCATGACGGCGTCGCCCGCGAAGGCCTCGCTGGGCGAGCCCACCGGCACGGCGCCCGCGATGGCCTCCGCGGCCTCGGGCGAGCGGTTCCACACCCGGACGCGATGGCCGGCTTTCACGAGGTTCAGCGCCATGGCGCCGCCCATGCTGCCGAGCCCGATGAAGCCGATATCCATTGTGCCGCAACTCCGCGAGGGGCCAGGTGATGTGCCCACCCGGATCATGCGTCCTCAACGGTCGGGGGCGCCGGATGGATGCGGCGCCTGCGCGCCGACCCGCTTCGTAGGGGGCTGTCCCGCCCCGGCACGGGGCGGGACCCCCCGCAGGGGCCCGGGGGGGGGCTCCGCGGCCGCAAGAA
>CAXUCF010000461.1:0-2910 GCA_964249275.1 uncultured Lichenihabitans sp.
GAGCTGCTCGACGCGCAGGACGTAGACGTCGTCGACGCCGCGCTTCTCGCGCTCCTCGAACAGGTCGTAGTAGACCTTGCCGGTGCAGAGCACGACGCGGCGGATCCTGTCGTCCGCGGCGAGGCGCGGCCCGTCGACCAGACGCTCGGCGTCGTCGCGCAGCACGCGGTGGAAGGTCGAGCCCGCCGCCATCTCCTCCAGCGTCGAGGTCGCGCGCTTGTGGCGCAGCAGCGACTTCGGCGTCATCAGGATCAAGGGCTTGCGGATGTCGCGCTTCAGCTGCCGGCGCAGGATGTGGAAGTAGTTGGCCGGCGTCGTGACGTTGGCCACCTGCATGTTGTCTTCGGCGCACATCTGCAGGAAGCGCTCGAGGCGCGCCGAGGAATGCTCGGGCCCCTGCCCCTCGTAGCCGTGCGGCAGCAGGCAGACGAGGCCCGACAGGCGCAGCCACTTGCGCTCGCCCGACGACACGAACTGGTCGAACACCACCTGGGCGCCGTTGGCGAAGTCGCCGAACTGCGCTTCCCACATCGTCAGGGCGCTCGGCTCGGCCAGCGAGTAGCCGTATTCGAAGCCCAGCACGGCCTCCTCCGAGAGCATCGAGTTGATGACCTCGTAGTTCGCCTGCCCGTCGCGGATGTTGTTCAGCGGGATGTAGCGGGCCTCGGTCTCCTGGTCGATCAGCACGGAATGGCGCTGCGTGAAGGTGCCGCGCTCCGAATCCTGGCCGGACAGGCGCACCGGCTTGCCCTCGTCGAGCAGCGAGCCGAAGGCCAGCGCCTCGCCGGTCGCCCAGTCGAGGCCCTCGCCGGTCTCGATCATCTTGCGGCGGTTGTCGAGGAAGCGGCCTATGGTCTTGTGGACCTCGAACCCCTCCGGCACCTCGGTGATGCGATGGCCGATCCCCTTCAGCCTGGCGAGATCCACGCCGGTGCGGCCGCGCCACTCGTCGTCCTGGCTGCAGGCGGGCTTGAGGTGCGACCAGCGCCCATCGAGCCAATCGGCCTTGTTGGGGCGGAAGTTCGAGGCTGCATCGAATTCCTCGTCGAGCTTGCGGCGCCAGTCGGCCTTGAGGTGGTCGACCTCGGCCGTGGTCACGACACCCTCCTCGACGAGTTTCGCGGCATAGAGTTCGAGGGTCGTCTTCTGGCTCTTGATGGTCTTGTACATCAAAGGCTGGGTGAAGCTCGGCTCGTCGCCCTCGTTGTGCCCGAAGCGGCGGTAGCAGAACATGTCCACCACGACCGGCTTGTGGAAGCGCTGCCGGAACTCGACCGCCACCTTGGCCGCGAAGGTCACGGCCTCGGGATCGTCGCCGTTGACGTGGAAGATCGGGGCCTCGATCATCTTGGCCGTGTCGGACGGGTAGGGCGACGATCGCGAATAGCGCGGGTAGGTGGTGAAACCGATCTGGTTGTTGATGATGAAGTGGATCGAACCGCCGGTGCGATGGCCCTTCAGGCCCGACAGACCGAAGCATTCGGCGATCACGCCCTGGCCCGCGAAGGCGGCATCGCCGTGCAGCAGCAGCGGCATGACCTTCTCGCGCTCGACCTGGTCGTTCAGCTGGTCCTGCTTGGCCCGCACCTTGCCCAGCACCACGGGATCGACGATCTCGAGATGCGACGGGTTGGCGGTCAGCGACAGGTGCACCTTGTTGCCGTCGAACTCGCGGTCCGACGAAGCGCCGAGGTGATATTTCACGTCGCCCGAGCCCTCGACCTCCTGGGGCGAGGCGGAGCCGCCCTTGAACTCGTTGAAGATGGCACGATGCGGTTTGCCCATCACCTGGGAGAGCACGTTGAGCCGGCCCCGGTGCGCCATGCCGAGCACGATCTCCTTCACGCCGAGCGCGCCGCCGCGCTTGATGATCTGCTCCAGTGCCGGGATCATGGCCTCGGCGCCGTCGAGCCCGAAGCGCTTGGTGCCGGTGTAGCGGACGTCGAGGAACTTCTCGAAACCCTCGGCCTCGACGAGCTTGTTCAGGATGGCGCGCTTGCCTTCGCGGGTGAAGGAAATCGACTTGTCGGGCCCCTCGATGCGCAACTGCATCCAGGCCTTCTCGTCGGGGTCCGACACGTGCATGAACTCGAAGCCGATGGTCGAGCAATAGGTGCGACGCAGGATCTCCAGCATCTGCCGGATCGTCGCGGTCTCGAGTCCCAGCACGTTGTCGATGAAGATCGGGCGGTCCCAATCGGCCTCCGTGAAGCCGTAGGCCGCCGGGGTGATCTCCTCCTTTTCCCGCTCGGGTTCGAGGCCGAGCGGATCGAGATTGGCGTGGAGATGGCCGCGCATGCGGAACGCGCGGATCATCATCAGGGCGCGCAGGCTGTCGCGCGTGGCCCGCCGCAGGTCCTCCTCCGAGATCCCGCCGGTCGCCTCGGCGGCCTGCGGCTCGGCCCTGGCCTTGATCTTCTGCGCGATGGCAGCCTCGGGAGGCGTGCCCCAGTTGCCGTCGAGCGTCGCGGTCGCCTCGCCGTTGGCCAGCACCGGCCAGCCAGGACGTTTCCAGGACGCGCCCTCGGCGTTGCGGGCGACATCGCCGCGATCGTCCTCGAGACCGTCGAAGAAGGTCCGCCACTCGGGATCGACGCTGCTGGGATCGGTCTCGTACTGAGCCTGGAGCTGTTCGAGATAGCTGGCGTTGACGCCAGACAGGAAACTCGATCCGAGGAGGGCTTCGTCGTCCCGTTGTGTCATGAGAGAGGTGATCCTTGACCGATGGTGAGCGATCACCACCGATGATGTCGGCCGTCGACGCGTTGAACCTGCACCCGATATAGGTGCTGCCCGCCGCCCTGGGAAGCAGCGTGGTTCGGGCCGGGGCGAGGGCTACCGCTTCAAGACGTCGACCAGCGTCTTGCCGAGGCGGGCGGGCGACGGCGAGACGGCGATGCCGGCCGCCTG
>CAXUCF010000462.1:0-2905 GCA_964249275.1 uncultured Lichenihabitans sp.
CATCGAGACGCTGCGGCGCGATCCCTACGCGATCCATGCCGAACGCATCCTGAAGCTCGCGCCGTTGGAGCCGCTGGCGGCCGTAATGGGAATGCGCGAATACGGCACCGGCTTTCACGAGGTCATCCGCGACTTCAGCCGCCGGGTCGCCGAAGAGGCAACGCCGCCCGACCCCGACCATATGGTCTTCCTGGCCCGCAGCGCCTTCGCGGGCGCGCTCGAGGATCCGCAGTTCCGCGCCTTCCAGTGGCCCCGCATCCTGCACTGGGCCCGGGCTTTCCTCGATTGGGACGCCGTGCAGCGCGGGACGCCGGGGCGGGTCTTCGTGGAAGAAGCGGGGACGCTGCCCATCACGCTCCACGACGGCTCGGTCTTCACCCTGACCGCTACGGCCGACCGCATCGAGGTCGACGGCGAGGGCCGGGCCACCATCGTCGATTTCAAGACGGGCGCGGCGCCCTCGATCAAGGAGGTCAAGGTCGGCTTCGCGCCGCAACTCACGCTCGAAGCCGACATGGTGGCGCGGGGTGCCTTCCCGCGGATCGGGCCCGTCCGGGAGGTCGGGGCCGCGCTCTACGTCAAGTTCGGCACCGACGACGTGGTGCGCCGCATCGCGCTCGACTGGAAGGGCGATCCGCCCTTCGCCGAGGTCGTGGCCGAGCACCGCGACGAGTTGGTGCGGCTGCTCGACAGCTTCCGCTCGGAATCCACCGGCTACCTGGCCCGGCCCTTCCCCAAATACGCGTCCCGCTTCGGCACCTATGACCACCTGTCGCGGGTCAAGGAATGGTCGGCCACGGGCGGGATGGACGATGGAGCGGCGCCGTGAGCACCGCGGGCGCCGGCATGGCGCCGCCCGCCGAAGCGGGGCTGGTTCCCGCCGAAGCGGGGCTGGTTCCCGCCGACACGATCGAGCGCCAGCACCGCGCCAGCCATCCCGAGACCTCGGCCTGGGTATCGGCCAATGCCGGATCGGGCAAGACGCACGTCCTGGCCCAGCGCGTGCTGCGGCTGCTGCTGGCCGGTGTGGCGCCGGCCCGCATCCTGTGCCTCACCTTCACCAAGGCGGCGGCCGCCAACATGTCGATCCGGGTCTTCGACGACCTCGCGCGCTGGACGAGGCTCGACGACGCCGCATTGCGGAGGGCCATCGCCGACACCGGCGCACCCGCCCCGGCTGCGAGCGGCACCAAGCTCGACGCCGCGCGGCGGCTCTTCGCCCGCACGGTGGAAACGCCCGGCGGCCTCAAGATCCAGACGATCCACGCCTTCTGCGAACGCCTGCTCCACCTGTTCCCGTTCGAGGCCAACGTGCCGGCCCGCTTCGAGGTGCTGGACGACCACCGGGCGGCCGACCTCATGCTGCGGGCCCGCGAACTCGTGCTGACCGAAGCCCTGCGCGAGCCCGCGTCCACGCCCGGCCAGGGCCTCGCGGCCCTCACGGGCCAGCTCTCGGCCACGACCTTCGCGGCGCTGATCGCCGAAGCGCTCGGCCATCGCGCCGCGGTCCGCCGGTCCATGCGGGAGGCCGGCGACTTCGCCCGCCTGCAGGCCGCGTCGCGCGTCGCGCTCGGGCTCCGACAAGGCGAGACCCCGGCGACCGTGGACGCCGACATGGCCGAGGGCGGCATCCCCTGGTCCGACTGGGGCGACATCGCCCGGCGGATCGGCACCGACGGCGGCGGCCAGGGCAAGACCGGCAACCGCCTCGCGGCGGCGGCCGAGGCACCCGAGGGACGCCGCACAACGCCCTACCTCGACGTGTTCCTGACCGCGGCGCGCGACGCCCGCGCCGACGCCTACCTGCCGGCGTCGCTGCGCAAGCAGGAACCGGCGCTCTGCGAAGCGCTCGACGCCGAGCGGGCGCGCCTCGTCGAGCTGGTGGCACGTCGCAAGGCCGCCGAGACGGCCGAGCGCACCGCAGCGCTGATCGCGGTGGCGTCCGCCATCCTGGACCGCTACGATACGTCGAAGCGCCGCCGCGGCCTGCTCGATTTCGAGGATCTCATCGAGCGCACCCGCAACCTGCTCGAGACCTCGCGGGCGGCCTGGGTGCTCTACAAGCTCGACCGCGGCATCGACCACATCCTGGTCGACGAGGCCCAGGACACCTCGCCCGCACAATGGCAGATCCTGCAGGCCGTGAGCGACGAGTTCTTCGCCGGGCTCGGGAGAAGCCAGCAGAACCGCACCTTCTTCGCGGTCGGCGACGAGAAACAATCGATCTATTCGTTCCAGGGTGCCCGGCCCGCCATGTTCGACGAGATGCACCGCCATTTCGAGCGGCGCGCCAGGGATGCCGAGCGGCGTTTCGAGGGCGTCGACCTCCTGCTGTCGTTCCGCTCGGCCCGCGCGGTGCTCGATGCCGTGGACCGGGTCTTCGCCCATGGCGCCAACGGCCGGGGCCTCACCCACGACCGGGCGGGTCCGCAGAAGCACGAGCCGCTGAGGAAGACGCCCGGCCTCGTCGAGGTTTGGCCCGCCGTCACGGCCATGCCACATGCGGAGCCGAGTGACTGGAGGCTGCCGGTCGACGTGGTCGAGGCGAGCGAGCCGCCCGTCGTGGTGGCGCGCCGCATCGCCGATCGCATCGCCCGCATGACGGCGCCGGACTCGGGCGAGACGGTAGAGATCAACGGCACCCGGCAGCGGCGCCCGGTGCGGGCCGGCGACGTCCTGATCCTGGTGCGGTCGCGCAACAGCGTCTTCGAGGCGGTGATCCGGGCCTGCAAGGAGCGCGGCGTGCCGGTGGCGGGTGCCGACCGGCTGGCCCTGACCCAGCATATCGCTGTGATGGACCTCGTAGCGGCGGGTCGCGCGGCCCTGAGTCCCGACGACGATTTCACGCTGGCCTGCGTGCTGAAGTCGCCGCTGATCGGGCTCGACGACGACGACCTCATCACGC
>CAXUCF010000463.1:0-2043 GCA_964249275.1 uncultured Lichenihabitans sp.
CGCACCTCGTCGATCAGCCCGCGCGCCGCCGCGGCGTCCTCGCCTTCCAGCGCCGCCTGCAACGCCGCCACCTTCTCGCGATACAACGCGTCCAGGTTGGGCAGCAGCCGCGGCGCGGGCGCCTTCGCGATGGCCAACTCGGCTTCGAGCGTCGCCTTCCGTGCCTCGGCCTCCTTCAGGGCAGCGAACACCGCGGCCGAGCCGCCGCTCTCCCCCACGCCCCTGACGTAGTCGACGATGCTCTTTTCGACGCGCTTCAGCTCGGCGCGGCTGCCCTCCTGCGCGACGGCGCGCCCATTCTGTGCCGCGTTCCACTCGGCCGTGAAGCCGCGCACGAAAGCAGCGTAGACCTCCGGCCGCATCAGCCGCGTGCGCAAGGCATCGAGCACCCTGGCTTCGAGAGCCGCCAGCTTGACCGTGCGCCTGTTGATGCACACCGCCTCGCCCCTGTTGCGGGCGTTCGAGCAGCCGACATGCGTGGTGCTGACACCAACGGTGGTCTGCTCCGACTCATTTTGGGTGACGGCCTCGTTTTGAGGTGATTCCTTGGTGTCCTGGCGTTTGGCAGGAGCCCTCGGATGAGCCTTTCGATCACGCGGACTGATCTGACGGCGGAGGATCTTCGGCGTTTGGCGCGGGCGAGCCGGAACGTGAGCCAGGCGCGCCGATGCCTTGCGATCGCGTGTGTCCTGGATGGGCGGCGTCGCGGCGATGCGGCCGAGGCTGCGGGCATGCAACGTCAGACGCTGCGCGACTGGGTGCACCGGTACAATGCCGAGGGCGTGGCCGGTCTGCTGGACCGCCCCAAGCCGGCGCGCCCACGCCTGCTGAGCCCGGATCAACTGGCTGAGTTCGACGAGATCGTCGATGCGGGTCCGGATGTGGCGGTGGACGGTGTTGTGCGCTGGCGCCGGATCGAGCTGAAGCAGGTGGTGGAGCGGCGGTTCGGCGTGGTGATGGCGGAGCGGACGATCGGGGATCGGCTGCGTGAGCGGGGCTTCCGTCATCTGTCGGTGCGACCGCGCCATCCGGGCTGCGGCGAGGCCGTGCAGGAGGCTTTTAAAAAAACTTCGCCGCCACCGTCGCCGCCGTGATCCCCGCGGCGGCGCGGTCGATGCCCTTGGAGGTCTGGTTTCAGAGCCTGTCCTGAGCCTGTCGAAGGGACGAGGCTCGGGTGGGCCGGAAGGGCACGCCGGCCTACCTCTGGGCCCGCCAGGGGACGCGCCCCCGGGCCGTCCAGGACACCCGATACATCTCCGCCTACATTTATGGGGCCATTTGCCCGGAGCGTGGAGTGGGGGCAGGTTTGGTGATGCCGAAAGCCAATGCCGAGGGTTTGAACGATCACTTGGCCGAGATCGCGAAAGCGGTGACGCCCGGCGCTCATGCGGTGTTGATTTTGGACGGCGCGGGCTGGCACAAGAGCAGGGACCTCACCATCCCCAACAACACGTCTCTGTTGAAGCCGCCAGCTTACGCTCCTGAGCTCAATCCGGTCGAGAACGTGTGGCAGTTTCTACGGCGCAACAAGCTCGCGCACCGGCTGTATGACACTTACGACGCCATCACGGATGCTTGCTGCGATGCATGGAACTTCCTGATGGCCGCGCCAGAGCGCATAAAATCTATCGGCAAACGCGATTGGGCAAACGTGTCATAAATGGCCGCCGTTGGTATCGGAAGGCGTCGGCGAGATTGGTTCGGCGGGAACGGATTCCCTCTGCGTCCCCATGGGTTCAGCCTTGTGGCCTTGCTGGAGAGCTGTGTCACGGCGCGCGTCGCGGATCACGCCAGTCGCCGGCGCACCGGTGGCGCTCGCCGATAATTCGATGCGAGGCGAGGCGCTACAGGTCTCGCATCCTCTCCCCTGATCTGCTCGATCAGCATGGGCCGCGCAAAGTAGTAGCCTTGCCCGCACCTGATCCCGGTGGAAGCCTGCAAATAGACGACCTCTTCCTCGGTCTCGACCCCTTCGGCGACGACCGTCATCCCGAGCGCGCAAGCGAGAGACTCGATGGCGCGCAGCACGATTTGGCTACGGGG
>CAXUCF010000463.1:2053-2529 GCA_964249275.1 uncultured Lichenihabitans sp.
CCGGTCCGGAGGTCGACCTTGGGCTGGTAGGCGCACCGGAAACAGCGGTCTCGGATAGCGAGCCGAAGGCGTTGCTCGACCGCCATGCGGGCGGTCGCGGCCCGGCTCATGGTGGCCTCGAACATACTGACACCACCCTTCACGCCACCCTTGACCCGGTACATGGCGCTGTCGGCCTTGCGGCGCAGAACATCGTAGCTGCCTCCGTGGGCAGGAAACAGGCTGATGCCCACGGAGGCGGAGGCAAAGATCTCGTGATCGTCGATGAAGAAGGGTTGCTTCAAGGCTTCCGCCATCGCGACCACGAGGGCGCGGGTCGCGGCCGGATCTGGTGCGGGGGCGAGGAGCAGCACGAACTCGTCGCCTCCGACGCGGGCGAGCATGTCGTCCGGCCCGAGTGCGGTGCCGATCCTACCCGCCATCTTCGACAAAAGGGCGTCACCGACAGCATGGCTGTAATAGTCGTTGATGTGCTT
>CAXUCF010000463.1:2539-2902 GCA_964249275.1 uncultured Lichenihabitans sp.
GATGGACACGCGGGCGCCGGCCTGACGGATGCGCGGCAGCACAGCCGCTTGGAAATGGTTTTTGGCGAAGAAAGCTTCCTCGGTGATCTCGATCACGAACCGGCTCGCATGACCCGTCGCGGTCAGGGCGTCGATGAATGATGTCATGAACGGGAGATCGGAAGCTTGCTTCGCAGCGATATTGATCGAGACTGTGACCGCCGGGCCAAACAGTTCGTCGATGTCCGGAAGCGCCTTGACGCTCTCAGCCAGGACTCCTCGGGTGATCTCATTGAGGAGGCCTAGCTCAACCGCAAGCTCGATGAAGTCGCCCGGTGGATGAATAGTCCCAGCCTCGTCACGCCAGCGCAGCAGCACTTCCAC
>CAXUCF010000464.1:0-1104 GCA_964249275.1 uncultured Lichenihabitans sp.
GCTTTCCGTTTTGCGGGTGCCGCGCTCGAAGTGACGGCGCCGCGTTTCCGCGTCCGGCGAATGGGCGATGAAATTCGGCCAGCCCTTGTCCGGCTCCGACGTCTTCCGCCAGCCGGTCCGCGCGCTCCGCGCGATGACGTCATGCAGGAACACGAGATCGGCCGCCTGAACGGACGGCTCGCCACGCCCAAAGCCTCCGATGTCGAGGAAGCCCACCCTCAAGCGGGAGAGAAAGCCTTGCGTGGCCTCGTTGGCCAGCACGCCATCAAGCCGTGCACTGATCGCGACGTTCTGTTCGGCGTAGATCTGCCGCAGCCGCCGCTGGTCCGAGTGCGTCAGGATGAGGTCGCACCGGAGATCCTTCTCGGTCTCGATCTTGCTGGCCAGCGAGTCGGCGAGGTGCGACGGGAGGCTCCGGTTGTCCGCATTGTAGAGGACGATCGAAAAGTTGGCCCGCTCATGCGGCTGAAGTTCGAGGTACTCGTCCGCTTGGGTAAGGAGCTCCCGCGCGGCCTGCTCGGAATACCCGTCAAACGCATCGGCGGCCCCCTGGTCCGCCGTTGGCGCCTCCATGAGCCCGAAATCGGCGAAGCTGTCCGTCTCGGCAAGCAGGCGCGGACATGGGCTGGCCTGGAACAGGGTGATCGCCGGGTGCCAGCCTTCGTTCATCGTCCTCGCGACATTCCGCGAGAACGTCCGCACGTCGGACGGGCCGCTGCCGAGCATGCGGGCCAGGGCGTCAGCCATCCGGGCCGCTTTGGCCGCCGCGGCGGCAAGCTTGAAGGGGTGCCAAGGGGTGCAGATGGCGACGGTCGGCTGGTCGAGCGAGTAGGCGACCCCAAGCGAGAGCATGGGGAGCCACAACCCAGCCCGACAGGCGTCCTTCCGCGCCAGCGTGCGGAGGTCCGCCAGGAGTGATCCGTATGCCTCCGCCTGCCGCAACAAGGCGCGCGAGGCAAGGCCTGCCCCGCCGGGAACCACCATTGCCCGAACGGCCTCGGTGTACAGGTCCACGAACGACCGATAGGAGCGTTCGAGGTCATCAGCGGCTCCGTCGCAGAGCACGTCTCCGCGGCGCGATGCGAGCCTGGCCTCGAACATCCT
>CAXUCF010000464.1:1114-2511 GCA_964249275.1 uncultured Lichenihabitans sp.
TCCTGCCGACCGCGGTTTGGACGTCATTCGGGTCGATGAGCATGCCGAAGGGGCGCCCGTTGATGTCCTGGAACGTGGCCCGTCGGACCAGGGAGATCCGTCCGTCGCTTGACCGATCCTGCGACTGAGCGCGTGAGAAGCGCCCCGAGGCGAGGAATGCGGACCCGCCTTGCAGGTTTGCAACCTCGAGCATGTTGTCGGTGTAGCTGGACGCCACCGAGTCCGCGGGCAGGCTCCAGAGCATCTGGGCGGCATTGCACGCGGCCTTGAGCGTGGCGTCGGCAGGTTTTCCGCCCTCCTTCCAGTCGTTCGCACTGACAAGGAAGATGTCGAACTTGAATTCGCGTGCCGCCCGGGAGTTGTTGGGGGCGTTCTGGGCCTGGTCATCCCAGTCACCGGTCCAGCACATCCCGAAGTCAAGGACGACGCCCGCAGGCCGGAACAGTTCGGGCAGGCCACGGTAGCGGTCACGGAGGAACCGGCAGAGCTCGATGTTCTGCTTGTGCCAGAACGCCCGGCGATCGGCGCCCTGGAGCCTGACGTACACCCGGGGGGCTTCCGGCATGACCTCCGTCCCCCCGATGAGGTCGGCGATCGTCATGAACAGGCCGAGCGCAGGGTCGGCGTGCGGCTCGCTCTTCCTGAAGACGTACTGCTCCCAGCGCTTCAGGAGATTTTTGCTCTCCTCCGCAATGTTGGAGCGTTGCCGAAAGAAGAAGTCCCGCTCATCCTCGTCGGCCGACGCCGCGCCGTCCCCCATGGCCGCCAGGAGCTTGCGGTCGACGTCATTGAGCTCGTTGGGCATGCCCGCATCGAAGAGTTCCAGCGTCGCCTCTCCGAGCGGTTGCTGCACTTTCCGCTTCGATGCCTTGACTAGCCGCTCAACGGTCTTCCAACGAAGGCCCGCGGCGGCCTGCTGCGTGCTTGTCCAATGTCCGGGCTCGATCCGACCGTCGTCGATGAGGGCACTCAGGACCCCACGCTCGTCGTCATCGATTGCACCCTCCGTCGTCAAATCGGCGAGACGGCCCCGCAACGCCGTGCGCGAGAGCGGTGCGCCATCGGCCTTCCTGAGATACAGGGCGTCATCCGCCGTCTCATGCAACTCCTTGAACTTGGAGGCCCACGCCTCAGGGGACCGAAGGCGGCCTTGCTTCCCGAAAGCCTTGAAGCGCCCGGCCTCACGAGGGATCCGCAGGGCGGGCAGGGCATCGTCGAGTGCCTGCTCCAATGGCTCGTTGGCGAAAAAGGAGCCAAGGCGGTGAGCGAAGTCGCCAAACATCCGGAGGCCGCGCGTGAGAATGCCCGCGGTGGCAATGCCCTTCAGAATGTTGACGACGTTCCGGCGACCACGATTGTCGAGCCCGGCGAGCTCGTGGGAGCAGTCAATCCAGAGC
>CAXUCF010000464.1:2521-2902 GCA_964249275.1 uncultured Lichenihabitans sp.
TGTCGTCCGCCGTCTTGCCGACGACGTCCAGCTGCCGTGTCGGCACCGAGAACACGATCGCGCCGCCACCCGGCGGCCGCGGTGCGTTGCGGTAGTCGGCAACGTTTCTCCGGCTGAGCATGGCCGACGGCAGCGTGTCGTCCGCCAGTTCCTCGTGAACTTCGACCGTAGCGCCGGGGATGTCGCGTTTGATCCGGCGCGCGATCGCGCAGGTCAGGTCGCTCTCGAGCCCCACGATCCTGAACAGGACATACCGATGGGGGTGGTCCCTTAGCTCCTGACGGACACGTTTGGATGCGACGTGCGCAATCAGCGCGACCTCGGGAGGATCGGCGGAATCGACAATGGCAGGCATGACTGCGGCAAGGGTGCTCATGCTGC
>CAXUCF010000465.1:0-2893 GCA_964249275.1 uncultured Lichenihabitans sp.
CCCGTTGGGCGGCGTCGGCCGTTGCGGCGTCGGCGCTCGCGCCCACGGCACCGGCGCCGACAGTGCCAACCGTGCAGGTCGGGCCGCAGCGGCCCTGGTCGACGAGCGCGATGTGGTTGCCGCGGATATTGTGCTGCACGGCGTCATAGGGTTCACCTTCCGGGGTCAGGCCGGGCGTGAAGTCGAAATCGGCCCAATAGCCGTTCGACAGCTCGCTGCCGGCTTCCGCCCTGGCCACGGCCGCGACGTCGGTGACCACGAGGTCGGTCGCTAGGTGCCGGCCGTCGCGCTCGACCGAACTGCCGGAATGGCCGACCGCGACCTGCTTCCAGTTGCCGCTGTCGACCATGGCGGGCGGATGGTCGAGCGTGACGGGCTTGCCCGCGAAAGAGGCGAGGCTGGCGGGGTCGAACACTTCCGCGGGCGGGCGGTAGACCCGGACCGGGCTGTCCGAGGCGGCGCCTGCCGGCCCGCCGATCTCGCCCGCCCGGTAATCCTGAATGCCGGCCCGCCCGATACGGGCCCGCATCTGCAGGAAGCCCTCGGGCGTGCGCCGCCGAGAAATCGGCGTCGCCTTGTCGTGGATCAACATGGAATCGGGTCTCCTGGCGAGGGCTGCCACGGCAGCCGATGGATCGACAAGCGTGCTGCTGGCCGCTCTTCCGCGAGCCGGCCCGGCCGCTATGCTGGCGCGGTCTTCAACCGCCCTCAGGCGAGGCACCCATGCTGTCGGCACTGGCCATCGCGGGCTACCGGTCGCTGCGCGACGTGCGGGTCGCGTTCGGGCCGCTCAATGTCGTGACGGGCCCCAACGGGAGCGGCAAGTCGAGCCTCTACCGCGCACTCCGCCTGCTGGCCGAGGTCGCCCAGGGGCGGGTCGTCCAGTCGCTGGCGGCCGATGGCGGGTTGCCGTCGACGCTATGGGCCGGGCCGGCGACCATGTCCCGCGCCATGAAACGCGGCGATCAGCCGGTGCAGGGTCTCGTCCGACAAGGCCCCGTGAGCCTCAAGCTCGGCTTCGCTGACGAGGACTACGGCTACGCCATCGACCTCGGCCTGCCTATCCGGGAACCGGGCGCCTCGATGTTCTTCCGCGACCCCGAGATCAAGGCCGAGGCGCAATGGGCCGGCGAGCGGCTCGGGCGTGCCAACGCCTTTGCGCTGCGCAACGGCCCTCTGGTGCGCGTGCTCTCCGAGGAGGGGCAGTGGCGGCGCACCGCCGACCAGTTGGCCCCGACCGACACCATGATGACCCATAGCGCCGACCCTCTGGGGGCGCCGGAACTGCTCCTGCTGCGCGAGCGCATGCGCGCCTGGCGCTTCTACGACCACCTGCGCACCGACCGCGACGCGCCGGCGCGCCGGCCCCAGGTCGGCACCCACACGCCGGTGCTGGCGGGCGACGGCGCGGACCTCGCGGCAGCGCTCCAGACGATCCGCGAGATCGGCGATGCCGATGCGCTCGACGCCGCGGTCGAGGACGCCTTCCCGGGCGCCGCCGTGTCGGTCGCCGACCAGGGCGGGCTGTTCGAGCTACTGATGCGCCAGCACGGGTTGCTGCGTCCGCTCGGCGCCGCGGAACTGTCCGAGGGGACGCTGCGCTACCTGCTGCTCGTGGCGGCGCTGCTCTCGCCGCGACCGCCGCCCCTCATGGTGCTGAACGAGCCAGAGGCGAGCCTCCACCCCGACCTGATCGCGCCGCTGGCGCGCCTCATCGCGGCCGCGTCTGCGCGGTCACAGGTGATCGTCGTATCGCACGCGCCGGCGCTGGTCGAGGCGCTCGAAGCCGTACCGGACGCGCGGGCCTTCGTGCTGGAGAAGCGGCTCGGCGAGACGATCGTGGAGGGCGAGGCGGCGCTGGGGTGGAATTGGCCGGAGCGCTGACCCGGGTCCGCAGACCTCAGGACGACGACGTCGCCAGTTCCAGCTTCATCTCAACCCTGGCGGATGCTCCCTGACGAAGAGACGCTCCGGTCGCGGGTCATGGCGGAAGCGCGGAACTGCGCTACCCAATCGCGTTGCTCCATCGTGTCCGGCACGGCGACGCCCCGCGCCGCCGCGATCAGTGCGAAGGCCGCATCGGGATCCGTCCCCGACACCGCGAGGACGCAAGCCGCGATGAGCGACGAACGCCCGATCCCGGCCCGGCAGTGCACCGCGATCGTACTGCCCTCGCCGATCTTCTCGGCCAGGGTCCGGGCGAGGCCGGCCGTGTCACGTGCGGAGCCCGGCACCCCCGCGGTCCGAGATCGGGAAGGCGACGAAATCCATGCCCCGCCCGCGACAAAGATCGGCCTCACTGAGGAGGCCGAGTTCGGCGACCTCTTCGGGTTCCAGCAGGCTCACGACGATGTCGATGCCCTCGTCCCGCCATGCCGCGACTTCGTCGTCGAGCCAGTCCCCCGCGCGCGGCCGCGCCATGATGGCGAGGCGCCCGGGCGCCGACAGACCGATCCAGTGGATGCGGGAACGCAACTCTGTTCCTCGTCGCTGCTTCGTCTGTGACCGCAGAAGAAAGAGGCCCGCAAGCGAGGAGCCCCGGGCCGAACCGCATCTCTGCAGTGAAGCCATATAGGCCCGATCGGCCGCCCAATGTCAAGAACAAATTGAGAACACAAGGAGCTGCATATGCAGTTGGCGACGCCGGGTCGCCCGCGCCGAAGCGCGCGTGTCGCCGTCGCCCGTCGCCGCAGACCCGCCGGACTCTGCCCGAGGGGCCGCGTCACCGGGACGGGCACCCACGGAGATGACCGCTCGTCTCGACCTCGCCTATTTGGGTTAGAGAGGCTGGAGCGGTCATCTCCGTGAGGACCCGATGTCGGCCGCCCCGCCGCCACTTGCAGGAAGGTGCGCACCATCTCGGGCAGGCCGGCGAAGTCGACGCTCTGCCGCG
>CAXUCF010000466.1:0-2883 GCA_964249275.1 uncultured Lichenihabitans sp.
TCGCCCAGGTGACGCTCGATGCGCCGCCGATCGCGCTCGGCGATCTCGTGTTCGGCAAGTGCCGCGAGGAAGCGGGCGGCAGGCCAGCCTTCCTTGTCCGAGCGCGCGGCGATCTCGGGCCAGGTCTGCTTGATGGCGGGTAACCGCAGATCATTGAGGATGAGGGTCAGACGCTGCGCGTCGATCGGCTGGGTGAGCTTGGTCATGCCGCCACCCCGTCCAGAAGCGCATTGTAGATGGAGAGCGGAGCGAGCGTGACCACGACCTCGGGAAGCGTCGCGGGATCCGGCGCGAACCGCCTGCGCAACGCCGCCATGTCAGGTATCCGACCGCCGTCGATGTCGGTTGCCAGGATGGCGGCGAGTTCCGCCTCGCAGGTGCGCTCGTGCGCGAGCGCCAGCAGCTCGACCATCATGCGGCATGCAGCCCGCTCGGGCAGCTGTTCGATCAGGCGGTCGAAGGTTCGGCGATAAGCCTCGCGCGGGAACAGCTGGTCGCGGTACACCATGCCCAACAGCGCCATCGGCTTACGCCGGAGGCTGTGGATCACATGGCGATAGTCGACCACATGGCCGTGCTTGCCGTTGCCCGCGGCGCGACCACGCGTGAGCGTCATCAGATGCGTGCCGCCGATGAACAGCTCGAGCCGATCGTCGTGGAGCCGAACCCGCAGACGGTGACCGATCAGCCGCGAGGGCACGGTGTAGAACACCTTGCGCAGCGTGAAGCTGCTCGTCGAGGTGACCGTGACGATGGTCTCCTCATAGTCGCTGGTCCGCCGGTCGGGCAGCGGCTGAAGATGGGCGCGCTCGGCATCGATGCGGGCAGCAACCCGGCGGTTCTTGGCGGCGATCACCTCGTCGACGAAGCGCCGATACGCGGTCAGATCGTCGAACGCGGCGCTCCCGCGCATCAGCAGCGCGTCCCGGATGGTCTTCTTGAGGTGGCCGTGCGCGCTCTCGACCGATCCGTTCTCATGCGCGACGCCGCGGTTGTTACGGCTCGGCGTCATGCCGTAATGCTCGCACAGCGCATCGTAGCGCCGGGTCAGGTCGGCTCGCGCATCGGCGTCCAGGTTGCGGAACGCCGCCGACAAGCTGTCGCTGCGGTGATCGATCGGGCTGCCGCCCAATGCCCAAAGCGCATTTTGCAGCCCCTGCGCGAGCGCGACATAGCTCTCGCCGCCGAGGATCACATGCGCATGCTCGAAGCCGGACCAGACGAGCCGGAAGTGATAAAGCCGATGATCAAGGACGCCGCCGCCAACGGTGACGCCGAGGTCGGCCATATCGGTGAAGTCCGACAGTCCCATCCGGCCGGGCTCGTGCGTCTGGCGGAAGATCACCTCCTGCTCTTCGCCATGTAGCGCCCGCCAACCGCGTATCCGCCGCTCCATCGTCCGGCGTACCCCGACGCTGAGCTCGGGATGACGCCGCTGCATCTCCTCGAAGATCGCGATCGATCGCAGCCCGGGTGCCTCCTTCAGAAGCGGGACGATCTCCGCGTCGAAGATGTCGGCGAGCGGGTCGGGTCGACGCCGACTTCGCACGTCAGCCTTGTGCGAGGGGGCCCGAGGATCGCTGGCGAGCCGGTATCCCGTCGCAGTGCTGAACCCGGCCTTCGCCGCCGCAACCGCAACGCGGTCATTGTGTCGGAACTTCATGAACAGCCTCATCTGATGATCGTTGACGTGACGGCCAGGCACCCGACGCTTCCTCTCTGAGCGAAGAAGCCCGGGGTGGCCCGGTCGGCCGTGATCATCAGCGGCAACGCCCCATCAGGAACGCGCCATCGCGAGGGGCTACGTCGGCTTCGGGCTACGCCCTGCGCCGCCGCACCCCCTCGCGATTCTCATCTTGATTGTCGCAACACTCGCACCCTGATTGTCGCGCGGCAATCAGCCGAGGATCGCAGCAGATCTGACGCAGGCGGGTCAGCGCGGTGAGCACCACGATGTGCGCGCGCATCAGGCCCACCCGGGCGATCTCGTCGCGGACGCGCTCCTGCATCAGCAGCCGCTGGCTCTCGTGCAGCGCCATCTGCGCCGGCGTGGGCGTGATCATCAGCGGCACAATCGACTTGCGCGGCAGCTCGGTCGCGACCTCCTCCTTGGTTCGCCGTAGCAGGAACGGTCTGAGCTTGCGGGCGAGGTGCGCCCTTGCGACCGGATCACCATGGCCTTCGATCGGGCCGCTATAAGTTCGCTTGAAGCTCCGCCCGTCGCCGAGCAGGCCGGGAACGAGCAGGTCGAACAGCGCCCAGGCATCGGCAAGCCGGTTCTCGACTGGCGTGCCGGTCAGCGCGAGCTTGCGGCCCGCATCAAGCCCCTTGGCCGCCTGATGCCCTGCGGTACGCGGGTTCTTGAGGTTGTGTGCTTCGTCGAACACTACCAGGGTGAAGCGCTCGGCGGCGAGCGCCTCCTTGTCGCGGATGAGCAGCGGGTAGCTGGTGAGCACGACATCGTGCCCGGCGATGTCGGCATGACGGCCGTGACGCTCGCCCCGTGCAGGACGAGCAACGACATATCGGGCGCGAAGCGCGCCGCCTGCCAGTTGGGGAGCACGGAGGTGGGCGACACGATCAGCACCGGGCGGTCGAGCGCGCCTTCCGCCTTGAGCACCGCGATGTGCGCCAGCGTCTGGATCGTCTTGCCCAACCCCATATCGTCCGCGAGCATGCCGCCCAGACCCGCGCGGCCGAGCGCGTCGAGCCAGTCGATTCCGGTCTGCTGATAGGGTCTCAGGGTCGCCCTGAATGACGGTGGCACCGGCGTCGGCGCGAACCGCAGCTCGGTCAGCGCGTGGGCGAGCCGCCGCAAGGAGTCGCCGCCGTGCCAGGGAATGTCACCCGTGGTGGAGATAAGCTCCGCCACCACGCCAAGAT
>CAXUCF010000467.1:0-344 GCA_964249275.1 uncultured Lichenihabitans sp.
GCGCCGGCGCGGTTGAGGCCCATCCGCTCGAGTTTGGTGGCGAGCGGGTCGAGGAAGTAGGCGACCACGAGCCCGGCGATGAACGGCGCCAGCACGCCCGACAGGGCGTAGAGCGCCAGGGCCGCGAGCGCGAGCATGGCGGTCCAGATCAGGACCTGGCGCTGGAGGCTCATGGGATCCGCTTCTCCGTGTCCCCGGGGCCGTCGGCCCCGGGTCTGCGTTAAGCCAATCTTGCGGCCGTGGCGAGGCCGTGGCGCTGCGGGACGGTCCCTGTCGACTCGGCGGGCTCCGGCTTCAAGCTGGAGGACGGCGGCGGCACGGGGCTCGGCGGCAGCTCCTTATCC
>CAXUCF010000467.1:354-2415 GCA_964249275.1 uncultured Lichenihabitans sp.
GATGTCGCCCAAGCTCGCGCAGCACGGCACGCGGGTCGCGCTCGACCCGGCGCTGAACCGGGTAGCGCAGCGCCAGGCCGACGCCATGGCGCGGGCCGACACGCTGAGCCACACGCTGGCGGGCGACCTGTCAGCGCGCGTCGCCGCGGAAGGCGTCCGGCGCGGCGCCGAGGCCGAGAACGTGTCGGCCGGCTATCCGAGCTTCGAGCGGGCGCTGGCCGGGTGGCAGCGCTCGCCGGGCCACGACGCGAACCTGCTGTACCGCCCGATCCGTCGCATCGGCATCGCGGCGGCCTCCGCCCCCGGCACGCGCTATAAGACCTATTGGGCCCTGGTGATGACGGATTGATACGGCGTCCGCGAGAGTGGCTCAGGCCGTCTGTCAACCACTCACTCCCCGCGCAGGCGCATATGCGCTAACTTAGGGCAGGGCTGCATGAGGTTTTCGTTTTCGTTTGGGTTCGGAGAGTCGTTTTCGGACCGCCCTGGTTTTGGTCAGGAGGGCGTCGAGGTAGCGATGGCCGAGGATGGCTTGGAGGATGGCTGCGTGGAGGGCCTTGGTGATGCGCCAGATCGACAGGAGCGGGATCGCGGCTGTTGGGTGTTCAGGGGGGAAAAGCCCGGAAGTCCGGGATGATGTCCTCGATCACGAGGGCGACGATCAGGTGAGCCAGGATCCAGGTTCTCGCCAGGGCTTTGTCCTTGGCGGGAAGCCTGTCGAGGTGCAGCAGGCTTTTGAGGCGCTTGAAGGCAAGCTCGATCTGCCAGCGCAAGCGGTACATGCGTCCGACCTGCCTGGGGCTGGCGCGCTCGCGGGACAGCGAGGTGACGAGCATCAGGTGCTCGGCGGCGCGCAGGCTCACGGGATCGTTGCGGTGGCGCCCGCGCTGGCTTTCCCGCAACGCCGTCCTGCGCGCCCGGGCGGCGGCTTCGGGCGGCTTGCGGATCAGGACCAAGCGTGCCGCGAAGGGATCGCGGTCGGACCGGCGCCCCTCCACGACCAGGACGCTTCGATCACACGATCCATTCCGCTCGCTGTCGTCAAGCGCAGCCGCCAGGTCGAACTCCGTCCCGTCGGCGTTGCGCAGCGCGAGCGAGCGTCGTCCGACCCGGACCAGATAGTCGGCCCCCGCGTCCACCAGATGGCGCAACCCGCCGGCCTTCGGGTAGCCACGGTCCGCCACCACGACCTCGCCCGGTCCGGCCTCGATCCGCTCCAGGCTCTCGCCTGTCGTGGTCGGCGTCAGGTCCAACTGGGTGAAGCGCTGCGTGTCGACGTCGTACACCGCCTGGAGCCGGACGTTCCGGCCTTGGCCCGGGCCCCCGATCACCGACCCGTCGACGACCCGAAGCTTGAGGCCGGCCAGGGAGGGCGCGGCGCCGGCCGCCGCCGGCTCCACGCGCCGGGCCAACAGGCCGCCCGCCAGTTCGCCGAGCCAGGCCGAGCACCCGCGCAGGCGCTTCAGCAGGGCCACGTCGCTCATCGACGCCACGCCCTGCACCTGGGCCCAAGCGGCCGTTTCGCGCAACGATTGTCCGCCCGGCCCGTAGGCCAGCGCAAGATGCAGAAGATCCGACCCGGAGCGCACCTGACGCTTTCGCATCAGCGCTCCGCTGGCCCGGGCCGAGGCGTCCACCTCGACCGTCTTGCTGATCCGGGACACGAGCCCAGACCAACCTTCACGTTGGGATTTCAACACCATCCCGACCTCAAACTACGTCAGCACCGCCGCGGGAACCTACGCAAAGTTAGCGCATATGCGCGCAGGCGGGGATGAGCGGATGGTGAAGCAGGCTCGCGGTCGCCGTATGACCGAGCCCCCGCTCCCCGGTCGGTCCGGCGCACCCGCTCAGGCCGGGCGCTCCGCCTGTACGGCCCGCTCGCCGGCGGCGGCGAGCCCGTCCACGTAGCGCTGCTTCGTGCTTTCCAGCGCCAGCTGGGCCTGCGCCCGCTCGGCGCGGTTGCGGGCGTCGATGGCGGCGCCCTTGTCGACCATGCCGATGATGCGGTCGGCGATCTCGCCCAGAGCCGCGACGTCGCCGAGGGCCCCGCCCTCGCTC
>CAXUCF010000467.1:2425-2875 GCA_964249275.1 uncultured Lichenihabitans sp.
GAGATAGGCGGTCTCCAGCGCGTCGATGCCGGCGGCGTTCATCTGCTGCGCCAGGCGGCGGCGGGCATCGCTGGCCTTGGACGCGTCCGTGATGCCCTTCAGCGCCGCGATGCGCAGGATGGCGGACTTCAGCCGCGGCAGGTCGAACAGCAGCGTGTCGAGGATGTTGCGGTATTCGATGCGCCCGGCCGTCTGCGCGGTGCGGGTCTGCGGCACGGACAGCATGGCGTCGCCCATCGCCATCGACAGGCGCAGCAGCCGCGTCTCGAACCCGTTGATCTGCTCGCCGAAGTCCCGCACCGCGGCCAGGGCGGGGGGGTCGCGGCTTTGAAGGGCGTCGCGGCGCTCGCGGGCGAAGCGGGCGCGCTCGCGGTCGAGCACGATCTGCCCGGCCGCCACCTGCACTTCGAGCTCGCGCAGGCTGCGGAGGTTCTCCGCCACCAGCTGGTC
>CAXUCF010000468.1:0-2859 GCA_964249275.1 uncultured Lichenihabitans sp.
GGGCGGCATCATCATCCCGGACACCGCCAAGGAGAAGCCCCAGGAAGGCGAGATCATCGCCGTGGGACCCGGCGGGCGCGACGACAGCGGCAAGCTCACTCCGCTCGACGTCAAGGCCGGCGACAAGGTGCTGTTCGGCAAATGGTCGGGTACCGAGGTCAAGATCGACGGCGAGGATCTCCTCATCATGAAGGAGAGCGACATCATGGGCGTCGTGGGCTGAGCCGATTCGGTGGGTGCGTATCGCCAACAGCACGGACACGCGCTCGCCCGCCCCTGACGCCTCTTACCCCAACAGGAGTTCAAGCCCATGGCTGCTAAAGACGTACGTTTCGCTTCCGATGCCCGCACCAAGATGCTGCGCGGCGTCGACATTCTCGCCGACGCCGTCAAGGTCACGCTCGGCCCCAAGGGCCGCAACGTCGTGCTCGACAAGAGCTTCGGCGCGCCGCGCATCACCAAGGACGGTGTGACGGTCGCCAAGGAGATCGAGCTCGAGGACAAGTTCGAGAACATGGGCGCCCAGATGGTGCGCGAAGTGGCCTCGAAGACCAACGACAAGGCGGGTGACGGCACCACCACGGCGACGGTCCTGGCCCAGGCCATCGTCCGCGAAGGCGCCAAATATGTCGCGGCCGGCATCAACCCGATGGACCTCAAGCGCGGCGTCGACCTCGCGGTCGAGGCGGCCATCAAGGACATCAAGGCCCGCTCGAAGAAGATCGCGTCCTCGGACGAGGTCGCCCAGGTCGGCACCATCTCGTCCAACGGCGACAAGTCGATCGGCGACATGATCGCCCAGGCGATGCAGAAGGTCGGCAACGAGGGCGTCATCACGGTCGAGGAGGCCAAGACCTCCGAGACCGAACTCGACGTGGTCGAGGGCATGCAGTTCGACCGCGGTTACCTCTCGCCCTACTTCATCACCAACGCCGAGAAGATGATCGCCGAACTCGACGATCCCTACATCCTGATCCACGAGAAGAAGCTGTCGTCGCTGCAGGCCATGCTGCCGGTGCTCGAAGCCGTGGTGCAGACCGGCAAGCCGCTGGTGATCGTGGCCGAGGACGTCGAGGGCGAGGCCCTGGCGACCCTTGTCGTCAACAAGCTGCGCGGCGGCCTCAAGGTCGCGGCCGTCAAGGCGCCCGGCTTCGGCGACCGCCGCAAGGCCATGCTGGAAGACATCGCGATCCTGACCTCCGGCCAGATGATCTCGGAAGAACTCGGCATCAAGCTCGAATCCGTGACGATCCAGATGCTGGGCCGCGCCAAGCGCATCCGCATCGACAAGGAGAACACCACGATCATCGACGGTTCGGGCAAGAAGGCAGACATCGACGCCCGCATCGCCCAGATCAAGTCGCAGGTCGAGGAGACCACCTCGGACTACGACCGTGAGAAGCTCCAGGAACGCCTGGCCAAGCTCGCGGGCGGCGTCGCTGTCATCCGCGTCGGCGGCTCGACCGAGGTCGAGGTGAAGGAAAAGAAGGACCGCGTCGACGATGCCTTGAACGCGACCCGCGCGGCCGTGGAAGAGGGCATCGTGGCGGGCGGCGGCGTCGCGCTGCTCCGCGCCAAGAAGGCCGTGCTGGCGCTGAAAAGCGACGTACCGGACGTGCAGTCCGGCATCAACCTCGTGGCCAAGGCCCTCGAGTCGCCGATCCGCCAGATCGTCGAGAATGCCGGCGTAGAAGGCTCGATCGTGGTTGGCAAGATCAGCGAGAACAGCTCGGAGACCTACGGCTTCAACGCCCAGACCGAGCAGTATGTCGACATGATCTCGGCCGGCATCGTCGATCCCGCCAAGGTGGTCCGCACGGCCCTGCAGGACGCGGCCTCCGTGGCCGGCCTGCTGATCACCACGGAAGCCATGGTGGCCGAAGTGCCGAAGGAGAAGCCCGCCATGCCGATGGGCGGTGGTGGCGGCGGCATGGGCGGCATGGACTTCTGAGGAAGCTCACTGCGGCCTAGCCGATCCAGCTGAGATGAAAGACACCCCCGGAGCGATCCGGGGGTGTTGTTGTCTGTGATGCCGTCTGACGAGCCGGCAGCCATCATCGCATGTCAGGGATAATGCCGAGTCATCTCAACAGCTCGATCTTGATGCCGAGACGGCTGGCGACCGCCTGCCACGCTCGATCCGCCGTGAGCGCGACGGCATCGTGATCGATGGCCAGAGCCAGGCAGGCTCTATCGCCGAACGATAAACCGGCCGCGCGAGTCTGCATCCTCAGGGCACCAGCCGCCAGTGCCGCGACCGCGTCGAAAGGCAGAACCGTCAAGCGCAGAGGATCCAGCAGTTCGACGACTGTTTTGATGTCGGTGTCGAGTTCCGTCAGCTTCGCTACGGCCTCCGACAGGTTTACGGCCGAGATGATTGACGCTGTAAGGACTTCGGCAACCCGGCCGTGGCCCGCCTCGCCGTTGATCAGGCACAGGAGTGCAGACGCGTCGAGGACATAGTGCTCACTCACGTCCGGCAGCACTCTTCCGCTCGGCGATGAGTTCGTCGACCAGGGATCGACCCGCCGGATTCAAGGCACGAACCTTGCCCTGGACGCGCGCCACGGCCGTATTGACCGAGCGAATGCGCAACTCACCGTCTTTCAGTTCGACCATCACGGTGTCGCCCGGTCCGATGCCCATCTCGTTGCGGAACGATGAAGGGATAGCAAGTCGATCGCCTTCGCTCAATTTTACGCGCCGGATCTGCATGGCCTTCGTCCTGTCGTGGGTTCGGGTACTCTAATCCATCCTGCGCTGTTCAGGTGAAATCCCAAAGCGGGGCCTGGTCGGAACGATCTCGGCCGGCATCGTGGACCCCGCCAAGGTGGTCCGCACGGCCCTGCAGGACGCGGC
>CAXUCF010000469.1:0-2852 GCA_964249275.1 uncultured Lichenihabitans sp.
AATCCGGTGAGGCAACGGGGTCAGCATCCGGCAACGTTTCTGGCGAGGCAATGCGGGATCACGACGTTCTTGTCGCCGAGGTCGTAGAAGAGGGCCTCGATCAGGGTCGACAGGGTGACGCGCGTCTTCTCGACCGCCAGGCTGCGCGAAACCGCGACACGGCCGGCCCGGGTGAGCTCGTCCTCGATGCGGGCGAGGAGGTGCGTCTTTCCCGACCCGACAAGCCCGGACAGGAGAACGAGGCGGCCCGTCTGCACGGCCGAGCACACCTCCCGCACGATCGTGCGCTGATGCTCGGTCTCGAACACGCCGGCGCCGTAGAGGGGGCGCTTGAAGCCGAAATGGGTCTGGACGCCGGCGAGCATCAGGACCCCCGACCCTTGCGGAAGCGCTCGCGCACCCGGGCCATCACGGCATCGCGCTCGAGCGTTTCGGAGAGCAGCGCGTCGATGAAGGCCCGGTCGTCGGGCGGGAGCGTGCTCAGCGGTCGCGATAGCAGGTCGGCGATGGCGAGCCGGGCCGCGATGGGCGACTTGAAGGTGAGGTCGGCCGCAGTCTCCGGGAACGGCGTGGTGTGCACCGGCATGGCGGCCGCCCGCGGCGGCAGGGATGGGAAGGGTGCCTCGCCCCCGGACAGCGCGGCCCTGGGAAGGCCGAGCTGGTCGGCGAGCTTCACCACCCGGTCGATCCGCTCCTCGGCCTTGCTCTTCTGATACTTGCGGTAGCGGTAAAGCGGGATGGCACCGCGCGAAGGTTGGTAGGGGCCGAAGCGGCGACCGTCATGCTCGATGTGGAGCTCCTGATCGAACAGGCCCCAGAGCAGCGTCACGGTCTCGCCGGCGAGGTCGGGCTCGACTTCGTAGGCGACGCCTTCGAACGACACGGTGGCATCACCGGCGACCGTGCGCCGCTCGGGCTCCCGGGCGAAGGCGCAGAACCGCTCCCACGTGCACATCGCCCGCACGCCGGCCGCGGGCAGGTGTTTCAGCCAGTCCTCGATGCGGCTGTGGTCCTCCGAACGGTGGCGGCCGTTGTTGTAGTTGACGAGGTAGCGCCGCAGCCACAGGTTCGCCTCGGCCTCATCGGCGGGCTCGTGGAAATGATACAGCGTCTCGTGTGCTTCCTTGAGAGTGCGGAACGGCCGCTCGACCTTGCCCTTGGACCGGGCCGGCGTCCGCCGCTCGCCCTCCGAAGGCGGCATGTGGGTGAGGACGCGGACGCGGACGCCCAGGCTGCCCATCACGGACTGGAAAACCTTGGCCCGGCTCACCGGCCCGTTGTCCATGTAGAGGGTGTCTGGGATGCCCTGGAACGGCAGCTCGGCCTCGGGCTTGGCCGCCATGGCGTTGAACAGGAAGCGCAGCGCCGCCTCGGCCTCCTCGCCGTAGACGCACCTGTACTCCTGGTAACCGACGCCGGACCGGTCATCGACGACGGAGAACAGCATCAGCGTGGGCTTGCCGCGGCCTTCCTCAAACCACAGAGGTACCTTGACGTTCTTGAGGTCGGACGGGCTCATGTCGAACTGCCACAGCTCGTTGGCCCGCCTGGCCTGGAACCGCACCGCCGCGCTGGGGCGTATGATGCGGGCATGGTCGTATCCAGCGTTGCGCATGAAGCGGTCGAGCGTCGGACGGGTGATCAGCCCCTTGGGCGCCTTCACCAGACCGTCCGGCGTCTCGACCCCGTCGTTCTCCAGGAGCTCGATCGCGCGGCGGGTCGAGACACGGTGGCCCTTCCTGTTGGAAGTCCTCACCTTCAGCGCCGCGACGATCTCGGCGTAGCGCTCCATCTCGACCTGGGCGACGGTCCTCGTCGTGCCGTGGTCCTTGCGCCGCACCGGTTTCGGCCGGGTGAGCTCGCGCAGGCCCCGGTAGATGCCCGACACCGACATGCCGTAGGCCTGGGCCATCCGGGCGATCACCTCCGTCCGGGCGGGGTCGCGAGGGGCGAGCAGCGACAGGCGGCGGCGCAGGTCGACGAGGGCCTCACCAGGCGGCCTCCTGGCGCGCTCAGGCATGGGCCGATCCTCCGTCGCCCGCCGGCTCTGCCGAGCCGCGCTTGCCCAGGTGCCGGTACAGGGTGGCGACGGAGACTCCCATGCGTTTGGCGACGTCCCGCACTGGCAGCTTGCCTTCGGCCATGAGGGCGCGCGCTGCGACGACGTCGGCGGTGGTGAAGGCCGGGGGACGGCCCCCCTTGCGGCCACGCCGGCGTGCCTCGACGAGGCCTGCGGCCGTGCGCTCGCGGATGAGGGCGCGCTCGAACTGCGCGATGGCGCCGAACACGTGGAAGACCAGCGTGCCGCCCGGCGTCGTGGTGTCCAGGCTTTCGGTCAGGGACACGAGGCCGATGCCGCGACGGGCCAGGTCGTCGGCCGTGGTGATGAGCATCTTCAGGGAGCGCGCGAGGCGGTCCAGCTTCCAAACCACAAGGGTGTCGCCGGCCCGCAGTACGTCATCGACGATCCGGGCGAGTTCGGGACGATCGTCACGGGCGCCGGACGCACGTTCGGTGAAGACCCGCTCGCAGCCGACCCGCCTCAGCGCCTCGAGCTGAAGGTCGGGCGACTGGTCCGTGGTGCTGACCCGTGCATAACCGACGCGCATGGACGTGGTCCGATGTTCTCGGAAGTCGTCATCAGCCTCGCATTTCGAGATGCTGCAATCAAGAACGGTTGTGAGAAGCCTTTCGGGCCGACCAGGCCGGCCTTGTCCATGGATGTCTCGCCTTCCTCAAAAAGGACGGTTTTCGAGAACGCCCGGACGGCCCCGGCGCCAGTGGCGGAAAGCGTGAGCAGACCCCTCCGATTGCGAGCACGCCGCTCCGATTGCGAGCCCAGGGTCAAAGAG
>CAXUCF010000470.1:0-2847 GCA_964249275.1 uncultured Lichenihabitans sp.
TATCGTGGACGGCCTGAAGAGCCAGCGCCTCGATCGACCCTTCGTCCGGCGGGACGGCCGGCTCGTGCCGGCCACATGGGCCGAGGCTTTCTCCGCCGTGGCGGCCCGGGTCAAGGCAACGACAGCGGAGCGCCTGGGCTTCATCGTCGGCGATCTCGCAAGTGCCGAGGACCTGTTCGCGTTCAAGGCCCTGGCCGACAGGCTCGGGTCGCCGAACCTCGACTGCCGGCAGGACGGGTCGAAGCTGCATCCGCGCTACGGCCGCGGCTCCTATCTGTTCAACGCCACGGTCGCCGGGATCGAGACGGCCACGTCGCTGCTCATCGTCGGCAGCAACCCACGCCGCGAGAGCCCGGTCCTCAACGCGCGAATCCGCAAGCGCTGGCGCCGGGGCGGGTTCCCGATCGAGGTCATCGGCGAGCGTGCCGACCTGACCTACGACTACGATTACCTCGGCGCTGGCACCGAGACGCTGGCGAGACTGGCCGACATGGTCGAACTCCGGGGCGAGCGCCCCATGGTGATCCTGGGGCAGGGCGCCCTGGCGCGTCCGGACGGCGCAGCCGTCGCGGCGTTGGCCGCCAAGGTCGCGAAGGGGCTCGGCGCCGTGGTCGAAGGCTGGAACGGGTTTTGCGTCCTGCATACGGCGGCCTCCCGCGTTGCCGGGCTCGACCTCGGCCTCGTCCCGGGCGAGGGGGGTCTCGACGCGCCCGCCATGGCGCAAGCCGGCACGCTCGACGTGTTGTTCCTGCTCGGCGCCGACGAGATCGAGGTCGCGCCCGGTGCCTTCGTGGTCTATCAGGGGTCGCACGGTGACCGTGGCGCACACCGCGCCGACGTCATCCTGCCGGGTGCCGCCTACACCGAAAAGGCGGGTCTTTACGTCAACACCGAAGGCCGCGTGCAGCAGTCGGACCGGGCGGTCTTCCCGCCTGGTGAAGCCCGAGAGGATTGGGCCGTTCTGCGGGCCTTGTCGGATGTGCTCGGCGCGAGGCTCCCGTTTGACAGCTACCGCGCCCTGAAATCCGCATTGCAGGCCGCCGTGCCCCATATGGCGCGGGTCGAACAGATCACGCCGTTTGCAGGTGACACGCTGGGCGGCCTTCTGGGCCTTTCCGGCGCCGTCGAGACAGCGCCCTTGAAGTCGCCCGTCTCCGATTTCTACCTTACCAATCCGATCGCGCGGGCTTCGGCCGTCATGGCGGAATGTTCCGTGATGGCCCAAAGACCCATGCAGCAGGCTGCGGAGTAAGAGGATGGTCGACGGATCCGCTACGTCCTTGTGGCTCAAACTGCTCGAAAGCGTCGTTTTCTGCGTCGTTCTTTTGATCTATGTGGCCTACGTCCTCTATGCCGACCGGAAGATCTGGGCGGCCGTGCAGCTGCGCCGCGGCCCCAACGTGGTCGGGCCCTGGGGTTTGCTGCAGAGCTTCGCGGATTTCCTGAAGTTCGCCCTGAAGGAACCGATCATCCCGGCGGGTGCCAACAAGGGCGTGTTCTTGCTGGCTCCGGTCGTCACCGGCACGCTGTCGATTTCGGCCTTCGCGGTGATCCCGGTCGATTGGGGATGGGCGATCTCCAATCTCAACGTGGGCGTGCTCTATCTCTTCGCAATCTCGTCGCTCGGTGTCTACGGCGTCATCATGGCGGGCTGGGCCTCGAACTCGAAGTACCCCTTCCTGGCGGCTCTACGCTCCGCCGCCCAGATGGTGTCCTACGAGGTCTCGATCGGATTCGTGCTGGTCACGGTCCTCCTCTGCGCGGGCTCGCTCAACCTGAGCGCCATCGTCATGGCCCAGAGTTCCTATCTCGGCATCTTCGGATGGTACTGGTTGCCGCTGCTGCCGATGTTCGTGATCTTCTTCATCTCGGCGCTGGCCGAGACGAACCGCTCACCCTTCGATCTCGTCGAGGCGGAATCGGAACTCGTGGCCGGCTTCATGGTCGAATATTCGGCCACCCCCTACGTGCTGTTCATGCTGGGCGAATACGTGGCCATCGTGTCCATGTGCGCTTTCATGTCGGTCCTGTTTCTGGGTGGATGGCTTTCCCCGGTCCCCTTTCCGCCCTTCACCTGGGTACCGGGCGTGATCTGGTTCCTCCTGAAGACGTCCTTCATGTTCTTCCTGATCGCCATGGTGAAGGCCTTCGTGCCGCGATACCGTTACGACCAGTTGATGAGGCTGGGTTGGAAGGTGTTCCTGCCCATCTCGCTCGCCTACGTCGTGTTGGTGGCCTGTTTCCTCGAGGTCACGGGTCTCGGCGGAGCCTTCCATTGATGGCCGTTCATCCTGTAAGCCGCAAAGGTGCCCCATGAGGCTCGACCAGGCCGCAAGGCAATTGTTCCTGTCGGAGTTCATCGGCGCCTTCGCGCTGTCGATGCGGTATTTCTTCAAGCCGAAGCCGACGCTGAACTATCCCCACGAGAAGAACCCGCAGAGCCCGCGCTTTCGCGGGGAGCACGCATTGCGCCGCTATCCGAACGGCGAAGAGCGGTGCATCGCGTGCAAGCTCTGCGAGGCGATCTGCCCTGCACAGGCCATTACCATCGAGGCGGGGCCGCGCACGACCCGCTACGACATCGACATGGTGAAGGGCATCTATTGCGGCCTCTGCCAGGAGGCCTGCCCGGTCGACGCCATCGTCGAAGGTCCGAACTCGGAATTTGCCGTGGAGACGCGCGAAGAACTCCTCTACGACAAGGCGAAGCTGATCGCCAACGGCGATCGATGGGAGCGCGAGATTGCCCGCAACCTCACGGCGGATGCGCCTTACCGGTAAGCCCGCACCGCTCTCTGGCCGGCCGGGGTGGGCGGACGTGAGGGTAGGGGTATGGGGCGCCTTGGC
>CAXUCF010000471.1:0-1269 GCA_964249275.1 uncultured Lichenihabitans sp.
CCAGCATCATGCGGCGCAGGCGGCGGCGCAGGACCTCGTTGCGGATCGACAGGATGTGCAGGGTCGCGAAGATCAGCGTGAACGACGCCGCCATGACGAGCAGCGGGATCAGCATGGATCGGTCCACGGTCGAGCCGGACACGTTGAAGATCGAGCCCTGGTGCAGCGTGTTCCACCAGTCCACCGAGAATTTCACGATCGGCAGGTCGATGGCGCCCACCAGCGTCAGCACCGAGGCGGCCCTGGCGGCGCGGCCTGGCTCCTCGATCGTGTGCCACAGGGCCAGGAGACCCAGATAGGTGATGAACAGCACCAGCATCGCGGTGAGCCTCGCGTCCCAGACCCAATAGGTGCCCCACATCGGCTTGCCCCACAGCGATCCCGTGACGAGGCAGATGAGCGTGAAAGCGGCGCCGAGCGGCACCGCCGCCTTCTGGGCAGCTTCGGCCAGCGGGTGGCGCCACACCAGCGTGCCCAGCGCCGAGGCCGTCATCACCACATAGGCGAGGCTCGCCACCCAGGCGGCCGGCACGTGGACGAACATGATCTTGACGGTCTCGCCCTGCTGATAGTCAGCGGGCGACGCCAGCGCGAGCGCGAGACCTGCCACGAGGCTCAGGATGGCGGCCCCGGTCAGCCAGGGCAGGACGCGGCCCGATAGGCGCATGAAGGTCTGGGGATTGGCGAGAACGTACATGAACCGATCCACCGGCTTCGAGGGGCACCGGCGCGTCGTCCCGTTTCTCCTGCGCGCCAGGTTCAGCTTCTATCGCAAATATGGCTGGACCATAAGGGGCTGGCCGCCCGGGGCAGCACCCGGCCGCGAGCGGCCCCTTGTTTCCGGGGATGGCGGCTCCACACCTGTCGATGCCGGGAGGGTTTTGCCCTTCTCCCGCAGGCGGGAGAAGGGCAAAACCCCACAATCGACGGCGTGTTCGCGGCGACCCACGGCGCTGCCCTCAGCGCGCCGTCACGATGGTGGTGCAGGCGCTTTCGAGCTTGGCGAGGTCCCGCGACGGCGCCATGCGGATGGTGAGCGGCTTCGCGTCGCCGCGGATCACCGGGCAATAAGGGTCCGGTTCGGCCGGCTGTTCGAGCAGGCGGCGTCGCCCGGCACAGCCCCCCGCGCAGGTCGCGCGGTGAGCACAGGGCGTGCAGGCGGGGGGAACCGCGCGGGCCGCCGCGAAGGGCGCCGTGTCGACGATGGCCGAGCCGGCCGCGATGAGATCCGCCATCGGGGCGCCCCCGCCCGGCCAGTAGACGCAGGGC
>CAXUCF010000471.1:1279-2806 GCA_964249275.1 uncultured Lichenihabitans sp.
CCCGCACCGTGGACACGCCGCAGCCGCCGGCGCGCGGAGGCAGGCCCGCCATGGCCCGCACCAGCGGCTCGCCGATGGCGATCACGTCGGTGGCGGCGAACAGGATCTCGAAACCGCGCCAGTATTCGTCGTAGGTGAGGGCGAAGAGGTCGGTCCGCACGGCCTGGTAGACGTTGATGCGCAGCGGGGCATCGAAGCGCCTGGCGACCGCGGCGATCTCGTGCAGGCGGTCGTAGTTGGTCCGCATCATCACGGCGATGACGGTCACGCCGACGCCGAGCCGACGGCAGCGCGCCGCCTGCTCCTGAACCAGATCCCAGTTGCCGGCACCGCGTTGCGCGTCCTGCTCGCCGCGGTTCGGGTAGTCGAGCGAGAACTCGACCTCGGCGAAAGAGCGGACGTCCTCGTCGTCGAGAACCGCGATCGAGTGGCCGTTCGACGTGATGGTGAGCTTGACGTCGCGGGTGCGAAAATATCCCAGCATGCGCTTGAAATCGGGATGCATCCCATTCTCGCCCGTGCCGAGATTGACCGAGCGGATCGGCAGCCGCTCCATCACGGCCTCGACGTCGGCGAGGGTCAGCCGGTCGGTGCGGGACGGATCGCGATAGCAGAACGAGCAGCTGAGATTGCACTCGTTGGTCAGCCCCAGCCCCAGGCTGAATTTTGCCGGCGCGGTTGGCGGCCGTGTATGGAGCGTCATCGGGTCGCCTGTCGGTCGTGAGTCGGTCACGGCGGCCCGGCTCTTGCGGGCAAGGCGCAGAGCTATAGACGCAAGCGACCCGCCGGACCAGGATCATGCGGGCTGGAGTGCCGTATCGGTCCGCGTAACCCTGACGTGGGCGGCCCGAAATCAGCCCGAGGAGACCGCACGCTTGTCCACCCCCACGGCCGCTATCGCGATCATCTGCAAGGCGCCGAAAGCCGGCACCAGCAAGACGCGGCTGATCCCGCGGCTCGGCGCCGAGCGCGCTGCACTTCTGTCGCGTGCCTTCCTGGACGACGTCGCGGCCACGATCGAGCGCGCCGGGGCCGCGGTCGGCGCCCGTGGCTACGCGGTCTGCAGCCCGGCCGATGCCGCGGTCGACCTCGCGACGTTCCTGCCGCCGAGCTTCGGCTATGCGGTCCACACCGATCCCGTGCTCGGTGCCGTGCTCGACGCCGCCACGGCCGACCTGCTGGGGCGGGGCCACGACTGCGCCGTGCTGGTCAACGGTGACAGCCCCACCTTGCCCGATTCGCTCCTCGTCGACACCGTGGCGGCTCTGCGGCGCCCGGGAGAGCGGGTGGTGTTCGGCCCGGCGCTCGACGGCGGCTACACGCTGGTGGGGCTGAAGCGGCGCGAGCCCGCGGTCTTCGCCGACATCCCATGGAGCACGCCCGCTGTGATGCGGCACTCGCGCGAGCGGGCCGCCGCGACCGGACTTGAGGCCGTCGAGGTCGCGCCCTGGTACGACGTCGACGACGCGGAGAGCTTCGCCTGGCTCATCGACGAGTTCGCGGGCCGCCGGCCGGCCGGCCTCGCGT
>CAXUCF010000472.1:0-2802 GCA_964249275.1 uncultured Lichenihabitans sp.
GGAGCGGCGCAGGCCGGGCCTGATCGGCCGAGCGTTCCGCCTGCTCGACCGTTCCACAATGCAGAAGGAAGCACGCCGGCACCTCGACGCCCTCGGCCTCACGACGGTTCAGAACATCAACCAAACAGTCGAGACCCTGTCGGGCGGCCAGCGCCAGGGCGGCGCGGGGGCGCGGGCCGCCGCCTTCGGCAGCCGGGTCATCATCATGGACGAACCCACGGCGGCGCTCGGCGTCAAGGAGTCCCGCAAGGTCCTCGAACTGATCCTCGATGTCCGACGCAAGGGTATCCCGATCGTCCTCATCAGCCACAACATGCCGCACGTCTTCGAGGTCGCGGATCGGATCCACATTCATCGGCTCGGCCGCAGGGCCTGCGTGATCCGCCCAGCCCACCACACGATGTCCGACGCCGTCGCGATCATGACGGGCGCGATGAAGCCGCCGGAGGACGCGCTGGTGGCGTGACCCAGGACGCCGCGGGCGCAGGTCAGAAAGCATCGTCACTGAGTCGCCAAGATCGGAGGGCGACGCTTCAGCGCGAGCTTCGCCTATCGGTAGACGAAGATGCATGCGTCGCTAGGTCAAACGTCATGCCTGTGCTGCCTGCGTCCGCTTCGGAGCGTGCCACCAATGTCATCCTATGCCCGGGTTTGGTGAAGGGTTACGGACGGCGGCTGACACAGGCCGAGCGTCGGGGCTGAGGGCCGCCGTCGGTAAGCCGCCCAAGGACGAACGCGCGGGGGCCGTCTCGCGCTATGGGGATTTGGCGGGAGCGTCGAGCGCGCGGAGGCTCTGCGGCCGATCCAGGCTGGCAGATCCTCGGTCGCGTGAGCCGTCGAGGCGGTCCGCAGGCGCTGCGATCGGGGATCGCCACCGATGCCGGCAGGCCGATGGTGCGGTCCCGGGCTCACGGCGGACGGTGCCGGACACCGTGGGGACGAGCGTGTCCGATGGCCGAAGCGGCGTCGCTTCGACCCTGTGCGGGGACATGCCGTGCCGGGTCACGACGCCCTCATCCGGCTCTCCATCGGCGCGGGGGTGGAGCTCGGGCGCGAGCAGCGCCTCCGAAGCTCTCGAGCACCAGCATGCGCCCGCCGCAGCAGGGGCACGCGGCGTGCCGCTCGGCCGACGACGCCGGCTTGGGCGCCTGGGGCGGTGCGGGGGCGGCGAGCAGCTCGCGGGCGCGGGCGATGTTGGCCTTGCACCGGCCCGTGGCGAGCAGGCCGTAGTGGCGGATGCGGTGGAAGCCCTTGGGCAGGACGTGCATCAGGAAGCGGCGGATGAACTCGTCGGCCGACAGCGTCATGGTGCGGTGACGGGCGTCGCCGTCGCGGCGGTAGTCCTTGTAGCGGAAGGTGACGCCGTCCTCGTCCATCCCGATCAGGCGCCGGTTGCCGATGGCGACGCGGTGCGTGTAGCGCGACAGGTAGGCCAGCACGGCTTCGGGGCCGCCGAAAGGTGGCTTGCTGTAGACGACCCACTTCGTCGCCCTGGCGGGCGCGAGGTGGCGCTCGAAGGCCTGCAAATCGCTCAGCCCGGCCCTGTCGCCGTAGAAGCGGAGCCGGCCCGCGGCGTGGAGTGCGCTCAGGCCGGTGAGGAACAAGCGGCGGAACAGCTTGCCGAGCACGTGGACCGGCAGCAGGAAGGCCGGCCGCGACGGCACCCAGCGCGTGCCGTCGAGCGAGATGCCGCCGCCCGGCACGATCATGTGGACGTGCGGGTGGTGGGTCAGCGCCGAGCCCCAGGTGTGGAGCACGGCCGTGATGCCGATGCGGGCGCCGAGGTGGCGCGGGTCGGCTGCGATCGTCAGCATGGTCTCCGATGCCGCCCGGAACAGCAGGTCGTAGACCGCGGCCTTGTTGGTGAAGGCGATGTCGGCCACCGCGGCTGGCACCGTGAACACCACGTGGAAGTAGCCGACGGGCAGCAGGTCGGCCTCGCGTGCCGCCAGCCACTCGCGCGCGGCCGCGCCCTGGCACTTGGGGCAGTGCCGGTTGCGGCAGGAGTTGTAGGCGATGCGGGTGTGGCGGCAGCCCTCGCAGGCCTCGACGTGGCCGCCGAGCGCCGCGGTGCGGCAGCTTTCGATGGCCGACATCACCTTGAGCTGGTCGAGGCTGACGTGGCCGGCATGGGCGGCGCGCCAGGCCGCGCCGTGCCGGCGGAAGATGTCGGCGATCTCCAGCGCGGGGCGCGACACCGGATCAGGCCCCGGTGTCGGCGCCCTCCATGAGCAGCTTGAGGCGCTCGAGCGGGCCCGTCACCGCCCGGATGGTGCGGGTCGCCACGCGGGCGTAGAGCGCGGTGGTGTTGAGCTTGGAATGGCCGAGCAGGACCTGGATGACGCGGATGTCGACGTCCTGCTCGAGCAGGTGGGTGGCGAAGCTGTGGCGCAGCGTGTGGGGCGAGACGCGCTTCCTGATGCCTGCCGTCTCGGCGGCCTCGTGGACGGCGCGGCAGAGCTGGCGCGTCGACAGCGGCTCCAGGCTGTTCTTGCCGGGGAACAGCCAGCCCTGGGGCAGCATCACGCCACGGCGCCGGCCCTCGCGCCACCACTGCCGGAGCAGCTCCAGCAACTGCGGCGACAGCATAGCGTTGCGGTCCTTGCGCCCCTTGCCCTGTTCGACGCGGATCAGCATGCGGGTGCTGTCGATGTCGCCGGTCCTGAGCCCCACCACCTCGGACACGCGCAGGCCGGCCCCGTAGGCCACCCCGAGCGCGGCCCTGTATTTCGGGCCCCGCGCCGCTTCGAGCAGCCGCCCGACCTCCTCGACGTTCAGCACGGTCGGCAGCTTCTGGGCGTA
>CAXUCF010000473.1:0-2745 GCA_964249275.1 uncultured Lichenihabitans sp.
CCCGGCCCCGCGCGCCACGGGCGCGGCGCGGCCGGACCGCGACCCCTACGAGGCGACCCAGGCCATCCCGACGCTGATCGCCACCCGCCATCTGGATCGCTTCCATGGCGCGCTCCCTGGCCTGCGCATCGTCAACGTGCGATGGTTCTCCTTCGCGGTCTACCCGCTCAGCGGCGGCTTCAAGCCCTGGTCGCTGGTGAATGCCGCGGCGGCGCGGGTCGGCCTCAGGCTGGAGCGCTTTCTCGAACCCCTGCTCGGCCGGGCGATGGGTTTCCGCATGATGCTCGTCGTCGAAAAGCGGCCCGCCTGACCGGTTGGAGCCGTGCCGAGGCCGGCAACAGGGAGTTGCACTATGGACGCACCCGTCGCGCTGATCACCGGGGCGACCGGGCAGGACGGCGCCTACCTGGCCGAACTGCTCCTGGCGAAGGGCTACGTCGTCCACGGCGTCAAACGCAGGTCGTCGAGCTTCAACACGGGCCGCATCGACCACCTTTACCGCGACCAGCACGAAAAGGACGTGCGGTATTTCCTGCACTACGGCGACCTCACCGACTCCACCAACCTCATCCGCATCGTGCAGGAGACCCGGCCGGACGAGATCTACAACCTCGGCGCTCAGAGCCACGTCCAGGTCAGCTTCGAAACGCCGGAATACACCGCCAACGCCGACGCCACCGGCGCGCTGAGGCTGCTCGAAGCGATCCGCATCCTGAGAATGGAGCGGAAGACCCGCTTCTACCAGGCCTCGACGTCGGAGCTCTACGGCAAGGTGCAAGCCGTCCCGCAGGACGAGACCACGCCCTTCTACCCGCGCTCACCCTATGCGGCGGCCAAGCTCTACGCCTATTGGATCACGGTGAACTACCGCGAAGCCTACGGCATGTTCGCCGCGAACGGCATCCTGTTCAACCACGAGAGCCCGCTGCGCGGCGAAACCTTCGTGACGCGCAAGATCACCCGCGCAGTCGCGGCCATCCGGCACAACCGGCAGGAGTGCCTCTACCTCGGCAACCTCGACGCACAGCGCGATTGGGGCCACGCCAGGGACTACGCCGAGGGCATGTGGCGCATCCTCCAGCACGGCGAGCCGGACGACTTCGTCCTCGCCACGGGGGAAACCTGCTCGGTGCGGTCTTTCGTCGAGATGGCTTTTGGCGAGGTCGGGACCGCGCTCGAATGGAGCGGACGGGACGTCGACGAGGTCGGCCGCTGCACCGCCACGGGGCGCGTCCTCGTCAGGGTCGACCCGTGCTATTTCCGCCCCACCGAGGTCGATCTACTGATCGGCAATCCTGCCAAGGCGAAGGCAAAGCTCGGCTGGGCGCACCGGACGCCGCTGCGGGACCTCGTCGCCGAGATGGTGGCGGCGGACCTGAAAGAGCTTTGATCCGAAGGCGGCGCGGCCGGAGCGGGACGACCACGATGAAGCTCGCGGGCAGGAAGGTCTTCGTCAGCGGCCATGGCGGCATGGTGGGCTCCGCCCTCGTGCGGCGCCTGCGGCGGGAGCCTTGCGAGGTCGTGACGGCACCGCGCGCCGACCTTGACCTGCGCGACCAGCGCGCCGTGGCGGCGTTCATGGACCGCGTCAGCCCTGATGTCGTGGTCGTCGCCGCCGCGAAGGTGGGCGGCATCCTCGCCAACGACACGTACCCAGCCGACTTCCTATACGACAATCTCATGATCGAGGCGAACCTCGTCCACGCCGCGCACGGCGCGGGCGTCGGCAAGCTGCTGTTCCTGGGATCGTCCTGCATCTACCCGCGCGAAGCCTCCCAGCCCATCCTGGAAACGTCGCTCCTCACCGGTCCGCTCGAGGCGACGAACGAATGGTACGCCGTCGCCAAGATCGCCGGCATCAAGCTGTGCCAAGCCTACCGCAAACAGCACGGCTGCGACTTCATCTCTGCCATGCCGTCCAACCTCTACGGCCCAAACGACTATTATCATCCCACGCGGAGCCACGTGATCCCGGCGCTCCTGGCGCGGTTCCACGCGGCGCGGGCAACCAGGGCCGAGGCCGTCACCTGCTGGGGCTCCGGCCGCCCGAGGCGGGAATTCCTCTACGTCGACGACCTCGCCGATGCCTGCGTGTTCTTGCTCGAAAACTATTCCGGGGCCGAGCACCTCAACGTCGGCACCGGCACGGACATCACGGTAGCGGAGCTCGCGGCCGCCGTGGCCGAGGTCACCGGCTATCGCGGCCGCATTGCCTGGGACACGTCGAAGCCCGACGGCACGATGGCGAAGCGGATGGACGTCGGCCGGATCGAGGCGCTCGGCTGGCACGCCTCCACTCCCTTCGCCGAAGGTCTTGCCGCCGCCTACACTTGGTTCCGGGAGAACGCCGCGCGCGGTCTGTGACGGCCGCGGCGCGATTGACCTCGATGGTACAGCGTCCATAGTGTCGCCATGACTTACAGGTTGCGTATCGTCCAGCGGACGCCCCCCGGGGAAGACGATATTCTGCCGGAATGGCCCGAGGCTGGCCCGGAGATGAACTTCGCCACGTCCGAACTCGCTGCCCAGGCCGGGGCCGCAGAAATCGATAGACTCGCCGCCCTCGGCCATGATGCCGCCTTCGTCATCCTCGATCCCGACGGCCGCTGGGTCGATCATCCCGGGACGAACAGCCTCGTCTGATGGGAGAAGGCCGGGCCGCCCACGCGACGCACCACCTCCGACGCCCCGGAGTGGACGCGGATTATCTGCAGCTTTTCTCGATCGCCCCCGGCTGTTAGAAGG
>CAXUCF010000474.1:0-2737 GCA_964249275.1 uncultured Lichenihabitans sp.
CCCCAAAGGAATCCCCCAGGCTTCAATCCGCCGAAATTCGTCCACACGGCCTAGTCCGCTTACGGCCGCCGATGTGAACAGCCGCGTGAGTGGACTTTGTTTGAAGTTCCACGCCGGTCGAACGCAGATGCTCAATTGCTCGGGCCGCGCCAGCGCCGCCGCAGCTAATTGCCGTGAACGGCTTAGGTTACCGTGATGCCGCCATCGATCCGCAGTTCTGCTCCTGTCGTAAACTTCGAATCGTCCGAGGCGAAGTAAAGCGCAGCCGCAGCGATCTCGTCTGGCTCCCCTATGCGACCCAGCGGGACCCTGGCGATCATTTCGCCAAACCCGGCGATTTGCTCAGGAGTCAGGTCCATCTTGGTGCCGATGCTCGTATTGATGGGTCCGGGCGTGATGGTGTTGACCCGAATCTTCTGGGGAGCCAGTTCGACGGCAAGGCTGAGGCCGAGAGAGCGGAGGGCTGCTTTGCCGGCGCTGTAGGCGCTCGCGTCCCGCATGCCTCGGACGGCGGCAGTCGAGGACGTCAGGATGATTGATCCGCCCTCTGACATTGCAGCGGCAGCATGCTTTAGAAGAAAATAAGGTCCGCGAAAATTGACACCGAGCAGCTTGTCGAAGGTTGTTTCATCAATCGTCCCGATCGACACCAGTCTGCTAATGCCGGCGTTGGCGAAGACGACGTCGATACGGCCATACTTGCCCCGAACATGCTCGATCAGCGCCTTCGCAGCGCCGGCATCGCCCGCGTCCGAGGCGATGAACTCGACTTCGGGCATTTGCGCTCGCGCAGCTTCGACAGACGCAGCGCTCGATCCCGTTGCGACGACCGTAGCCCCTTCCTCCTGAAACAGCTTCGCTGTGCCGGCGCCTATGCCGCTCGTTCCGCCGGTGATGAGGACGGTTTTTCCGCTCAGCCTGTTCATGCCTTGCTTCTCCTATGCCGTTAAGCCGGTGAATTATGAGGATGGGAGTTCGCTACCCGGCTATATACCTATCAGTACGGCGTCGTGATACGCTACCGTAGCGTAGTTATCAAGCGGAAAGGTGAAGCGTGACAGAGATGAGCCGGACGGCCGACAAACGGGTAGAACGCTCCAAAGCCGCTGTGTTGGCCGAGACTTACCGGCAGCTTTCGCAGAGCGGCCTCGCGAACGTCAGCATCGACGAAGTGTCCCGTGCGTCCGGCGTGGCAAAAACGACCATCTACCGCCATTGGCCGTCGCGATCGGCTCTATTGATCGATGCGTGTTCCAGACTTGGTGGCGGGCGTGAGGCTCCCGACACAGGCGGTCTGCGCGGCGACGTGCACGCGCTTGCGGCAAGTCTCGCGGATCAGTTGCAGACTGCGAGTTGGAGTTCGGTCGTTCCTTCGATCATCGATGCGGCGGAGCGCGACGCCGATATCTCGGCGATGCAAACGGGATGGCACCGGGGCCTGATGGCCCCGTTCGACACTGTGGCGGAGCGCGCCAAGGCCAAGGGCGAGATGCGATCGGACAGGCCCGTCAGCGACCTTGTTGCCGCTACCGTTGGCCCGCTCTTTTATCGACGCTGGTTCTCGAGGGAGCCGATTGATGATCGCTTCGTGAGTGCGGTTGTCGATGCGGCAGTTCGGGCGGCGATCGGATGAGCCCAATGTGCCGGGCGCGGATGGACGGCTGATTTCGGACGACGCTGTCTTGGTATCCGACTTGGGCCCTTTGCGTCACTGATTAGGACCGGCCGCAGTTCAAGCCTCTTCCACTGCCTTGTGCAGGGCCGGCCGCGGAGCGACCGTGTCGAGCGTGGGCCAAGGTCAAGACGGTGGGGCTCGCGCGTGCTTCGACACGCGCCTTTCAGGCCTGCTCAACATGAGGCAGGTAAGGGACTTCAGGCGCTGGCAACCCGAGTGCGGGGTCAGTGCGTCAGCTTCGCGTCGAGGGACAGCGCCTCGGCGGCCGCCCGGAGACGCCTGTCGCGGGTCCACAGCGAAGCACCAAACGTCAGCTTCGTCGAGGCCAGCAATCCAGCATCGATATAGCCGATGCCGGTGCCGAAGAGCGCATGGGCTTCGATGAAGCGCATGATTTCCTTATCGGTGGCTGGATCTGCCTGAGGTAGGTCCGCTAAGTCGTTGAGGATGATCTTTCGTTCCCGTTGCAGGCCGACTGCCACTTCACCGATCACTCAGGGATGGGTTAAAACCTTGCCGGCCATCAGCACGTCGTGCAGGATAACGTCATGCGCTCTAATGTGATCGACCCAGATCGACGTATCGACCAGGATCATCTTGTCTTCAAACTGACGGCGCGGACCGTATTGTGCATCTGGCTCGCTTCCTCCTAACAGAGCGAGCCGGCGGGCGCTCTCGCGCGCTATCAAAACTTCAGGGCCTCCCGGATCAGCGCTGATTTTTCGGTGATGCCCGTGAGCTTTTGCGCTTTGGCCATCAACTCGTCGTCCAAGGTGATCGTGGTCCGCATGATCCTTCTCCCCAATAGCACCACATATAGCATTATCTGACGCTGAAATCCAGTAATTACCCAGGGGGTGGCGTTAGGCGGTCGGCGTCGGGTGAGGGCGGTCGAGGCGCAACGAAGTCTTGCACGGCTTGTTGAAGGCTGATTCCCTGTCGGCATGAGCCGCGGTGATCTCGAACGTTTGAGCAAGGACGAGCTGATCGAGCTGGTGCTGAAGCTTCAGCGCCCGGCCAAGACGTCGCGCACGTCGTCCAAGCCGCCCTCGACGGACCGCA
>CAXUCF010000475.1:0-1198 GCA_964249275.1 uncultured Lichenihabitans sp.
GTGATGGACGTCGCCAGCATCAGCAGGACGTACTGGCTCGTCAGCGCCGGATACACGCGCTCGATGGCCGGGCGGATGATGACGTGCCAGTAGGTCTGGATGCCGTTCAGTCCCAGGCACTCGGCCGCTTCGAGCTGGTTCGCGTGGACCGACTCGATCCCCGCGCGCACGATCTCGCAGGTGTAGGCGGCGACGTTGACCACCAGCGCGATCACCGCCGCGACGTCGGCCGGGATGCGGAGGCCCAGCGTGGCGATGCCGAAGTAGACGAGAAAGATCTGCACCAGCAGCGGCGTGTTGCGGATCGCTTCGACGTACCCGCCGACGACCCGCTTCACCCAGGGGGAGCCGCTCGCGCGCCCGATGGCGCACAGGGTTCCGAGCGCGAAGCCCAGCACCGTCGAGAGAGCGGAAAGCTGGATCGTGAGCCAGGCGCCGTCGAGGAACTCGGGCCAGTAGGGCCAGAGGGCGGAGAAGTCGAACTGGTACGTCATGCCGCCCGCCCTCCGGCGTGGCGTGCCACAAGAGCGTCGAGGCGGGGCGTGGCCAGGTCCCGGCCCGCCCAGGTCAGGAAGGCGGCGACGCGCCGCTCGACCTTGGCGTCGTGGTTCTGCGCGATGTCGGCCAGCCTGTGGTCGAGGAAGGGATTGCGGAACCTGTCCATCGTGGTCGCGACGTAGGCTCGCGCCTGCGTCTCCATGCCCCGCGCGGCGAACCCCGGGACGACCTCGCGCTCGTAGAGGTCCTCCAACGCCCTCCGCGCTCCCTCGCCATCGAGCAGGGCGCGGACGGTGGTGCCTGCTGCGCTTCCGGCGTCGAGCCAGCGTTGCGCCAGCACGGTATGGCCGAGGTTGAGGATGTGCAGCTTGAGGCGTTCGTGGGCCTCGAGATCGTCGACCACCACGACGTCGGGATGGGTGAACGGCATCTGGAGCCCGGGACGGCGTTCGACCGCCCAGAGGGCGTAGGGTTCGGCGACGGCTCCGATGGGCTCCAGTGCCTCCGACACGATGCGGTCGACCAGGGTGTCGGCCCACACGATGTCCCTGCCGAGCCAGCCGACGAAGGCGGGTTCCCCACCGGCGTCGCGGGCCAGGTCGCGGACCAGCGAACGGAGCGTCGAGCCGTTCTGCGGCAGCAGTTCGCAGGGCAGGATGGTCAGCGGGCCCGCATCGGCGCGCCAACGGCGGTGCAGGAG
>CAXUCF010000475.1:1208-2716 GCA_964249275.1 uncultured Lichenihabitans sp.
AGGCCGGCACCGTGCCGTCGAGGAGCGCCGGGGTCCTGTCGGCGTCCGGCACCTCGTAACCGCGGTCACCCGTGTTGGACACCACGGCCGCGAGACCACCCTCGAAGATCGAGAGGAGGGTTTCCCAATCCCGCGCGGCGGACAGGCCACGGTCGACGATGTCCACCTCGACCGTCCGCTCGACGGGCGTGCCATCCACCATGCCGCGGATGATCACGGGATAGGGCTGGCCGAAGGCATCGATGCGTCCCGCCCGCTCGACCGACCCGGAGCATTGGACGACCGTCACCGGTCCGACCGCCTGGCCGGACACGCGAGCCTCGTGCGCGAACAAGGCGACATGGGCCTGCAGGAAGCGGCTGGTGCCGAACTGCACGATGCGACCGCCCGCGTCGGACGTCCCCATGAAGGCTCTCCCCCGTCGTTGTCTTGCTTGTTGGTTTGACGATAAGATACCGCCCGCGGAGGCGCCGTCAACGTGTCTGTTATCGTCAAAAATCAGAAGGGCGAGGTGACGTTCCGGACGGTGGGTGGAGGCGGCCCATGAAGACCAATGCGGTTTTCAAGGGCGCGTATAATCGCTGCCTCGATCTGCTGGACGGCCTGTCGCCCGGAGACGGCATCGCCAGCGAGGCCTCGCTGGCGGAAGCGCTGGGCATCAGCCGCACGACCGTGAGGGCAATCCTCGACGGGCTCGAAAAGGCGGAGATCGTGCGATCGCGTGCGGGGCAACGCGTCGTCGCGCGTCGCCCCGTCGAGAGCGAACGCTTCCCCGAGACTCAGACCGAGTCGACCGCCGCGCTGGTGGAGCGACGCTTCATGGAATGGATCCTGACGGGGGGATGTCAGCCCGGCGAGTCCATCAACTGCTCCGAACTCGCCAGGCGTTTCGGGACCTCGAACTCGGCCGTGCGCGAGTACATGAACCGTTTCCAGCGCTTCGGCCTGGTCGAGCGGCGCGTCAACAGCAACTGGACGTTCAAGGGCATCACCTCCGACTTCGCGTTCGAGATCTGCGAGATCCGCGAGATCTTCGAGTTGCGCTCGGCCCGGCGCTTCGCAGCCCTTCCCGACGAGGATCCGGCCTGGGCCGAACTCTCCGTCGTCGAGGCCGCACATCGTGACCCCGAACCCCACATGTCCGAGCGGTATTCGGAGTTTTCCCGACTGGACGAGCGACTCCATCGGATCATCTACGACGCTTCGCGCAACCGCTTCATCGTGGAGTTCTATGACATCCTGACCATGATATTCCATTATCATTATCAGTGGAACAAGACGGACGAGAGGGAGCGGAACGTCGTCGCGATGCGCGAACACCTGGCCTACATCTCGGCCCTGCGCAGCCGAGACTTGCGCGCCATCGACACGGCTTGCCGCATGCACCTCCGAAGCGCCCGGGAAACACTGGTTCGCTCCATCTCGGCAGGAGCCGACGGGTTGGGCTGCGGCGAGGGCGTCCTGCCAGCGGCTGAACGTGCTGACCTCTTTTCCACCCTCCCTCATCC
>CAXUCF010000476.1:0-2089 GCA_964249275.1 uncultured Lichenihabitans sp.
GGGGCGGGCGCTGGTGCAGGCGGTGGGCGGCCGGGCACTGCGCGAGACGACGCGATTGGGCGCGAGCCCCTACAGCATGTGGCGAGATATTACGCTGACCAACACGGAGCCAATTGCGGCGACGCTGTTTGCGCTGGAGCAGGAGTTGGCGTATCTGCGGGAGAACCTGAGGACGCCGAGCTTGCGGGAGGCGTTTGGGAAGGCGAATCGCTTTGGGCATGAGGGTTGAGTACGTTCTGCCGATTCCTCTTTGAAAAATCGATAGCGAAGCGGTATTCCGCGCGAGCCTTCAGCCCTTTTGCTTTCAGGGAACGACCACCTTGGCCCTCGACCTAGGCTGGTATAGGACGGGGCTCTTGGCCCTTAAGCCTGCATCTGCACCACGGATACAGGGGTGGGCCGTTCGCTCTATCCCAGTCTTGGCCCCTCAGCCGCCGGCCTATCGGCCCGAGACCCGTTCTTTGGGCAACGTACACCAGTCCCGTGTTCCATATCGAGCAGCGCACTTCGGGAAAGCTAATCGGGAACAGGTCTTGGAACTACCCTCCATCAGCAGCGGCGAGGCAGCCGCGCCGGCTCTGGCGATCTCCTCAGACCGGTCTTTCCGAGACGGCGAGGAACGCCGCTCGACCAGGGGATCAGTTGGATGGCGTGGGTACCGCGAACGCGTTGAGCATCATGCAAGTGCCGGTGTATGCCGCCGCCAGCAAGGTCAGGGCGATCAAGCCTCCCCTGCTGAACGTCTGTTGCGCTTCTGTGTAAGTCGCGTCACTGACGACCCGATGCCGCGCCAGTTCAAGCGTGAAGCGCTGGGCCGCCTGTTCATCCCCGGCGAGCTGGTCACACAGCTCGCCCGCGGCGAGCGCGGCCACGACATCGGGCGAGAACCCGACCTGCGCCGCGACCGCCCGGTGCGCGTAAAGCTCATAGGCCGAGGCCCAGACCGCCCCGACCGACAGGATCACGACCTCGCGCACCCGCTTCGACAGCGGGGTCGCGTGCTCCTCGGCCTCGTGGAAGTCGATGAACCCGCCACCGATGCCGGGCGCGTAGAGCAGGGCGTTGAACGGGCCGATCAGCTCGCCCGCGTCGGTCTGGTTGATAAACGGCGACGCTGCACCCAGGCGTCCCCGCGTAAGGCGCTCGTAGAGCGCTCGCGCTTCGGACCCCAGGCTTGCGGGAGATTGCAGCGGCAGGCGACCGCCAAGATCGGGAGCGTCCATCATCCCTGCCCCTTCATGCGGGTGTCAAATCCCGTCTGGGGATCGACCGTGCGGCCGTAGGCCCACCAGTTCTCCCAAGGCACTTCGGTGGTCGCCATGAGCAGGTCCTCGCGGCGCAGGCCCGAGCGCTTCGTTACCTCGTCGGCCACCGCCTCGAAGAAGCGTTCCTTCATCTCCTTGGGTCGCGTGTTGAAGAAGAAGTGGATGAACATCATGTCCTCGCTCCGCGGGACGTCGAAGTAGTTGCGGTCATAGACCATGTTGCCCGGCTTGTGCTCGTTGAAGAACTGGTCCCACGTATCGTCGGGCACGCCGAGCACCTTCATCATCGCGGCGTGGATGCCTTCCGAGACGGCCTTCTTGTACGCAGCGTCCTTTCCTTCGTGCATCTGGATATACACCATGGGCATAGCCGAACTCCTTTGTCGGGCAGGGATGGAGCCGATGCTACGCTTTGCGCGTTCAGCCAAGAAGAGCCGGTATTATCCTAGTATCGACCTGTACCATGAAGGGATGTGCGTGAGCGGCAACAAGGCTTTGGCCGATTTCCTGCGATCTCGTCGGCATCGGCTCGATCCGGTCGCGCTTGGCCTTACGGGCACGCGCCGGCGGCGGACGCCCGGACTGCGGCGCGAGGAGGTCGCGGAGCGTGCCGGGATCAGCAGCGAGTGGTATGTAAAGCTCGAGCAGGGGCGGCAGGTATCGGCGTCGGCCGAGACGATGGCGGCGCTCGCGCGCGCGCTCGTCCTCGACGCGGCCGAAACGGCTCACCTGCGCACGCTGGCCGCCCGGAGCCCTGCGGAGGCGTTCCGTCGTGAGACGGTGCCGGAAATCATCGACACGATCGTGAAGACCCTACCCGAGCC
>CAXUCF010000476.1:2099-2715 GCA_964249275.1 uncultured Lichenihabitans sp.
ACTCTTCAGGTTCACGTCGATGGACCAGGGTGAACGAAACATTCTCCGCTACATGCTCACGACGCCTCACGCACGGGCGATGTTCGGCAGCGATTGGGCCCGCGAGGCCGAGCGGATGGTCGCGCTGTTCCGCGCGACCTACGATCAGCGCACGGGCGATCCGGCCTTTGAGGAACTGGTGTCAACCTTAAGCAAGGCCTGCCACGAGTTTCGCGGCTGGTGGTGTTCTCACCTGGTCGCGTCTCCGTCGGCGGGCACCAAGACACTGCATTCCTCAAGCCGGGACGGAGCGACATACGTCTATGCCAGCTTCCAGGCTAACGATGATCCCGCGCTGAAACTTGCCTTGTACACCCGCCTTCATGGGATGCCCGGGTAACCGCCTTTCCCGAAACTCGATCGTTTTCGGCAAAGCCGGTGAGGCACAATGGCGACAGCTATCAACCGCCGGCATCCCTCGAAAAATCGGCGGACCGCTCACCACCTCCTTCCGCCGCTCACAACGCATCGGCTAAGCGTACGTTTTTGGGCCTTCTCTCACCGGCTTCCTTCCATCACGATCCGCATAGCTACGGGGAGTAGTGCCTACTGATCGGTGGGGAGGGTGGCGTAGAGG
>CAXUCF010000477.1:0-2701 GCA_964249275.1 uncultured Lichenihabitans sp.
CGCGGCAGAGCGTCGACTTCGCCGGCCTGCCCGAGATGGTGCGCACCTTCCTGCAGGTGGCGGCGGGCGCCGCGGACATCCCCGTGACACGGCTGCTCGGCCAGTCGCCGGCGGGCCTATCCGCCACGGGCGACAGCGACACGCGCAACTATTACGACGTGATCTCGGCCCGCCAGGAGATCGACCTGCGGCCGCAGCTCGATCGGCTGCGACTGCCTCGACCTCGTTCGCGGCGGTGGCGGCGGCGCCTCCCGGCGGGGTTCGGATGGCCAGGGGCGCGGCGCGGAGGTCTGTCATAGTACGTCAATGGTGCCGCAGCCTGGAAAGGGGTGTCCGAAGCGCTGGTTGTATGGCGCGGGACGGTGCTCATCCTGGAATCGAGATCTTCGCCGGCCTCTTATTCGGGATGGGACCCAGTGTGAAATGAGGACAATCAGCCGGCGCCAAGCGCCCTGGTCATACGCTTGGCACCGCCAGGCGCCTCTGCCGCCGGACCTATACGCTCGCTCAATGGTCGGGTAATCCTTTTGCCGCACGTTCGCACGATCCGAGGCCGCGACGAAATACCATGCGTTGGCAACCCGCCCATGAAGCTCACGCCATCGAGCGGGTGAGCTTGACATTTCAGTTTGCTGAAGGCGTGCCTTCGAAGCCTTGGCAACCTTTGCTCAACGCGGCCAGCCTGGATCTTCCCAAGCGCGGCTTCAACGCGACCGTAGACGAGCACGAGATCAATTTACCTCAGATCGTGGCCGCTGCCGGATTGCAGGGCCAGCCAGCCGGCTTCCCGATCATGCTAACGCCAGGCGGCCCGGGAACCCAACCCGCCCAGGTCATGGTCATCGGGCGGAACTTCCAAGTCGTGAACGGGTCACAGATCCGGGAAGAGGTCCAGATCCACCGTAACCGTTTTGTCTATACGGCTTCGGTGTATGACGGATGGGCCTCGTACCGAACCCGCGCCACCTCGCTGCTCAGCTCCTATCTCGATAAGGTGCTGCCGCTGGTGAACCTGTAGAGCATCAAACTGGAGTACTGGGACCGGTTCGTCTTCGAAGGTCCCCCGCAGGAGGTCGATTATGGCGAACTACTGCGCGCGAATTCAAAGCACGTGCCAGGCTTTCCGTTCGGGACTGACCAACTCTGGCATTCGCATGTCGGCTACTTCGTGCCGCTCGCGCCGTCCGCACGACGCTTGGTAAACGTGAACGTCGACGTCCTCGACCTAGCCGAAAGCGCCGCCCCGGACCAGCCGTTGCAGCCAGCCATCCAGAGACGATCCGTGGGGTTCTATTCCATGGCCCAGGACAGCGGGCCTACATCGGCCTCGCCAGTCGATCATCACGGCACCATCTCGACACTGGAAGACCTGCACACCAGCTTGAAAGCCATCTTCTCGGACGTTATCACGTTGGAAGCAGCCGACCGCATTTCCTTGAACGCTAAGGTCTCGTCGTGATCGTCGCCCCTCCTACATCTGCAGCCTACAGCTTGGCGGCTTACCTGAGCAACGCCGATATGGTCGATTCGACTACGGCGAGTTGCGCCTCGGCGGTGGTCGAGGAAGTCTTGCTACGGTCCTATGCGGGTACGCCGTCTTGGGGTCTGGTCGGTACGGTACGACCAGTGCCTCGACAGTCCGGCACAAAGGCACTGCATTGCTGGTTGGCCCCGAGCGCTTTGAGGACAAGGTGGTGGCAGAACTCGCCGGCTTCTTGAAGCTCGGCGAAGGTTGGGATGGCGAGAGTGCAGCGAAGCCGAGCGGCCCCGCAGTCCTGGACGCGATAAGATTTATCCGCGCTATCGGGCAGCAGGGAGCCATTCTGGAACCGACACTCCACGTCGATGGCTCCGTGATCCTGGAGATCGGCGAGGAGGGTGAAGGCTCCCTGCGGTTCAAGGGCGATGGCACGGTCTTATACGCAACCGGCGTGGCCGGGATCGGCATCGCCGATTTCGATGGCTACACAGTGCCCCAGGAGATCAGGCCGGTGTTCTACGCCTGATCGGGCGTACCTGTGACCTGCGAAGCGTGTCAGGCGACCTTCGTCGCGCTCGATGAAGAGAAGAACGAGGTCAAGGGCCGCGCGGTTCGCCTGGACGAGGCGCAGCCGAAGTGTCGCTGCGAGGCGGTGTCCGTCAGCCGACACTCTCCAGGTCAGGTGACCGACGACGAGGTACTGGTTCGCATTCTTGTAGCCCCTCAGCACATGGACAGGAAAGGGAGGCCACGTGCGGCCGCTTTGAGCGATGCCGAACGAAACGGCCTGTCGGTTTTCCGAAGGGAGCAAGCCGACGACGAGGAGATACGGTCCGTTGCGGAAACCCTGGTGACCAAGGCTCGCAGAGGCAGTGGTGCTAAGGCCGGCGTCTTCGGTGTCTTGCTCATGGAATGCGAGGTCGTGCGCTCTTTCCGAAGGTTGGAAGAGCCGGGGCGGTGCTATTGCGTGTACGATACGGCGTTGCCGGATAGCCCTGGACACCGAGATCTTCCAGCAAGTCGCGAACGTCGACGACCCGGTGCGGGACGACCGTCGCCAGAAACTCTTTGCGCTTGTCAGAGATCGGTTTGTGCCCGTCGCCGAATATCGGGACGGCCTCCTGCTGGACCTCGCTCCTCAGATTGATTAGCTGCGACTCGGCTGCAGCGGAAATAAAACTGCAATCTGCTGTCTCCCGGCAGATACGCGGAGTCATGTTT
>CAXUCF010000478.1:0-517 GCA_964249275.1 uncultured Lichenihabitans sp.
CCGTCGTCGCGCATGAAGGGCGGAGCCGGGATAGCCACCGCCGCCCGCTGCGAACTCGTGTTGACGAGGAGACGGGCGCCGCGCTCGCCTCCGAGCTGCAGCGCCTCGACCTGGGGCATGGGCTCGTTGCGGTCGCGGCGCAGGATGCGGGACACCTGCGTGACCGCCTCGGTGCCCGGATGGGTGTAGAGGGTGCGCCGCTCCTCGATGGTGAGCGACTCGGCCCGCAGCGTTTCGACGCCGGCGTCGAATGTGCCGGCCGCCATCATGGCCTCGACGCGAGCGTCGAGCAGCGCCTCGAAGCGGGCGAACAGCTCGTTCTGCAGCGCGATCGGCAGGGCGAGACAGCGGTTGAGGAACTGGCTGATTGGCGGCAATTCCTCGCGCAGGGATCCGTCACGGTCGCAGAGCTCGAGCCCGGTCGCCTGCTCGAAGCGGTCGAGCGTGCAGTCCCCGACCTGTCCGGCATGGAGCAGGCGGTAGAATTGCCGCAGCGCCGCCCGGGCGTGGTCGGATT
>CAXUCF010000478.1:527-2697 GCA_964249275.1 uncultured Lichenihabitans sp.
GTCGGATTCGAGGTTGTCCTGCGACCGGAACAGGCCCTGGCCGCCGGTCTGACGCTGGCCGCGTGTGATGGCGCCGAGGCTGTCGAGCCGTCGCGCGATGGTCGAGATGAAGCGCCGCTCGCCCTTGACATCGGTGGTGACGGGCCGGAACAGCGGCGGCTGCGCCTGGTTGGTGCGGTTGGTACGCCCGAGCCCCTGGATGGCGGCATCGGCCCGCCAGCCGGGCTCGAGCAAGTAGTGGACGCGCCGGCGCCGGTTCCTGCAGCCTAGGTCGGCATGGTAGCTGCGGCCCGTGCCGCCGGCGTCCGAGAACACCAGGATGGGTTTCGCGCCCTCCATGAAGGCCTGGGCCTCGCCGAGGTTGGCCGAAGCCGGGCGGGTCTCGACGGCGAGACGCATCTCGCCGTCCCGACCCTTGGTCCTGACGATGCGGCGGGTGCGGCCCGTAACCTCGGCCACCCGGTCGGTGCCGAAACGCTGCACGATCTGGTCCAAGGCGCCCTGCACGGGCGACAGCGACGCCAGGCGCTCGATCATGCGGTCGCGGCGCTCGACCGCCTCGCGCGACAGCACGGGCCGGCCGTCCGCGTCGGTGGCCGGGACGGAGAACACGTTCCCTTCGGGATCGGAGCGCAGCTCGTGGAGCTGCGTCGGCCAGGAGTGCAGCAGATAGTCGAGCACATATTCGCGCGGCGTGACGTCGACCCGCACGTCCGACCAGTCCTCGGCCGGGATGGTGGCGAGGCGCCGCTCGAGCAGGGCCTCGGCGGTCGACACGAGCTGGACCACGGGTGCGTACCCCTCGGCGAGATCGCGCTTGATCGCCGCGATGAGAGTCGGCACCTTCATGGCGGTGAGCAGGTGGCCGAAGAAGCGCTGCTTGTTCGACTCGAAGGCCGAGCGGGCCGCCGCCTTGGCGTGGCGGTTCAACGCCCGTCCGCCCTCGCCCGTAATGTTGGTGGCCTCCAGCGCCCTGGCTAGGTTCTGGTGGATGACCTGGAACGCGGCCGCGTAGCTGTCGTAGATGGCGACCTGCTCGGGGGTGAGGGCGTGTTCGACGAGTTCGACCTCGACGCCGTGGTAGGACAGCGAACGGGCCGCGTAGAGGCCGAGCGCCTTGAGGTCACGCGCCAGCACCTCCATGGCGGCGACGCCGCCACCCTCGACCGCGGCGACGAAGTCGGAGCGCGTCGGGAACGGGAAATCGCCCGTGCCCCAGAGCCCGAGGCGCTGCGCATAGGCAAGGTTCTGCACGCCCGTGGCGCCGGTGGCCGACGCGTAGAGGACGCGAGCGACGGGCAGGGCGTGCTGCAACCGCAGGCCGGCCCGGCCCTGGAGCGAAGGTGCGACTTCGCCGCGCTCACCGCTACCCCCGCCGGCATTGGCCATGGCGTGAGCCTCGTCGAACGCGATGACCCCGTCGAAATCGGCGCCGAGCCAGTCGACGATCTGGCGGACGCGCGAGGCCTTCTCCTGCCTCTCCTCGGTCCGCAGCGTCGCGTAGGTGGCGAACAGGATGCCCTCGGCCAGATGGATGGGCGTGCCCTGCCTGAAGGCCGATAGCGGCACGATCTGATGGCGTGCGCCGCCGAGCGCTGTCCAGTCGCGGCGGGCGTCCTCGATCAGCTTGTCGGACTTCGACAGCCACAGGGCGCGGCATCGGCCGTGATGCCAGTTGTCGAGGATGACGCCCGCGACCTGGCGACCCTTGCCGGCCCCGGTGCCGTCGCCGAGGAACCAGCCGCGCCGGAACTGGACCGCACCTTCCGGGTCCGGGGCCGCGGCGGCGAGGCGGTCCCAGCTGGCGTCGACCGTGAAGTGTCCTGACAGGTGGGAGGCGTGTGCCTCACCGGCGGAGATGACGCTCTCCAGTTGCGCGTCCGATAGCAGCCCCTCGGCCACGACCCGCCCCGGCAGGCGCGGGCGGTAGCTCGGCCGCGGCGGCGCCACCGACGCCATAGCGGCCGACTGCACGAGCGGCGTCGGGTGGGGCCGCGCGCCCGCGATGCGGATCGCCTGCACGGCGTAGGGTTCGTAGAGCACTTCGGTCAGCCGACCGCCGTCCAAGGGAGCGGCCTCGACCAGCTCATAGACGATCTCCTCCGCGTGGGGCGGAGCAAGCTTGGGGCTCCGGCACGCGAAGCGTGTTGGAGAAGCTTGCGGAGGGCCG
>CAXUCF010000479.1:0-2670 GCA_964249275.1 uncultured Lichenihabitans sp.
ACACGGTGCTGCACCTTCTGGCCGCGGCGCACGAGGGCGAGATCCCCTTCACCATGGCGGATATCGACCGGCTGTCGCGCCACGTCCCGGTGCTGTGCAAGGTCGCGCCCGCCAAGAACGACGTCCACATGGAGGACGTGCACCGCGCCGGCGGCATCATGGGCATCCTCGGCGAGCTCGACCGCGCGGGCCTGCTGCACGCCCACTGCGGCACGGTCCACGCGGAATCGCTCGGCGCCGCGCTCGACCGTTGGGACGTGAAGCGCACCGAGAGCGAGACGGTGCGGGACTTCTTCCGCGCCGCGCCCGGCGGCGTGCCGACGCAGGTCGCCTTCAGCCAGAGCCGCCGCTACGAGGACCTCGACACCGACCGCGAGACGGGCGTCATCCGCGACAAGGCGCATGCCTTCAGCCAGGACGGCGGCTTGGCGGTGCTCTACGGCAACCTCGCCGAGGAGGGCTGCATCGTGAAGACGGCGGGCGTCGACCCGTCGAACCTCATCTTCACGGGCACGGCCCGAGTGTTCGAGAGCCAGGACTCGGCCGTCGACGGGATCCTCGGCGGCAAGGTGGCGGCCGGGCAGATCGTGCTGATCCGCTACGAAGGCCCGCGCGGCGGCCCCGGCATGCAGGAGATGCTCTATCCGACGAGCTACCTGAAGTCGAAGGGCCTCGGCAAGCTCTGCGCCCTCGTGACCGACGGCCGCTTCTCGGGCGGCTCCTCGGGCCTGTCGATCGGCCACGTGTCGCCCGAAGCGGCCGAGGGCGGCACCATCGCGCTGGTGGAGGAAGGCGACCGCATCGAGATCGACATCCCGAACCGCAGGATCCACCTCGACGTTCCCGACGCCGAGCTGGCGCGCCGCCGCGCCGCGCTGGCCGAGGGCCGCGGCTTCAGGCCGGCCGAGGTCCGCAAGCGCAAAGTGACGACGGCGCTGAAGGCCTATGCGTCCATGACGACGAGCGCGTCGCGCGGGGCTGTGCGGGTGGTGAGGGAGTAATCGGCTGCCGTGAAAGTCAGGGATGCTATACGGATCATTGAAGCCGATGGCTGGATTCTGTTCGCCACGCGGGGCTCGCAATGTCAGTTCAAACATCAGCTGAAGATAGGACGCGTGACGGTGGCAGGAACATCCTTCGATCTGAAACCTGGAACGCTCGCGAGCATCTTGGCGCAAGCTGGGCTGTGATGCATAGGTGATGCGCTATGCATCGTGATCGAGAAAGTGGAGAACTACTATTCGGCCTACGTCCCGGATCTGCCGGGATGCGTGGCGACCGGTGAGACGGTGGCCGAGGTCGAGCGCCAGATGCATGAGGCGATCGGGTTCATCTCGATGGCATGCGCGAAGACGGCTTCACGCCGCCTAAGCCACGAGCGTGGTGGACTGCGTCGATGCCTGATGATGCACGAAGCGAAACCGGTGTCGGTGATCTCCCACTCCTGCCGGCTAACCCGATCTATTGGTTTGCCGATACAGCAGCCTGGGGGCGAGGAGCCCTGTCGGACGACCTCGTCGATGCGTTGCTGCGCGAAGATATCGAGTCGACCTGCGAGGTTGCACCCCGTGGTGAAAGGGCTTGTCGGGCCTACCTGCCGAGCTTTTCCGCGTAAATGACTCGCCGTCTGAATATCGACAAAAACGAGCCGGGATTGAGCAACCCTGTAGGCATTAGACTTGAAGCCGCGCCTCGGCGCAGCTTCGCTCACCCGTAAAGCGAACAAGCCCGTTCAAGGACGAATGGGCATTGCGATCAGATCGCCGACGCATCTTACGAAGCGTGCGCCGGCTTCGACGGCCTCTGCCGCCCGTGCCGGTGTGACTCCTGAGTTTAGGCTGGTTTCATAATCTGCGATCGCCTTGAGGTTGTAGCTGCGTGATAGAAAGCTGCGAAGCTCGCGGTCGATGCGCTCGTCACTCTTGGTCAGCCGCAGGAACTCTGTCTGCACGCCGTTATGGGTTTTGACCGCTCTGCCGAGGCGTTCGAAGATGAGCGCTTGGGCTGCGTGAAAGCCGGCGAGATAGGCCGTCCGGCCGGCCGCGTCGGGGAGTTCGACGCGAAGCATCGTATCGGCTTCCCCCAGGAGTTTTCGTGCCTTCTCCAGGAACCGCGCTGCTTCGGGCGTCACAGGTCCAGGCCTTCGCGCCTGAGTTCGTGCATAAGCGGGAGCGCCTCCTGATAGGAGGCCGCGGGATAGGGCTTCGCATCGAAGAACGCGCCGGTTTCGTCGAGAAATCGGACCCGAAGGTCGGCAAGCCGGTCCAACTCCTGCCAGCGATCAGGAAGCGTCGTCAGGAAAACCGCGACGTCGTAGTCGGAGTCGGGCTTCGCCTCGCCGCGTGCCCGTGAGCCAAAAAGCACGACGCGATCGAGGCGCTCGCCGTAGATTTCCGCTAGGTTAGCGCGGAACCGTGTCAGGATTGGATCCGCAATGACAGGGGCCATGGGATTGTTTATCACATGGTCCTGCCGAAGCGCGATCCATCTCGACGGGCTGCGCGAGGACGGCCTGCCGATCCCGGAGCCCCTAAGCCTCGCCCGATACGTCGAGGCCTGACATCGGCGACACATCGCATCATCTCGCGCCGCCCAGCATGAGTCCGAGCGCCGCGAAGGCGACCAGCGCGGCGCCCACGACGAGGCCCGCCGGGCCGCGCAGCCCGCGCC
>CAXUCF010000480.1:0-2655 GCA_964249275.1 uncultured Lichenihabitans sp.
CCTCGAACGTCTGCTCGTCGCGCCGAAGGCCTCGCTGATCGCGCAATCCTCGGCAGCGCGCGAGGCGAAGACGGTCGTCAACGCCGATGGATGCGGCATCGGCTGGTACGGTGAGCGGGACGATCCGGGCGTTTACCATGGGCTTTTGCCCGCTTGGTCCGACCACAACCTGACCTCGCTGTGCCGCCAGTTACGGAGCCGGATGTTCGCCGCCCATATCCGCTCCGCGACATCCGGCGACGTGACTGTGGCGAACTGCCATCCCTTCGTGTACGGCTCCCACCTGTTCATGCACAACGGTCAGATCGGCGGTTACGAGCGGGTTCGTCGGCGCGTGGACGCCCTGCTTCCCGACCCGATCTATGCGCATCGGCGAGGCAACAGCGACAGCGAAGCGATCTTCCTGGCGGCGGTCGCGCGCGGACTCGGGGAGGATCCCATCGGCTCCGTCGCGGGGACGCTGCGGGACATCATGGGGCTCATGGCCGATGCCGGCGTCGAGAAAGCGCTGCGCTTCGCCGCGATCCATGCGGACGGACACTGCCTGCGCTGCTACCGATGGGCCAGCGACGGACGTCCGCCATCGCTCTATTGGCGGCGCGAGGCCACCGGCAGGATCGTCGCGTCCGAGCCATTCGACGACGATCCGGATTGGATGGAGGTGCCGAACGGCAGCGTGCTCACGCTTCACGCCGAAGCCGCGCAGACATGCGAGACATTGGTGTTGTAGAGGATTCCGGCAAAGTATTCAGCGGCGTGAGATGGAACGGACTGGCGGCGATCGACGTGGTCGCCCGTTTGCCGAGGTGGGAACTGGAGCGACACGCGATGCTTACTGTCTGGGGGCGTAGATCATCATCCAACGTGCAAGCGCTGATGTGGTGTGTCGGCGAGTTGGGACTTCCGTTCAAACGTCATGATGCGGGACACAAATACGGTCGGACCGACTCGCCGGAGTTCCTGACCATGAACCCGAACGGCACGGTGCCGGTCCTGGTCGACGGGGACGGCGAGCCGCTCTGGGAGACGGGTGCGATCCTTCGCTATCTAGCAGCCTGTCGGACTTAACGGCCATATCGGCTTGCGGTATGGTGAGGGTGTCGGAACGGTGGGGTTGGTCAGGCTGAGATGAGCAACTTCCGTCCGATCGACCGCGCCATGGATTTTCTGCTGCCGCCGTCGGTGGACGAATGGCTGCCCGAGCGGCATCTGGCTCGGTTCGTCGTCGAGGTGGTGGACGGTCTCGACCTGTCTGCGATGAGCCGGAGCTACCGCGGATCGGGGTCGGCCCCGTACCATCCGTCAGTGCTGGTCGGCCTTCTGGTTTACGGCTATGCGTCGGGTGTTTTCTCCAGCCGGCAGCTTGAGCGGGCCACCTACGACAGCGTGGCGTTCCGCTTCGTGGCGTCGAACCAGCATCCCGACCACGACACGATCGCGTCGTTCCGGCGGCGGTTCCTGCCGCGGATCGAGGCTTTGTTCGTCGACGTGCTGCAGGTGGCGCGGGAGATGGGGCTGCCGAAGCTCGGCACGATCGGTCTCGATGGGACCAAGATCCACGCCGACGCCAGCCGCCACAGCGCCCTGTCGTGGGACTACGCCAACCGGATCGAAGCGCAGCTGAAGGCCGAGGTGACCGACCTGATGGCGCGGGCCGAGGCGGCGGACCGGGCGGACGTGCCCGACGGGATGTCGATCCCCGACGAACTGGCACGCCGCGAGGAGCGTTTGGCGCGGATCGCCGCCGCGAAGGCCATCATCGAGGCCCGGGCGAAGGAGCGCCACGCGCGCGACAAGGCCGCCTATGACGTCAGGATGGCGGAGCGGGAGGCCAGGACGGCGAAGACCGGCCAGAAGCCTCGTGGGCGTGCCCCGGTTCCGCCCGTCGCGGGGCCGCTGCCGGGCGACCAGGTCAACCTCACCGACGCGGAAAGCCGGATCATGCCGGTGGCGGGCGGCGGTTTCGAGCAGTGCTACAACGCGCAGGCGGCCGTGGCGGCCGACAGCCTGCTGGTTGTGGCGGCCGACGTGTCGCAAGCGCCCAACGACAAGCAGCAAATGACCCCCATGCTGGACAAGATCGCCGGTCTGCCTGACGACCTCGGCCGACCCGATGCCTTGCTGGCCGATGCCGGCTATTTCAGCGAGGCCAACGTGGAGGCCTGCGCCAGGGCGGGCATCGATCCCCTGATCGCCCCGGGACGGGATGCCCATCACGCCGCCGTGGACGACCGCTTCGCTCCCGCACCGCCCGCAGCCAACGACCCCACCCCGCTCGACGCCATGCTGCATCGCCTGAAGACGCCCGAGGGCCGCGCGCTCTATGCGCGGCGCAAGCACACGCCCGAGCCGGTCTTCGGCATCATCAAGTCGGTCCTCGGCTTCCGGCAGTTCTCGTTGCGCGGCCTCGCCGGCGCACGCGGCGAATGGAGCCTCGTCACCATGGCCTGGAACGTCAAACGCATGTTCAACCTGTCCCAGGCCACAACCTGAGCGGCCACGGCTTTCCCTGTTTCAAGCCCGCTCGACCCGATGCAGGCCCACCGACGTCCTTCAGGCGACCGTTCCTGGCCAAAATCAATCGCCATCAGCCAAAACCAGATCGCAGCCGACCTCACACGCTCATCCTCAACCCCACTCCGACAGGCTGCTAGG
>CAXUCF010000481.1:0-2648 GCA_964249275.1 uncultured Lichenihabitans sp.
GGCCTCGGCCGAGGGGGCCGAGGCCGCGTTCGGGCGCAAGCTGCTGACCCGCTACCGGTTCGACAAGGCTGAGGTCGTGGTGGCGCTCGACGGCGACTTCCTCGATCCCGGCCCGCACCAGATCGGCCTGTCGCGCGACTGGGTCGACGCCCGCCTGGCCTCGGCCAAGGCAGGCAGATTGCTGACGCTCCATTCCGCCGCTGCAACGCCCGGCCTCACCAGCGCCAAGGCCGACTACCACGTCGCGGTCGGCACGGCCGAACTCGCGACGCTGGCGGGCCGCTTGCAGACCGAGGTCGCCAGCCCCGCCGTGCCGGCCGAGGGCGACCTCGTCGGGGCCTGGGTGGCGCGCGCCGCCGCGGCGCTCGCGGCCGCGCGTGGCCGAAGCATCGTCACGGCAGGCGCCTTCCAGCCGGCCGCCGTGCACGAGGCCGTGCATCGCCTGAACGACAGCCTCGGCAACAATGGCGAGGCCGTGTTCTTTACCGCGCCGGTGGTGGCGGAAGCCGAACCCTTCGCGGCACTCGTGTCCGACATGATGTCGGGGTCGGTGAAGACGCTGCTGATGCTGGACACCAACCCGGCCTATACGGCGCCGGGCGACCTCAACTTCGCCCAGGCTCTCCAGAAGGTGCCGCTCCGCATCCATACGGGGCTCACGGTGGACGAGACGGCCGTCTATGCCGACTGGCATCTGCCGATGTCGCACCCGCTCGAATCCTGGGGCGACGCCCGCTCCTATGACGGCACGATCAGCCTCTATCAGCCGACCATCCAGACGCTCTACAACGGACGCAGCAATTCCGAGGTGCTGTCGATGCTGGGGGAGGCCCAGCCGCGCGACGGCCTGACGATCCTGCGCGACGGATGGCGCAGGCGCCGGGACGAGGGCGGGGCCGATCCCGCCGGCTTCGACGATTTCTGGCGCAAGACCCTGCTCGACGGCTTCGTGGCCGACACGGGCTTCGCACCCGAGACCGTGGCGCCGGTGCCGCCGAAGCCCCCGGCCGAGGCGGCTCCCGCCACGCCCGCGCCCGCCTTGGCCGGCGAGCCGCCGGCCCTCGACCTGGTATTCCGCCCGGATCCGACGGTCTGGTCCGGCGCCTTTGCCAACAACGGCTGGCTGCAGGAACTGCCGAAGCCGCTCACCAAGGTGGTGTGGGACAATGTCGTCGCGGTCAGCCCGGCACTGGCCGAACGCCAAACGCTCGCCAATGGCGACATGGTGTCGGTCGCGGCCGGCGAGGCCCGCATCGATGGCCCGGTCTGGATCCTGCCCGGCCAGGCGGCCGACACGGTCACGCTGTTCCTGGGCTACGGCCGCGCGGTCCCCGACATGCTGTTCAGCGGCCTCGGCTATTCGGCCTATCGGCTGCGGCAGGAGGCATCGCCCTGGGGGCGCCCCGGTGCGACGCTGACCAAGCTCGGCCGGAGCGTGCGCCTCGCCACCACCCAGGACCACTCCACCCTGGAGGGCCACGACTTCGTCCGGGTGCACCGGACCGGTGGGCCCAAGGTCGAGGCCGCACCCGACGACATGCCGTCCTTCTACGACTTCACCGCGAAGGACAACGACGGCCGTGCCTGGGGCATGGTGATCGACCAGGACAGCTGCATCGGCTGCAATACTTGCGTGGTGGCGTGCCAGGCCGAGAACAACATCCCCATCGTGGGCAAGGAGCAGGTGGCGGTCGGCCGCGAGATGCATTGGCTGCGCATCGACCGCTACTACTCGGGCCTGAAGACCGGCGCCGGGCTCGACGATCCCGACACCCACTTCCAGCCGGTGCCCTGCATGCATTGCGAGGATGCGCCCTGCGAGGTCGGCTGTCCGGTGGAAGCGACGCTGCACGACCAGGAGGGGCTGAACCTCATGGTGTATAACCGCTGCGTGGGCACGCGCGCCTGCTCGGGCTACTGCCCCTACAAGGTGCGGCATTTCAATTATCTCGACTATACGGGCGGCATGGCGCCGGCCACGCAACTGCAACGCAACCCCGAGGTCTCGGTCCGGTCGCGCGGCGTCATGGAGAAGTGCACCTATTGCGTCCAGCGTATCGCCCTGGCCCGCATCGAATCCGACAAGTCGGGAGCGCCGATCGCGGACGGCGCCGTGAAGACCGCCTGCCAGGCGGCCTGCCCGACGCGCGCCATCTCGTTCGGTGACCTCAACGACGAGGCGAGCGCCGTGCGGGCGGCCCGCCAGGACGCCCGCAACTACCCGCTGTTGGGCGAACTCAACGTCAAGCCCCGGACCACTTATCTGGCCGAAAGGGCACCGGCCGAAGGGGCGGTGCCGCATGCCGGGGATCCTGCGTCGCGGGGCAGCCTCACGCCGGACGCCACGACCGTGCGGAAGGGCTGACCATGGCCAACATCGCCGACGCCCCTCCGCACCAGCGCTTCATCGGCTCGAGCGAGAGTTTCGCCTCCGTCGGGCTCGATGTGGCGGGCATCGCCTTCGGCCACCCGCTGCGCCTGCGCTGGTGGCTGGCCTTCGCGGCCGCCCTGGGGCTTCTCGGCGTCCTCGCCGTGTCGCTGGGGTTCATCCTCTACGAGGGCGTGGGCATCTGGGGCAACAACGTGCCCGTCACCTGGGCGCTCGACATCGTCAGCTACGACTGGTGGATCGGCATCGCCAGCGGCGG
>CAXUCF010000482.1:0-2642 GCA_964249275.1 uncultured Lichenihabitans sp.
TGCCCAGCGGCAACTATGATGAGCGCTTCAGCGTCGATTAGGATGAGCGGTTGGGGGTCCGCTTCCGGGAGGGCGTAGCCCGAGCGGGAGCGGACCCCCAACCGCTTCGGCTTCACCTGCGGGTCGTGGCCGGCATGCTCATCTCCCCCGCGCGGGGAGGCGGGCGATGCCGGGCAGACATGTCAACGACCAGCAAGTGAGGCTCTACATGAAGCTACGCAGCACCCGATCGCAGCTGAGCGCGGCGGCAATGACCGGCATCTCGGTGGCGACCGGCCGCCGGATCGAGCGCGATCCGCGCCCACCCTCGTCATGCAAGGAGAGCCGAGGCTACCGGACCAGGTCCGACCCGCTGGAGGGCATCTGGGACGCGGAGATCGTGCCGATGCTGGCGGAGGCACCGGGGTTGCGCCCGGTCACGATCCTGCGCGAGCTCGCCCGTCGTCATCCCGACCGGATCGGCCAAGGCGTGCGGCGCACGCTCGAGCGGCGGATCCGAACCTGGCGCGCGATGCACGGCCCCGAGCGCGCGGTGATGTTCCCGCAGGTCCATGCCCCGGCCCGGATGGGGCTGTCGGACTTCACCGACATGAACGGCCTGGGCGTGATCGTCGCCGGGCAGCCGCTTGATCACCGTCTCTACCACTTCGCGCTGGTCTACTCGGGCTTCGAACATGGCGAGGTGGTGCTCGGCGGGGAGAGCTACACCGCGCTCGCTTCCGGCCTCGCGGCCGCGTTGGTGATCCTGGGCGGCGCTCCGTTCGAGCATCGCTCCGACAGTCTGTCGGCGGCGTTCCGCAACTTATGCGTGGACGATGCCGAGGACGTCACCCGCCGGTTCGCCGCCCTGGCCGAGCATTACGGCATGATCCCGACCCGCAACAACCGCGGCGCCGCGCATGAGAACGGCGCGATCGAGAGCCGGCACGGGCACCTGAAGGATCGGATCGACCAGGCGCTGATGCTGCGCGGATCGCGCGGCTTCGACACGCTCGATGCGTATCGCACGTTCGTCGCCGGCGTCGTAGCCGATCACAACCGGCGGCACGCCGACGCCATCGAGATCGAGCGTGCCCATCTTCGCGCGCTTCCGCCCGCGGCACCGGTGACCTGGGACGAGGCGAGCGTGCGCGTGACCAGCTCGTCGGGCTTCTCGTTCCGGCACGCCTTCTACACCGTCCCGTCGCGCCTGATCGGCCATCGCCTCCACCTTCGCGTCCATGACGACCGGATCGAGGCGTTCCTTGGCGGCGCGCTGGTGGTCACCCTGCCGCGCGGGCGGGCACCGTCGAAGCAGGCGGCGCGCACCACCACCCACGTGGTCGACTATCGTCACGTCATCGGCTCGCTGCGCGCCAAGCCGGGCGCGCTCGCCGGGCTTACCTATCGCGACGCGCTCTGGCCGCGCCCCGCCTATCGGCGCGCGTGGGACGCGCTCAGCGCGGTTCAGTCCACCCGCGAGGCGGCGCGCACGATGGTCGGCCTGCTGGCGCTCGCGCATGATCGCGGCGTCGAAGCCGATCTCGCGGCCATGCTGGATGCCATCCTCGATGACGGCCGCTTGCCCGACCTCGGCCTGTTGCGCACCCGGTTCACGCCCCAGGTCACCTCCGCGCCGTCGGTGTGGATCGAGATGCCCCGCGCCAGCATCTACGACCCGCTGCTGAGCGCCCCCGTTCGGGAGATCGCGGCATGAGCGTCGCCACCGATGCGGCCCAGTTGCCGTTCCTGCTCACCACGCTGCGCCTGCCGACCGTCGCCAGGCTGTGGCCCAGCATCGGCGAGACCGCCGACGCCGAGGGCTGGCCAGCGGCGCGGACGCTGGCGACGCTGCTGGAGCACGAGGTCGCGGAACGCGCCAACAGGCGTACCGCGCGCCATCTTCTCGAGGCGAGGCTGCCGCCGGGCAAGACCCTCGACACGTTCGACTCCGCGGCCGCGCCGATGATCAGCCGCGCCCGCGTCACCGCGCTCGCCCAAGGCGACAGCTGGCTCGACACCGGCACCAACATCCTGCTGTTCGGGCCGCCGGGGGTCGGCAAAACCCACCTGGCTTCCGCGCTCGGCCATGCGCTGGTCGACGCCGGTCACCGCGTGCTGTTCACCCGCACCACCGACCTCGTCCAGCAGCTCCAGACCGCGCGTCAGGAGCTGAAGCTCGCCGCCGCCATCGAGAAGCTCGACAAATACCGTCTGCTGATCCTCGACGACCTGTCCTACGTCCAGAAAAGCCAGGCCGAGACCTCGGTGTTGTTCGAGCTGATCAGCGCCCGCTACGAACGCCGCTCGATCCTCATCACCGCCAATCAGCCGTTCGGCGCATGGGATGCGATCTTCCCCGATCCCGCGATGACGGTCGCCGCCATCGACCGGCTCGTCCACCACGCCATCATCCTCGAAATGAACACCGACAGCTACCGCCGGAAAACCGCCCAGGCCCGCGCCGCGCCGCCCGACATCCCCGTCGCGCAGCCAACCGCCCACGCCGATCCCGGTTGACGCCCAGCGTCAATTAGACGACCACCACCACACCCGCAGGCGCTCATCCTAGTTGACGCGCACCGCTCATCCTAATCGCCGGGCTACACACATCCTCAACATCCTGCACCGACTGGTCGACGGCAAGGCGGATAAGGCCGCCA
>CAXUCF010000483.1:0-2631 GCA_964249275.1 uncultured Lichenihabitans sp.
AATCGGAATTGGGCGGGCATCATCGATGCCTGGGCGCAGCTCCTGACCAGCGCCAGCGGCAGGACGAAGCGGGCATTCGGGCTGGAAGACGGCGCCGGGATCGACGCCGTGTTCGATGTGTCGCCGGTGACGGGCTGGAGCCGCCCTGGCCACCACCACGCCTACTTTGATAGAACGACATGATGGGCACGCCTGCTTGGTCAGCGAAGCTACCGCCGTTCACGCTGCTGGACGAACCGGACCTGTCCTTCTCGCCCTCGGACGCGAGGCACGTCGATGTCCATCCACTCAGGGGTCTCGCTAATTTCGGTCCTTATTCGAAAGGATCCTTCGGCAATTTCACCTCGCGCGTCAGGATCGCGACGGTTGGGCCAGTGAGCGCATTCAGACGGCGCGGCGAGTTGATGGTACTGCTCCGCGACGTGCACCGCCCCTCCGACAGGTCCGAGTACGTTCCGCAATACCCAGGCTTTGAGCGGCTCTTCCACGTGGCGCTGGAAGCCGCGCCTCGGGACGCCCACATCAAGTGGCCGGAAAATCTGCGCGATCTGCCCGGCGAGGGCGACCCGCAAGCCCGGCTGTTCCTCGCGATGGAGGCGGCGCTCCGACGGCTGGATTCGGTGCGCAACGAGTTCGACGTCGTGCTGGTCCATTTCCCCGACGCTTGGAGCCCCGCCACACGCGGCGGGTCCTTCGATGCCCACGACGCGCTCAAGGCGCTGGGCGCCAGATTCAACATCCCGACTCAAGTGTTGAACGACCGAGCTTTCATTTTCACCCACAAGGCGTCGCTCGCGTGGCGGCTGGCGACGGCCCTCTACGTCAAGGCGGCGGGTACGCCGTGGAAGCTTGCGCCGCTGTCGGGAGTGCCACCTGAAACCGCCTACATTGGGCTGGCCTACGCACTTCGCGGCGACCAGCAGGACGCACATTATGTAACGTGCTGCTCGCAGGTGTTCGATGTTGATGGCGGCGGCATGCAATTCGTAGCCTTCGAGGCGAACGATCCCGTCGCTGACCTTGCCGAGGCGCGCAGGAATCCCTTCCTCAGCCGCGACGACATGCGCGCCGTCCTTGCCCGCAGCTTGGAGCTTTATCAAGGGCGCAATGGCGGCATTCTACCCAAGCGCATGGTCATTCACAAGACGACGGCTTTCAAAGATGGCGAGATAGAAGGGACGTTCGATGCGTTGTCCGGCGTCCCGGAGATCGAGTGCATCGAGGTTAGCTCGGCGTCCTGCTGGCGTGGCGTCTGGTTGATCGAGTCGGGCGTGCGTAGGCCTCCCACGAAGCCTGCGGGCTATCCGGTGCCTCGCGGGACGATGGTTGTGCGGTCCGGAAACTCCGCGCTGGTCTGGGTTGCCGGCAATGCGCCCGGCGTCTCGACGAAGGGCGACTACTACCAGGGCAAGAAGAGCATCCCGCGGCCGCTACAGTTGATCCGACATGCCGGCCGCGGCCCACTCGAATTGGTGGCACACGAGGCACTCGCATTGACCAAGATGGACTGGAACAACGACGCTCTCTACGATCCGGTGCCCGTGAGCATTCGTTATTCGCAGAAGCTCGCGCGCACGATCGCAAACGTTCCGGATCTACCGCGAAGTGTGTATCCCTATCGGCTGTTTATGTAGAATGTTTGCATCTGGTTCACTGCCGTCGAGACGCGAGAGGGTCGACAGCGGCCAAAGACTTATCGCCGTGATGGAGAGCCTGGAAGCGCCGCGGCTGGTGTCGCCGACGCGAGCGAGTAATCTTGGGCAGGATAGAGCTGCCCAGAAGCAGACCTCGCGAACTTCTGCAAAGGGTCAGCTCCAGCCCTTGACGGGCGTTGAGACCAGACGCACCTTGAACGTTTGCAGGTGGGGTCGCCTCCGCCCCACCTCGCCCTTCGTGCGGTCGACCGTCGTACTCGGACCGAGACGCTCAGAACGACAGGTCGTCGGGTCGCCCCGTGCTGTCGACGCCGTTGACCGCGGCGGCGACGAGAGCCGAAGCCACGGCGTGGAGCAGGTCCCCCCGGGCCTCGTCGCGATGCCGGACCGGCATGCTCGAGATGAGCAGCCACCTCGCTTCCCAGTCGGCGACCACCATGGCGGCCTGATCCTCCCACGACGCGAAGGCTGCCGCGGGCACGCACACGGCGGCGTCGGGGCCCTGATCCGGCGGCGGCGTCGACACGACCAGGGCCAGGCGGGTCATGCCAAGTGCGGCCTGATCGGCGATGAACCGGGTGCAGGCACCGAGGCTGCCACGGAACAGCGGCTTCGCCCGCCGCGGCAGCTCCACGACGTAGGGGTCCGTCACTGCGCGACCTCGCTGGCGGCCTCGACCTCGGCGTCTACTTCGCGGCGGATCGCGTCGAGCCTGCTCTTGCAGATGGCGTGAGCGGCGCGGGCCGCCCGGAGGTCGTCGACGATGCCGTCGAGGTTGGCGGTAGCGCCGGTACCCCTGAGCTTCTCGGCGATGGCGGCGAGGCGGTTGTACGCGGCGGCGTAGGTTTCGGTGCTGGCGGGAGCGTTGGTCTTCATGATGTGTCTCCGTTGCTGGGTCAGGGTTGTGTAGGCCGGACGGCGATCGTGCCGTCGGCGAAGGTGAGGGTGTCGAACAGGTCGACGGTCACCATCAGCG
>CAXUCF010000484.1:0-2625 GCA_964249275.1 uncultured Lichenihabitans sp.
CAGCACGCTCCTGGCCACGGTCGGCGCCTGACCGCCCTCAGCAAAGCTGAGCACCCCGTGGGTAGTTACGCCGAGGCTACACCAAAGAGGATTGGGACGAGGTCAGCGACTGTCCCGAGATCACGGAGAAGTAGTTCGCACAGAGTATTCCGCTCCCCGTGGCCATGCCTGACCTCGTCGCGGCGATGCGACGCAAGCGCGGCAACCGCGAGCGCCGACGAAGGATCTCGTGTCCCTCCGGCTCGACAAGGACGTGCCCGCCGCGCTGCGGGCGAGCGGATTGGGTTGGCAGAGCCGAGCCAGCGATGCTGCGCAAGGAGCTCGGATTGCAGGTCGATGCCGCGCCATTACCCCGGCCACCCTTCTCCGGAATGCCCGGACGCTGATCGCCGATCCCGACCGGTGGACAACAGGTTGCGCGACGCGCGATGGTGATGGTCGATCCGTGATGCCGGAACTGCCGGAGGCCGTCCGCTTCGACGGTTTCGGTGCGCTGTTGCGCCTAGCGCCGGACGCGCCCGACCTCCGCGACCGGGCGGCCGAGGCTCTGAACGCCGTTGTCGGCCCGATGGGCTGGAGCACACGGCAAGACGCCCCCGCCCGTACCCACGCCGAGGTTCTGGTCGCCATGGACCGTGCCGTCGCGGCGGCGGATAACGTCGCGCAGCTCGCGATGGTCAGGACGTGACCTTGATGTGCGCCATCGTGCGCGAGGCCGGATAGATCGTCACAAGCTGTAAGATCAGCCCCATGCGGACCGGCCAAGTCCAGGATTGACACCTCTGTCAGGCGACACGGTAAACCCATCCGGAAAAGACGCCAGTAACCCACCTACCCTGGCAAGCCGGAGACCGGACTCGTCTCGTTGAATGATCGACGTGGGCTAGGTCGGGTCTCTTGCTGATGACCATACGGAACCGTAGACTGCCAACATGACTATCGCACCATCCGATGCCACCGCGTCCCCACGCTCTCTGGAAGAAATTCTCGCGGCAGTCGATGCCCAGTTGAGTGATGCCGACAGGCAGCTCGCTGCGCTGCTGAAGACAGCACGGCGGCTACGCCGGTCCGCGAGTGAAGGAGCTCTCGTTAGCTTGCCGGGCCTTATCGCTGCGGCTCAGGCGGATGCCATGCGGATTGGTGAAATGTTCGCCGAAGCAGGTGCCACGCTCGACTATGACGTCGCTGCAGCGTTCAGTGACGGCGCTTGGCTCGACGAGTTGGCTGCGGCCGCTCTGGTTCAGGATGTCGTGCTGGTGCGCCGCGACGGGCGCATCACCGTCTATCCCGTGGCCTTGCGGCTCGACGGACGGTCACAAGGCGTGCGGATCGGGCGCAAACTGGAAAGGCGCATCCGGCCGAGCTTTCTCGCCGCCCAACTCAAGGCGCTGCAGCAACGGCCGGAGCGGTTCAACGCCCGCCAGTTCCTCGACCGTCTGCTCGTCATCTACGGCAGCATGGCGCGCGCCGAGGATCCGGCCTGGCGTCCCCACCGGCCCGGCACGGGTCCGCTCGTGGCGCTGGCGGAGCTCTACGACCAGATGACCGTGTTGCCCGCCGCCGCGGCCGATTACCCCCCAGAGGAGTTCGCCTCCGATCTGCTGCGGCTAGACCGTCACCCCGACGCCGCCAGCACCGGTGGGCACCGCTTCGAACTCGGCGGCTCCACGGGGCGCAAGGGAGGCAAACGGCTGACGATGTTCGACCAGTCGGGAGAGCAGCACGACTATTACGCGATACGCTTCATCCTGGAACCCTCCCATGGACGAGTTGACGAGCAGGCGGCTCCCGCTCGCTGAGTGGGTGTCGATCCTCGATCGCGAGTACCTGTCCGAATTCGTGCCGGCCGGGGGCGCTTCAGTCAAGCTCGCGATCATGGATGATGCGATCATCGCCGCCGCTGCGACACAGCTGATCGCGGCAGGCCAAGCGCGTGGCATGCTGACGGTGCACATCGATGCCGGCCAGACGCGCATCCACATGATGCAGGAACTGTTCTTCGCCATCGCCCGCGCGTTGCCCTGGAACGGCCTGTTGCAGCGCTATGTGGAAAAGTTGTTCGGCAGCAACTCCTATCCTTGGCCTCGGCCGGGTGCGGCGTTGACGATGAGCGAGTTGACCGCGGCCTTCGCCGTGGCGCCCAGCCTGCTGACGCGCCAACGCGATCAGTGGCTTACCGCCGACCTTTGGGAAGACCGGCGCTTGGCGCAGGACTTTCGTGCCGCGCTCCTGACGCTGTGCCTGTCGCGACTGGAGCCAGACATCGGCGATATGCCTGAACCGGCGCTGCAGTGGCTGCAAGGCGGAAAAGTGCCGGTCGCACTGTTGCGCGCGGCCGAGATCTCGGTGCGCATATCCCGCACCAACGCACGCGCTATGCTGACCTCTCTCTGTCATTTCCTGCGCAAGGCCGGGGTCAGCGGACTGCTGGTCGTGCTGGATGTGCGACAGCTATCGCGCACGACGGCCGCCGAAGGCGTGTCGCGCTATTCCCCGGCTGCGGTGATGGACAGCTACGAGGTAATACGGGAGGTCATCGACGACGTCGAGCACATGCCGGGCCTGTTCGCGGCGGTGCTGGCCGATGCGGCACTGGCGACGGGCGACCCTCGCCGTGCGCTCAGC
>CAXUCF010000485.1:0-1380 GCA_964249275.1 uncultured Lichenihabitans sp.
CGTTCGGGCTGGGGTAGTGCGGGCAGAGCCACACCACGTCGACGCCGAGCGCCGCTATGTAGTCGAGCTTCGACACGATGCCCGGCAGGTCTCCGACGCCGTCCCCGTCCGAGTCTTGAAGGAGCGCGGGTAGATCTGATAGACCACCGCCTCCTTCCACCACCGCCGATCCGCGCCGGCCTGCTCCCCTGCCAGCAGCAGGCCTGGCCGGCCCGCGAGGGCGAGGCCGGCCAGGGGCGCGACCATGAGGCGGAGGGCGTCGCGGCGATCGAGGGTCATGACCGTCGACGGCCTTCGGCCGCGGAGGCGCCGGTCGATGAGGCCGCGCGGGACTGGCGCGACAACGGTTCAGTCCGTCCCCATCACCAGCCCCTCGATGTCATGCTTCTGGGTTACCGGCACGAGTTCGGGCACGACGCGGCAGACGACGTGGTCCCGCACCGCCGCGGGCAGCCCGTCGAAGAACTCCTGCGTGACCATCATGTCGTGCAGGGCGGCATGGCCGGCTCCGGGCGCATCGACGCCGAGCACCAGCACGGGGCGGGCGACCGGCGACGCGTGGGCTGTTCCACGGTGGACCGTCAGGGCGGAACGGCAGGAAACGTCGCCCACCTGGGGATACTTCCGCACGGCCCGTTCGGCGAACCGGGGCCAAAGGTCCGGGTCCGGGAACATCTCGTGCTTCCAGCCGCGCCCGTCGTCCCATTGCGTGCCCGGAGCGACCTCGAACGGACCCATGTCGGGCGTGACATCGACGCCCGTGAGGTTGAAGGCGAGCGAGGTGATCCGCCTGTCCTTCCAGCTTGCCTCGGGCGATGGGAAGTCGCGATGCCAGGGCTGGTTTTTCGCGCCCTGGAAGGGTGTGTCGAAGCCGACCTCGACGATCTGGTAGTCGGGGCCGAGCACCGTTTCGCACATCGCCACGATCCACGGATGGGTGACGAGGTCGACGAAGCCCCTGATGTTTTGCGGGTGGATCTCGACGTACCAACGACGAGGGCCGCGCCCCACGGCACCGCCGGGCCGTTGAATGGCCTCCCAGAAGGCGGTCGTGATGTCCTCGCGCATGTCTTCCGCCCACTGGCGGGAGAAGGCGGCCTTGCGACCGACCACACCATCCCGTTGCAAGGTCGCGACATCGTCGTGCACGGTGGCTGCCGCGCCGTTGACTGCGGTGGACATGGTCCCCTCCCGATATCATCGGGGATCAGTGTCCATCATGCCGCTTCGTCCGGCAAGGACCGGCTATAACGGTCGTGAACGCACCGCCGCGCCACCAACGCGCGTGAGCTCAAGCTGCAGACTCAGGGATAAGGCACAGGAGCGCAGGGCGTTCGAGGTTGATAAACCTGTGACGGTTCATCACAGGGTCCGGACAGG
>CAXUCF010000485.1:1390-2619 GCA_964249275.1 uncultured Lichenihabitans sp.
GGTGGGGAGCGGCTCGGCTGCTTTCGGCTGGAAGGTTGAGTAGAGCGGACAATTGATCGCGCGATCGGACCGACAATTTGGAAGGGCGCAGCTGCTTCGAGAGTGCCCGAGCTCAGCCAGCAATCTTCGCCTCGCCCGCGGTCGTCGGGATCAGCTCGGATATCGTGGGATGGATGTGCATCGTCTGGCTCAACCGGGCCGCGGTGGCGCCGTTCACCATCATGTCCAGCACCGTGCGGACGGCCTCGTCGCCGCCCGTGCCCAGAACGGTGCCGCCCAGGATGGCGTCGCTCTCGGCGTCCACAACGATCTCCATGAATCCCGCCTGCTCGTCCTTCTCCTCGGCCCGGCCTACCCGGCTCATCGGGCGGCGCCCAACCTTGACGCGGCGGCCCACCGCCCGCGCCTGCCCGGCGCTCAGGCCCACGCGGCCGAGGGGTGGATCGGTGTAGAGAGCGTAGCACGGGATGCGATCGGACTCCTTGCGGTCCGCCCCGTCCAAGAGGTTGGCGGCGACGATCTCATAGTCGTTGTGGCTGGTGTGGGTGAAGGCGCCCCGCCCGTTACAGTCGCCTCAGTGTCTGTCCGGGATCATTTCTTTTCCTGGCAGAGTTTTCGCATCATAAGACGAATAGAAGCCAAGTGCAGGAAGGCCAGGGCCTTGCGCGACAGGCATTCCCAATCCTTGGCCAGACGGCGACACCGGTTGAGCCACGCGATCGTGCGCTCGACGATCCATCGCTTGGGCAGAAGCTTGAAGCCCTTGGCCTGATCGGACCGCCTGACGATCTCGACTTCGACGGATCGGCAGGCGCGACGCAACCCAGTCTGGAAGACTTTGCCCTGGTACCCGCCATCGGCATAGGGCTTGAGAAGAAAAGGATAGAGCCCGAACAGTGTCGCCATGAGCATCACGCCACCGTCCCGGTCCTGAATGTCGGCACGGTGGACGAGAGCCTGCATCAGCAGGCCCTGCGTGTCGACAAGGACGTGGCGCTTCTTGCCTTTGATCTTCTTGCCGGCATCGTAGCCGGGCGGATCAATCGAGCGCCCCCTTTTTCTGCGCTCTTGACGCTCTGTGAGTCGATGATGGCGACGGTCGGGCTGGCCTCCCGATCGGCCCGCTCTCGACAAGCGACGTAAAGAACATGATGGAAGGCCATGAACGCGATGACGTCGGCGACGAAGACGGCGTTGTCGCCGTGGTGGAACACCCACAGCCACCAGTT
>CAXUCF010000486.1:0-1247 GCA_964249275.1 uncultured Lichenihabitans sp.
GGTCGGGCCACCCTTCCGCAAGCTGCCGGCACGGACGCTCAGGGAAGGGACCACAGCACCGCCGACACTCCACGGCGGGAGCCGGACTGCTTCCTGGCCGCGACATCGCTGAGCGACGTCCGGCCAGGTCCTCCACGATGAGGTGCATGCGGGCCTGAAACACTTGTCGCCGGACTTAGTTCCGATTAGCAGGGGCCTGACCCGCCGTATCTTCCAACCATCGGCGGTTTGAGGATTTATGCCGATCCGCCGGCACCAGTGATGGCTTTACCCGATCGACTGGCGCGAGCTGTCGGTCTCGATCCGGTTCCGGCGCGCCAAGGGCCGGTGCGAGGGCTGCAGTCGGCCGCACGGGTCTTGATCGATTTCGCGACGCCGGACTTATTGAAGGCGCGACGGTGTAGGCACCGTCAACGCTTCGTCTCCGAAGAGCTTGGCCGCTTCTCCTCCATGCCAACGGGCGAGGAAGCCGGGAACATCGTCCGGGTGCATGGGGCGGCCGAAGAGGTATCCCTGTCCGCAGTCGCAGCCAAGATTGCGCAGAGTGCGCAGCTGGTCCACGGTCTCGATACCTTCGGCCGTAATCCGGATGCCGAGGTCGCGGCCGAGCGCGATCATGCAGCGCACGATGGCGTCGTTGTGCCTGTCTGTCCCGAGGTTGGCCACGAAGGATCGATCGATCTTGATGCGCTCGACCCTGAATTGCTTCAGGTGCTTCAGCGATGCGTAGCCCGTGCCGAAGTCATCCAGCGCGCTGACGACCCCGAGAGCCGCGAGCCGGTCGATGGTCGCCGCAACGGCACTCGTGGCGTGGCCGATGAACGCCGTCTCGAGCACCTCGATCTTGAGACGGTCGGGCGTCAGGTCGTATCGTTCGAGCAGCGACATGATCCGCGTGACAAGGTCGGAGCGCTTGAGCTGCGCCTCCGACACATTCACGCCAGCGCAGGTCACGGGAACTCCGACGTCCAGCCACTGCCGCATCTGACGCAGGCTCGTGGAGAGCATGAAATCGTCGATCGCGACCGACGTCTTCGGATCGGCCAGGGCGGGGAAAAAGCTCCTGGGGAGCAGGAGACCCCTCTTTGGATGCCGCCAGCGCGCCAGGGCCTCCCACCCACGCACGATCCGGGTGCGAAGGTCGACGATGGGCTGGTAGTGGGCCTCGAACTGGTCTCGGGCGAGCCCGATGCGGACCTCGTCGAGGAGGCGCCCGTGGTCATCAACCTGCTTGCGCAGGCTGGGAC
>CAXUCF010000486.1:1257-2597 GCA_964249275.1 uncultured Lichenihabitans sp.
GTCCAGCTTGGCCTTGTATAGCGCGATGTCGGAGTTCCGCAGCAGCGTCTCAGATGACGCTGTCTTGGCGCCGCTGAGGCAGGCGCCGACGCTGACCGTCGGCTCAAGCGCTGCGCCGTTCGCATCGAACGGCTGACGCACCGCCTCGACAATCGCGGCGGCTCTGCGCGTCAGATCGTCCTTGTCGCCCATGTTGTGAAGCACGACAGCGAATTCGTCTCCACCCAAACGCGCCACGAAGTCCGTCGGCCGCACGGCATGCGACAGCCTCTGGCCGACCTGCTGGAGTAGCTTGTCGCCGACGGCGTGGCCGCGGGCATCGTTGACCGCCTTGAAGTGATCGACGTCGACGATGCACACCGCCAGGACCTCGCTCGTCCGCTTGGCCAGGACCTGGTCGATGTGCGCTTGGAAGGCCCGGCGGTTCGGGAGACCGGTCAGGACGTCCTGGTTGGCCAGAAGGCGGAGCCGTTCCTCCACCTCCCGCTCCCGGGTGACGTCCTGAATGACGCCGATGAGCCTCCTCAATCCGCCGGACTCGTCCACCTGGGCGAACATGCGCGCCCAGCCCGTATGGCCCGCCGCCGAACGGAAGGGCACGGTGAGATCACAGGCCTCGCCCGTCGCTGCGGCCGCCTCGAGTTGCAGGGAGATCTGGTAGCGGACGTCCGCGTCGTAGAAGCTGAGAGCCTGTTCGACTGTGACCGGGGTGCCGGAGGCGAGACCAAAGATCGCGTAGGTTCCGTCAGTCCAGCTGAGTGCCCCGGTCTGCAGGTCGACCTCGAAACTCCCCAGCCTGACAAGCCGCTCGACCTGCTCGGCCTTTCGCTGCCAGGTTCGGGCAGCCTCCCGCGATTGGGACCCGTGATCGGCGTCGAGCATCGAACGCCGTTTCACATCACCCGTCTCAGGTCGTGTGAGCGCTTCCACCATGTGCCGTCCGGTTGCCGCTGGTCGGATCCGAATAAGTGTCAGCAGCAATGTGCTGACGAAGGGTTGCGTTGATTGGACATGATCGAAGCTTTCGCCTTTCCTGCCAATCGGTCTGAGCTTATGCGGCGCCGGCGGCTGACCTACCTGGCGCGGCGGGCGCTCGGGGACCTGTTCACGGGGCCTTACCGACTATGAGCCTACCGGCGCAGGCCTCCTCGTCCGGACCACCGACGGAGAACCTCGCTGGACTGGTGGAGCGTGTGACGTTCCACAACGAGGAGAACGGTTTTTGCGTGCTGCGGCTGAAAGCTCGCGGGCAGCGCGATCTCATCACCGTCATCGGTCACGCTGCCATGATCTCGGCCGGCGAGTGGATCCAGGCCGCCGGCACCTGGACGAACGACCGG
>CAXUCF010000487.1:0-2584 GCA_964249275.1 uncultured Lichenihabitans sp.
TACATGCGCACCGCGCTGCGGGAAGGCGGCTGCCGCTTCGAGTGGGTGCACCGGCGCCGCGACGGCAGCCTGGTCGACGCCGACGTGCTGCTCACCAGCGTGGACGTCGGCGGCCAGGGCATCGTGCAGGGCACCTACGAGACCTTCGTCGAGGCCGGGCGGCGGCATCATGGCGGGTCGCTCGCGGGGCGCTGGATCCTCACGGCGGGCTTGGGCGGCATGGGCGGGGCGCAGCCGCTCGCCGCGACGCTCGCCGGCGCCTCGTCGCTGACCATCGAGTGCCGCCAGGCGGGGATCGATTTCCGGCTGCGCACCCGCTACCTCGACGAGCAGGCCCGCGACCTCGACGACGCCCTGGCGCGGGTCGCGCGGCATTGCGCGGCTGGGGAGGCCGTATCGGTCGGGCTGCTGGGCAACGCCGCCGAGATCGTGCCCGAACTCGTGCGGCGTGGCGTGCGGCCCGACCTCGTGACGGACCAGACCTCGGCCCACGACCCGCTGAACGGCTACCTGCCGGCCGGCTGGACCTGGGAGCAATACCGCGACCGGGCCCGCACCGAACCCGCAGCCGTCACGGCGGCCGCCAAGGCCTCGATGGCCGTGCATGTCGGCGCCATGCTGGACTTCCACCGCGCCGGCGTGCCGGTGTTCGATTACGGCAACAACATCCGCCAGATGGCCAAGGAGATGGGCCTCGCGGGCGCCTTCGACTTCCCGGGCTTCGTGCCGGCCTATATCCGGCCGCTGTTCTGCCGCGGCATCGGGCCGTTCCGCTGGGCCGCGCTCTCGGGCAACCCGGACGACATCTACCGCACCGACGCCCGCGTGAAGGAGCTGATCCCCGACGACCCGCACCTGCACCGCTGGCTCGACATGGCCCGCGAGCGCATCAGCTTCCAGGGGCTGCCGGCCCGCATCTGCTGGCTGGGCCTCGGCCAACGCGCCAGGCTCGGGCTCGCCTTCAACGCCATGGTGCGGAGCGGCGAGTTGGAGGCTCCGGTGGTGATCGGCCGCGACCACCTCGATTCGGGCTCGGTCGCCTCGCCCAACCGCGAGACCGAAGCGATGCGCGACGGCTCCGACGCCGTGAGCGACTGGCCGCTGCTCAATGCGCTGCTCAACTGCGCCAGCGGCGCCACCTGGGTGTCGCTCCACCACGGCGGCGGCGTCGGCATGGGCTTCTCGCAGCACGCCGGCATGGTGATCGTGGCGGATGGCACCGACGACGCCGCCCGCCGCCTGGAGCGCGTGCTCCACAACGATCCCGCGACCGGCGTGATGCGGCACGCCGATGCGGGCTACGACATCGCCAAGGCCTGCGCCAGGGAGCAGGGACTGGATCTGCCGATGCTGGGCTGAGGGGCGGCGAGAGCTGGTACAGGATATCAGCGCTCGCCACACCGCAGGGCCGATCAGCGCAGCTGCGCCTGCACGCCGGTCCAGATGGCGCGGACCACATCCCCGGCCGGTTCCGTCGTGGCCAGCATCGCCGACTGTCCCGCCCAGGCCTGCATGCGGTCCACGTCACCGGCCTTCGTCGCCGCGTCGCGCATGGCCTGGGTCAGGCCGCGCTGCACGGGATAGGGCGCCGGAGCGGGGGCCGTCGCGGCGGTCGCGGCCCGCGTATAGGCGGTCGCGATGCTGCGGCCGGCGCGACCGCTGAAGGCTCGACCGACCAGTGTGTCCTCGGGCAACGTGCGGCCCAGCGCGTCGGCCCAGGCCGGATGGAGCTTGGCCTCGGGGCAGCGCAGGAAGCCGGTGCCGATCTGCACGGCACTGGCGCCGAGCATCAGCGCCGCGGCCGCTCCGCGTGCATCGGCGATCCCGCCCGTCGCCACCACAGGCACACCGACCGCGTCCGCCACGGCAGCCACGAGCGAAAACAGGCCCACCATGCCGGCCTCCGCCCGGGCCGCATCGAAAGCGCCGCGGTGCCCGCCCGCTTCCATGCCCTGCGCCACCACGACGTCTGCCCCCGCGTCCTCGGCCGCGCGGGCTTCGGCCACGGTCGTGACCGTCGCCCACCAGGAGATACCGGCCTGTTTCAGGCGGGACACGAACGCGGCCGGGTACAGTCCCATGATCGACGACACGACCGACGGTGCCGCCGCGAGCATGGCATCGCACTGCGCCGCGAAATCCGGCAGCACGACGTCGCCCGCCGCGGCCGAGACGTCCGGTCCCCAATCGCCGAGGAAAGCGCGCACCGCCGCTTCATGCTCCGCGTCGCGTCGGGGCGGCGGATCGGGAATCCAGAGATTCAAGTGGAAAGGGCCGTTGCTGGCGGCCCGGAACTCCGCCGCCCAGTCGAGGATCGCGGCGGGCTGCATCAGCAAGGCGCCGCAAGCCCCGAGTCCGCCGGCATTGGCGACGGCAGCCGACAGCGACGGTGGACAGGCCCCGGCCATCGGGGCGAGCAGCACGGGCGCTCCGAGGCCGAAACGCCGGCAGAAGGCCTCTGCGCGGGCCAGGGGCGGTTGCACATCGGACATGGCCTGTCCTACTCCCGCGACCGAAGCCGGTCCAGCACTAGGCCGTGTGGACGAATTTGATCAAGCATAGTCCTGCAGCGAAGCTGACGATA
>CAXUCF010000488.1:0-2563 GCA_964249275.1 uncultured Lichenihabitans sp.
GTCCCGCCTAGCGTGGCCGGTGAGGTCGCCCGGGACCACCACCGCCCGACCGCCTCAGCTCTCGAATCGCGCTGGCGGTCTGCTCGGTTCTGCGCCGGGCGTCTTTCGGGCGAAAGGTCGGCATGGTGGACGTTCAACGAACGGCACCGACGGGCCGCTACGGCGAGTCGAACCCGTGAGTGACCTGGAATGGTCGACCCATGCGGTTCGTCGTGGCCCCGGCGAATGACTTCTCCCGTCGTCCGGACCGCCGTTCCGTCTTCGGCCAACTCCGGCCTTCCGCAGTGCTCCGGCGAGTGTCGAAGCAAGATCGAGAGCCGCGGTCGCCCTGACGCACAAGCTCCAGCCCCGCCGGTGCTTACCCCGCCGGGTCCACACAGGGCCTCGGCTCCTCGCCCGAGAAGAAGCTCCAGAACGTCTCGTAGATCAGCTCGGGCCGGTGTTCGGCGGGGTAGTGGCCGGTGGGGACCGCCCAGCCGCGCAGGTCCGGCGCCCAGGGCGACCAGGCCTCGAGCGGCGCGAAGTGGCGACCGCAATGGCTGTTCGCGCCCCACAGCACCAGCACCGGGCAGGCGATCTGCCGATGGCCGAAATCCGCCGTATCCATTGCCAGATCGAGTGTCACGGTCGCACGATAGTCCTCGCAGACGGCATGGATCTGCGCCGGCGTGGTGCAGCGGACGTATTCGGCCATGGCGTCGGGCGAGAAGATCTCCAGGCCCACGCCCTGCTTGTTCAGCTTGTATTGCACGTAATAGTCGAGGTCGGCGCAGATCAGCTTCTCGGGGAAGGGTGCCTTCTGGGCCATGAAGAACCAGTGATAGGCCTCGAGGCCCCAGCCGAGCGTCACGTTGGTCAGAACGTGGTGGGTCGGCACGATGTCGAGGGCGGCCAGCCGCGTGATGCGATCGGGCTCGTCCAGCGCCATCCTGAACGCCACGCGGGCGCCCCGGTCGTGGCCCGCAACGGCGAACCGCGAAAAGCCGAGTTCCTCCATCACAGCAACATTGTCCTGCGCCATGGCACGGAACGTATAGGCGGCGTGATCGCCACCCCCTTCGGGCTTGGAACTGTCGCCGTAGCCGCGCAGGTCGGGGGCGATCACGGTGAAGCTCTCGGCCAGCGCCGGCGCGATCTTGTGCCAGCTCACGTGGGTCAGCGGATTGCCGTGCAGCAGCAGAAGCGGTGGCCCGCTGCCGCCCACCGCAACATTGATCGCGGCCCCCTGGGTCGGGATCGTCCGATAGGAGAAGCCGTCCATCAGCCCGGGTCGACGCGCGAACGCCGGCCGGACGGGTGACACCCTGTCCTGTCGCATCGGTATGGACCTCCCAAGATGGTCGAGGAGACCCTCGGCCTCCCGGCCCGCGCTGTGACCGAGGCATAGTTCCAGGCCCTGTATTGTCAACAGTTTTCAATTGACTTCGGTTTCGGTCCGCGCAGGATGCCGTGAAGAAGGATGGGGAGGATCCCCGTGTCGACCTCGACCGTCGCGACCCTGCCGGCGTGCCCCAAAGTCGCCCTGGTGCCCGGTGACCCGACCGGGATCGGGCCGGAGCAATGCGCCCGCATCCTGGCCGACCGGCGGCTCGACGACGCGGCCCAGATCGCCGTTGTCGGCGACGCCCGCGTCCTCGCCATGGGGATGCAGGATGCCGGCGTGTCGTTCCCGGTCCGGGCGGTGGTGTCGGCCGTCGACATCGACTGGCACGCAGCCGAGGTGCAGCTCGTCGATCTCGGCAACATCGATCCCGCCACCCTGCCGCGCGGCGCCATGTCGGCCGAGTCCGGCCGGCTGACCGGAGACACGCTGGCTGCGGCCGTGGCCATGGCGCAGGCTGGCGCGTTCGACGCCATCACCTTCGCGCCGCTCAACAAGGCCGCCCTGCATGCCGGCGGGTGGAGGTTTCCCGACGAGCACAAGATGTTCGCCCACCTGCTGGGGCACAAAAGCTACTTTGCCGAGATGAACGTCCTCGACGGCCAGTGGATGTCGCGGGTGACGTCGCACGTGTCGCTACGCCAGGCGCTCGACCAGATCACGCCGGGTAGCATCCGCGACGCGGTCGGTCTGGCCGATCGGATGATGCGGCACGCCGGCATTGCCAACCCGCGCATCGCCGTCGCGGCCCTCAATCCGCACGGCGGCGAGGGTGGTCTATTCGGCCGCGAGGAGATCGAGATGATCGGGCCCGCGGTCCGGGAACTGGCCGCCACCGGGATCGACTGCCGCGGACCGTTCCCGGCCGACACCGTCTATCTCAAGGCCTTTGCGGGCCTCTATGACGGCGTCGTCGCCATGTACCACGACCAGGGTCAGATCGCGACCAAGCTGCGCGGGTTCAACCGCGGCGTTACGGTGACGGCGGGCCTCGATACCGTCTTCACGACGCCCGCGCATGGCACGGCCTTCGACATCGTGGGCCAGGGCGTGGCCACGACCGGCGCCCTCGAAAGCGCCGTCCGCCTCGGCGCCAAGCTGGCGGCCGCCAAGATGTTGCGGGCGGCGGCGTGACGCGATGTCGGCACCCGGCCGAAAGAAGACGGCGAAACATCGCCGAAA
>CAXUCF010000489.1:0-2557 GCA_964249275.1 uncultured Lichenihabitans sp.
CTCTTCGGAGTGTCACTCGGGGGCTTCCGGGAAAAGGCGAGGCCGCTCGTCGACATGCTCGACCTGTTCCTGCACGGCATGTTTGGGATCGTGCGCATGGTCATGTACCTAGCGCCGATAGGCACGCTGGGGGCCATCGCGTACACGATCGGGCGCTACGGACTCGGCAGCCTAGTGCAACTCGCCCAGCTAACTGCCGAAGTGTGGGCCGTGTCGACCTTCTTCGTCCTAGTCGTCCTCGGCGGGATCGCGAAACTCGCCGGGATCAACATCCTCAAGCTGCTCCGCTACATCCGGGAGGAGATCCTGATCACCCTCGGCACCTCCTCGTCGGAGGCGGTCCTCGCCCCGCTGCTCCTGAAGATGGAGCGCCTGGGCTGCGCGAAGCCCATCGTGGGCATGGTCATGCCAGCGGGTTACACCTTCAACGCCGACGGCACCTCGATCTATCTCGGCATGTGCGCGCTGTTCGTCGCCCAGGCGACGAACACGCCTCTCACGCTCGGTCAGCAGTTCGTGATCCTGCTGGTGCTGATGCTCACCTCGAAGGGGTCCGCGGGCGTGGCCGGTGCCGGGTTCGTGACGCTCGCCGCCACGTTGGCGTCCATGAACCAAATCCCGGTGGCCGGCATCGTGCTACTGCTGGGCGTGGATAGGTTCACCAACGCAGCACGGGCGATCACGAACATCATCGGGAACTGCGTTGCCACGATCGTCGTGGCGAAGTGGGAGAACGCCTTCAATCAGGCACAGGCGGAGCGGACGCTCGACTAGAACCTCGCGCCGCTCTGCCAGCGTTGCTATATCCTGCACGACAAGGCCGAGCACCTCCGCCGCCGCCGGCTGACCTATCTCGCCCGGCAGGCGCTCGGGGACCTGTTCACGAAATCTCACCGAGAAGCGTGATGAGAGAGCTCGGTGATCCTCACGAGAGACGCTGTCTAACAGCTCGAGCGTAGATTCGGGCATGCTCGGGGCAGTCATAACCCGCCCGACACCCGCACAGGCCGACCTGTTCGGCGACGACCACGAAGACCACGGCCCCTCGCTGCAAGCCGCTTGGTCCAGCACCGTGCCGGCGAAACGTCGACGCAAGGCCTGATCAAGATGGTGCAGGAGAAAGGGCCTATCGATCGTGCTTGTCTGAAAACCATCCTTTGTAGGAGAGCAACCGATCACAACCGTGACCGGCTGAGTGGACGATGCAGGAGGTTTCGCAATTATTGTACTGCTACTTCGACATGGTCTCGAAGGACGTCATCGGTCCCAGAGGTGACCAGGATCCACGATCTCAGCGGAAGAGAGCCGTCATGCTTCTGCACCCTGCGTCAGGGATGAAGATCTCGAAGTTTCCGTGATTGTTCGACCGTGTGAGGGATCCTTGACAGCCGTTCACGTCTACCTCGCCCGTCACGTCGAATACGTCGCCGACGTGCCCATCCGGGTAGCGTTCACGCCAGCGACCCTGCTGATCCAGACTCCAGGCACGGATGCCCGGGCTTGGATTGAAGCTATAGTTCCAGGTGAATGCCGTAAGAGAACGTCCTTCGTGGATCTGCGCTTGGTAGGTTCCTCGACCGGAAAATGGCATACCGTAGAGACAGGCGACGCCGAGACACGAAACGACCAGAACGATGGCCTTCCACCTATGCTGCCACCATAGCGTCCTCGCTTCCTCCCTGAGAACAGAGATGAGCAGACGCTTGTTCGTGATGGCGTTTTTGATCAAGGGATGATTGGCTTCCCAGGACTTCCCCAAGAGGGTACCGAGCAGGAGACCAAGGATTATGTAAATCAACATTTCGCACGACAAGCGTTAGGGGTCGATGACGTCTCAATACTAGGAAAGATATGTTGAAAGGTCATCATTGAGAATCGATGAAGCGGCTCGTGTCATAGGGAGCCTTGCTTAAGAAAGATTATTCAGTATTCTTAGAATGATACGCACACGGCGAGCAGCCGCGGTCACCCTCGTCGCGTCTCGCAAGCGCCGTCTCCGCGGTCCTCGCCGTAGGCGTACGTTCCTCATCAGGGTCGAGGGACAGCGCCGGATCTGAGCCGGCCAGAGCCGGCTCATTAAGCTACGCGCTTTTGGCGCTTCTCGATGGGTATAGTCCGAGTCCGCGAGGATGCGCGGGGGTTGACGCCCAGGGCGGGTTCGACTCGACTGGCGATCGATGATCAAGCGCAACTTCCTCAGTGTCCGTCCGATAAGGGCATAAGGGGTTGAGTGGCCGGGGCTGAGGTGATTCCAGAAGGGTGCTCAAACCTGATCTGGAACCGCCATGTGGACCCCGGCCACCCGTGAGCAGCATAGCCGCTCGGAGCTTCGTTACTCAACCGATCTGACCGATGCCGAGTGGGCCATCGTCGAGCCCCTGCTGCCCCCGGCATGCCCGCATGGTCGGATCACGTCCGTCAAGGTGGTGGAGAATTGTTGGGTGCTCACTGCGGCCTCCTGAAGGGCGTCAGGCTGCGATGTGTGTCAATGTGGCTGGCTGCTCGTCGATGCGGCCGGCCATGGTTTCGAGCGTCATGTAGCGGTGCTGGAGCTGCC
>CAXUCF010000490.1:0-2540 GCA_964249275.1 uncultured Lichenihabitans sp.
CTCTCTGAGCCGAGCGCTGGGCGGGTGATCCACGAACTCGACGCCAGCCTGCTCGCACGCCCGCCGAATGGCGGTTTCATGCCTATAGCTCAGCAGCGCTGGGCCATCGCGTTCCTCGGCCTGGTCGACGATGTCCTGCTCCAGAGAAGTTCTCCGGCTCAGTTCGGCGCGAGACCATCCGAGCAGGGCGCGAGCTTGGCCGATTTGAGCGCCTGTCAGCATCAGCTTGCCACCTTCCGCAGCCGCACACCCGGCCCTTCGCCGTTCTCGTCGATCACGATCACCCCGGCGGCCTCGAGGGCCTTTCGTATATCGACGAGGGTTCCAGTGCGGAGACAGCGCCCCTCACTCTCGAACCCGGCAAGGGTGGCGCGAGATACGTTGGCGGCCTTCGCCAACTCGGTCTGCGACCACCTGAGGAGAGCGCGCCCGGCACGACACTGGGCGGGGTTGATCGTCATCGGGCCGCCTCGGCGGCGATGATGTAGACGGAGGTCACGGCGCCACCTTCCGCACCTTGACGCCCGGCTCGCCGTGGTTCAGGAACTCGATGCCGAGCCCTTCGAGGGTGCGCTGGACGGCCTGGACGTTGGTAGCCCGGCCAGCAATAGGGCCGGCTTTCGCACTTTCCATGCTGCGGATCGTGTTGGCGCTGAGCTTCACCATGTCGGCGAGCTTCACCTGATCTAGACCGATGAGGGCGCGAGCCGCAGCGAGTTGGTATCCCGTGGTGAGCAAGGGCGCAGGCTCCAGAAGCGACGACAACCTGATACAGTACCAAGATAGCCGTTGACAAGCCCAAGCGCTGCGATATGTGTATGGCACCAAGTTTGCTTGGTGTAGACCACGGGACGCAGCCTTGCCCGCCACCGTCCTCCCTCTCCGCTTATTAACCCCCGCCGGGGGCGTTGTTGCAGGGATCGGCATGGTGGACGCGATGCCCCCAGCCCCGGTCATGTTTCAGGGACGCGGACGGAGTGCGGGCGCCCGAGCTCCAGCATGTGGTTGAGGACATGGACGGCGACCTTCACCTCGTTCGCCCGGCGTCCGTCGACGCGCGAGCGCAGCCCGTCGCCGATCACCCGCTTGAAGCGCGACATGGCCGTCTCGGCCCGGGCACGCTTGGTGTAGCCAGAGGTCACCTGCCAAGCCATGCGGCCGTGCTCGGCGATGGCGCGGAGGTGGCGGTCACGCTGCGTGGGCGCGGTCTCGGCCGTGGCGCTCGCCACCGCGGTGGAGCGCGGCGGCACGACGATGGCCGCATCAGGATGACGGGAACCGATGCTGGCGGTGACGCCTTCTTGGTCATAGGCGCCGTCGCCCGTGAAGGAGGCGAGCGGGTCCTCGACCCGGTCGAGCAAGGGCCCGACCTGCGAGCCGTCGTCCACGTCCCGGGCGGTCAACAGCGAGGCGACGATGCGCCCGGTGCCGGCATCCACGCCGAGGTGCAGCTTGCGCCACGACCGGCGCACCTTGGTGCCGTGTTTCTCCCTCAGCCACTCGCCGGCCCCACACAGCTTCAGCCCTGTGCTGTCCACCAGCAGATGTAGCGGCTCGGCACCTGGGCTGGCGCGTGGGCGCGGCACGTCCAGCGTGGCGGCCCGCCGGCTCAGCGTGGAGTGGTCGGGCCCGGTGAGGTCGAGCCCGAGCAGGCCCATGACCGAGCCGATCAGCCCTTCGGTCTGGCGCAGGGCGAGCCGGAACACCGCCCGCAGGGTCAGGGCCGTCAGGATTGCCACGCCGGAGTAGGTCGGCTGCCCGCCGCGGGTGGTCCGGGGCTCGGCCTTCCAGGACGCGATCGCTTCCGCGGTGAACCACACCGTCAGGCTCCCGCGCCCGCGCAGGCTGGCGTCAAACTCGCGCCAGTTCGTCACTCTGAACCTTTGCCGGGGGATGCGGTGGCGGCGGTCGGCATTGACTTTGAACGGCACAGGGCATCCCAGGTCGGAGCGTCACCGTTCCCCTACCCCGCGCCGCTCGCTCCGCCAATCGACGGATCGATGCAACAAGGCCTCACCCGATGCAAACCCTCATTCTAATTCCCGGCCTCGGTAGCGACGCCGCCGTCTGGAGGCGCACCATCGCAGCCATAGGCGACGCAGCGATCTGTCGGGTGGGAGATACGCTGAACGACCCAACCCTGCCGAAGATGGCAACGCGCATCCTGGCCAGCTCCCCCCAGACCTTCGCTCTCGCCGGCGTTTCCATGGGCGGCATGGTGGCGATGGAGATCATGAAGCTCGCGCCGGAGCGAGTATCGCGGCTGGCCCTCGTCGATACGAATGCTCGACCGGACACGCTCGCTCAAAAGGCTTATCGCCTCGCGTCCAACCTCGTTGTCGGTTCCATGCCTGGTTTCAGAATGCTGGCCGAGCGCAGCCTTCCGTCGCTGATCCACCCGGACGCTTACTCTGATGTCCGCGAGGAGATGGTCGAGATGAGCATCCGCGTCGGGGCTAAAGCGTATATACGCCAAAACCGGGCGGTGATGGCCCGCAGAGATCTCAGACCCGTGCTTACCACCATATCCACCCCAACCG
>CAXUCF010000491.1:0-579 GCA_964249275.1 uncultured Lichenihabitans sp.
TCGCCGAGCGCATGACGCGCCTCGAACAGCAGAAGAACCGCATCGCCGAGACCGAGACCAGATTGAAGCTTGAGGAGCGCAAGGCCCGCACGCGCCGGCTCATCGAGGCCGGCGGCCTGATCGAGAAGGCGGGTTTGATCGACCTCGACCCGAACGCGCTCTACGGCGCCCTGCTCTCGCTCAAGACCGGTAGCGACGACGCTGGTCAGGTCGCTAAGTGGCAAGCGGAAGGCGGGCGTGCCTTCGACCTCGAGATCAAGGCGCGACAGGAGGGCAAGGTGCCGCTCACCGTCACCCTGCCCGGTGCGCAGCCCTTGCACGCGACTACGCGCCTGCGCAAACTCGGCTTTCGTTTTTCCAAGGTGATGCAGCACTGGGAAGGGCTCGCGCGTTATGACGAGGCCGCGGAACTTGCCACCGAACTCGGCGGAACTGTCAAACGCGTCGGTCCGGCCGAAACCGGCGAGCTTGCGGCGGACGGCTCGAATGCCGAAGCGCCAACCGCGGCCGCGGCCGCGGCCGAATGAAGGAGCTGACATGGACGGCGACGCAACGGTTCGGATCGTAACGGTCGAACAT
>CAXUCF010000491.1:589-2504 GCA_964249275.1 uncultured Lichenihabitans sp.
CGGCTTCGAGGAGCGCTTCCATCGCGTGAGATTTGAGATCGCGTCCGGCGACATGGCGCCCTTCACGGTTCCGATCTGGGTGCATGGCGCTTTCCCTCGGACCGAAGTCAAAGCCGTGGCCCGCACATTCCTGGCGGCCAGCCTGCGCGACGCGGCAGACGCCGCGAGCCAGGGTGCCATGCTGGACGACCAAGTAGGCGGCGATGACGTCGAAGCTTTACCACCGGCGGCAAAGGGCTCCGCGCGGATCGGGCGCTGACCTCCGGGCACCACGACGGCACCACTGTACGGTGTACGCCAGCGCGGTCTTCAGTGACCTGACTTGTCTATGTCCGCGTGAGGGCAAAGCTGGCGAGGAAGACGCCTGTGACACCGAATACGGCAAATCGCTTTCCCTTCGTACGATTCCGGTCGGCTTTGTTGGCCGCGATCGAGCTCTGGCCTTTGTTGCTGTTCTGGTTCGCGCGCGAGGGTGCTCACGGTCTATGGCGTGACCTGCTCACCACCGTCCCCGATCGGACGGGCAGACTCTACGCGTTCGCCTTCCATGCCTGGCCAGCCGCCACACTGACCGGTCCGGTGGCGTTGCTCGTCGCGGCCGTTGCGATGCGCAAGATGCGGCTCGCGTCCCGGGTGCTGCCGGTCGCCGCCATGCTCGGCGTCGCGATCGCGACTGCGCTCGCCATATGGGACGAGGCTTGCCGCCTGGCGCCCTATATCGGCCACGTCAAGCCGCTCGGGATCGCCAAGGCGATCGATGTCGGCGTGCTCTGGGGGCTCGGCCTCGGCGTGTTCTCGATCGCGGTCGCGGCCCAGCTGCTGTTCGGGTCGCCGGGATTTCGCCGGGGCAACGCCAGGGTGCTCCGCGGCAAGAGTGACAACCACGGTCATGCGGATTGGCTGTCAATAGACGGCGCGCGCGACCTGTTCCCCGGCGCTGATCCCACCTACGGCGGCATCGTGGTTGGCGAGGCCTACCGCGTCGACCGCGACGACGTCGCCCGCCAGGCTTTCGATCCAACCGATTCCAGGACCTGGGGACAGGGAGGCTGCTCTCCCCTACTCGTCGACCCGTGCCGATCCGGTCCCACCCACGCCATGGTGGTGGCGGGCTCGGGCGGCTACAAGACCACTTCGGTCGGGGTGCCGACGCTCCTGAGCTGGACCGCCTCGGCCGTCGTCCTCGACCCGTCGCGCGAGGTCGCGCCGATGGTGGAACGGTTTCGCCGGGAACGCCTCGGGCACCGCACCATCACCCTCGACCCGTCCGCCCCGCAGGGCGACGGCTTCAACGTGCTCGACTGGATCGACATCGCCTCGCCGCTCGCCGAGGCCAACGTCGAGGCCGTGGTCGGCTGGATCACCGGCGAGACCAGGGGCCGCCTCACCTCGGGGGCCGAGTTCTTCCGCGAGTCGGCCAAGGGCCTGATCGCCTGCATCATCGCCGACACGCTATGGGACCCTGCCCTGCCCGACGGGCAAAAGACCCTCGCCCATGTCCGCCAGGTGCTGGTCACCCCGGAAGGCGATATGCGCAAGGTGCTCAAGGCCATCCACGCTACCAGCGCCTCGTCGCTCGCTCGCGACCTCGCCGGCTCGCTCATGGGCCTCGTCGACGAGACCTTCTCCGGCGTCTACGCCAACGCCGCCAAGGAGACGCGCTGGCTGTCGACCCCGGCCTTCGCGCGGTTGGTGTCGGGCTTGTCTTTTCACTCGACAGAGATCACCGCGGGCAAGCTGACCGTCTTCGTCCAGATTCCTTTGAAGACGCTCCAGGCCACCCCTGCCCTCGGCCGTATCGTCATCGGCGCCCTGCTCAATGCCGTCTACGAGGCCGACGGAAACGTGAAGGGCCGCGTGCTGTTCCTCCTCGATGAGGTCGCCCGGCTGGGCTTCATGGGCGTGATCGAGGCGG
>CAXUCF010000492.1:0-1570 GCA_964249275.1 uncultured Lichenihabitans sp.
CGGACGTCGCCCAGGCGGTGTTCGAGGGCGCCGACGCCGTGATGCTGTCGGCGGAGAGCGCCTCCGGTCGGTTCCCGGCCGAGGCCGTGGCCACCATGAACCGCATCGCCGAGGAGGTCGAACGCGACCCCCTCTATCCCGGCATCATCGCGGCGCAGCGCGCCAGCCCCGAACCGACCGGCCCCGACGCCATTGCTCAGGCGACCCGCGACGTGGCCGAGACCCTGGACCTCAAGGCCGTGGTGGCCTGGACCGCCTCGGGCTCGACGGGCCTGCGCATCGCGCGCGAGCGCCCCGTCGTGCCGATCCTAGCCCTCACGCCGCTGCGCGACACCGCCCGGCGCCTCTGCCTCGCCTGGGGGGTCCACCCGGTCGTGACCGACGACGCCCGCAACGCCGACGACATGACGGACCGCGCCTGCCTCACGGCCTTCGAGCAGGGTTTCGCGGCCGCCGGCGAACGCGTCATCGTGGTGGCGGGCGTCCCCTTCGGCTCCCCCGGCGCCACCAACACGATCCGCATCGCCTTCGTGGGGCCGAACGGCGGGGCGTAACCGGACGCGGGAACGGCGCTTCATCGCGCGCACGAGCCAGAGCGACTCGACGTAGACCTCACGGACGCTTGGTCGCTTCGCCTCGACTCGCGGTGACGGACGCCTTTCTCGTTGCGATGACGGACGGCTTGGCCCGCGAGCTTCCAACCGGTCTACTCCGGGCAGCGGAAGCTCCGTGCAGAGAAGCCGCGGAGCCGCGTCCGAAGGAAGAGCCCCCAAGGCGAATGTCGCGGTCTCCGCCGCCGGGCTGCACGCTCCTTGCCGGGGCGCCCGCCCGCACCGAAGACGGTTCATCGTCCACGCCTGATCTGCCGGGAGCGGTCGCCCGTCAGGGTGCGGCGGCGCCGGGAGCCGCCCCTTCGGCGTCCTGCGGCGACGCCAGCCGGAGGGCGTGGGCCACCACCTCGGCCAGGGTCGACACGCTGTCCCGGCCCGCGATGGCGTCGGGGTCCGGCAGGTCCGCCCCGCCCTCTCCTGCCTGTCGCCACCAGGCCCCGACCAGGATCGGCACCCGGTCGCTGCGACGAGAGAGGCGGCGCAGGATGAAGCGCAGATAGGCGGCGCTGCCGCCATCGAGGCACGACAGGCAGACGAGCCGGGCGTTGTCGACCGGGAGTTCGGCGATCCGCGTCTTGGACAGCATCTCGTGCCCGACCGCGATCGCTCCGAAGCCGTGCTTGACCATCACCTGGGCCAGGGCGGCGGCGACCGCATCGTCGAGCGGCCCGCGAGCGCCGACGCACAGGACTGCGCCGGCGAGGTTCCAGGTTTCCGGCAGAGGAAGCGGCGCCGGGGCAGCCGCGACCTGCGGCTCCGCGGCGGGCTCCTCGTTGCGGTCGGCCCCGGCCCCGACGCGTCCGAGCCTCTCCAGCAGGCCGCCGCCGCTCTCGCGGCCGGGAGTTCCGTCCTGGTCGGACAGGTTCTCGATCACCTCGGCGGCCGCAGCCCCGATCCGGCCCTGACGGTCGAGGTCGAGCCGGCCCTGGGACACGTCCTCCTGGGCCAGGAGGAGCCCC
>CAXUCF010000492.1:1580-2497 GCA_964249275.1 uncultured Lichenihabitans sp.
CCGGTCGTAATAGTCGGTCAGCGTCATGGTCTTCAACAGCTGCTCCGCCTGATCCGATGTCTCGGTCGGATCCTCGGCCAGCATGCGCTGGTAGAAGACTTCCTGCGGCGACAGGGGGGCGCGGTCGCCAAGCATCACGTCGAGGAAAGCGAGCGGCTCGACGTGTCGTCCCAGAACCACGAGGCACACCGTCATCGGCGTTGCCAGCACGAGGCCGACAGGCCCCCATAGCACCGTCCAGAAGGTTGCGGCCACCACCACGGCCACCGGCGACAGGCCTGTGTTGTGGCCGTAGACCAGCGGCTCGACCGCCTGGCCGACCGTGGCCTCGACCAGGACGTAGAGTCCTGCCGTCCAGAGCGCAGTCGACCATCCCGGCGATACGGCGGCCGCCAGTGCCACCGGCGCCATGGCGGCGAGCGGCGGCCCGACATAGGGAATGAAGCGCAGGCACCCGAACATGATGCCGAACAGGATCGGGCTCGGCACGCCGATCAGCGCGAGCCCGATGCCGATCACCAGCCCGGCGCCGGTGTTGACGCTGATCTGCGACACGAGATAGCGGCTCAACCGACGAGCCGCGTCGTCCAGCGCGGCGGTGGAGCGGTGAAGGTCACCTGCTCCGAACAGCCGGATGGCCCGGTTGCGGAGATCCTCGCGCTGCACCAGCATGAAGACGACATAGATGGCCACGAGCCCGGCAATCAGGATCGGGTGCAGAACCGGCGCGATGTAGCGGCCGATCATCTCGGCCGGCAGGACATCCGGTTGTTCGATCACCACCGGGACGGGCCGGGTGGTGGTGGCGCCGGCCGCGAGGCTGGGCGTGGTGGCGCCGGGGCCGCGCTCGGGGGCGCCCGGCTGCGTCCGGCCGTCCTGCGTCGCCCGGTCGGCGCGGCCCGGGGCACCGTCCCGTC
>CAXUCF010000493.1:0-2488 GCA_964249275.1 uncultured Lichenihabitans sp.
CGATGTTGAACGCGATGTTGGTGGCAAGCGAGGTCTTGCCCATGGCGGGGCGGCCCGCCAGCACGACGAGGTCGGATTTCTGCAAACCGCCGAGCGACCGGTCCAGATCCCGGAGGCCCGTCGAGATGCCACTGAGCTTGCCGTCGCGTTCATAGGCCCTGGCCGCCATGTCGATGGCGGTCGTCAGCGCGTCCGAGAAGCGCTGGAAGCCGCCCTCGGTCCGCCCCGATTCGGCGATCGCGTAGAGCTGCCGCTCCGCCTCTTCGATCTGTTCGCGGGGGGAATGGTCGACCGGCGCATCGAAGGCGACGTTGACGATCTCCTCGCCGATCGTGATGAGGCCGCGGCGGATCGCGAGATCGTAGATCATACGGCCGTAATCGGCCGCATTGATGATGGTCGTGGCTTCGGCGGCGAGCCGGGCGAGATATTGCGGCACCGTGATGCCGCCGAGGTCGTGATCGCCCAGGAAGGTCTTCAGCGTGATAGGGGTCGCGATCTTGCCGGCCCGCACCAGCGACGACGTCACCTCGAAGACGCGCCGGTGGATCTCCTCGGCGAAATGCTCCGGTCGGAGGAAATCGGACACGCGATCGAAGGCATCGTTGTTGACCAGGATGGCGCCGAGCAGGGCCTGCTCGGCCTCGACGTTGTGGGGCGGCAGGCGGAAGCTCTCGGGCTGGGGCACGGCGGCCCACCGCTGGACGGTCTCTACATTGGACATGGTCGAATAGCCTCGGGCAGGCGCCGTTCGGTTTCGGGCGGTGTTCGGGTCGGCCGCCCGGATCCGGCGTTCTAGTCCGGCAGGGCCGGCCGCGACAGCGCCTTCGCGCAAAGCGTCCCGTTATCCCCACTACCTCAATCGCCGCTATCCAAGGATCGACGCAGCATCAGGGATGCTGCGTCGAAGCTCTGCCGCCTCTTGCACGGCAGGCACGCGGCGCCTATAAGCCGCCCCATCCCACACGCGGAATGAAGCGGCCCTGACTCAAGGGCTGCGCCGGTGGCTGGCACGACCTCATCGTCGTCGCCGGCCGATTTTCCGCGGAGGTCGAACCGGAGAACAGACTGCCATGGCGCTTCCCGACTACAGCATGCGTTCGCTACTCGAAGCCGGCGCGCATTTCGGACACCAGTCCCACCGCTGGAACCCGAAGATGGCACCCTTCATCTTCGGCGCCCGCAACAACATCCACATCATCGATCTCGCCCAGACGGTGCCGCTGCTGCACCGCGCCCTGCAGGCCGTCTCGGACACGGTGGCCAACGGTGGCCGCGTGCTGTTCGTCGGTACCAAGCGCCAAGCGGCAGATCCGATCGCCGATGCCGCCAAGCGTTCAGCCCAGTACTACATCAACGCACGTTGGCTCGGCGGCATGCTGACCAATTGGAAGACGATCTCGGCATCGATCCAGCGTCTGCGCAAGGTGGACGAGACGCTGAACGGCGGCGCGTCGGGTCTCACCAAGAAGGAGCGCCTGATGATGGGGCGCGAACGCGAGAAGCTCGAAAAGGCACTCGGCGGCATCAAGGACATGGGCGGCGTCCCCGATCTCATCTTCGTGATCGACACCAACAAGGAGCAGTTGGCCATCAAGGAGGCCAAGCGCCTCGGCATCCCGGTGGCGGCGATCGTCGACACCAATTGCGATCCCGACGGGATCACCTATCCGATTCCCGGCAACGACGACGCCAGCCGCGCCATCTTGCTTTATTGTGACCTCGTGGCCCGGGCCGCCATCGACGGCATCTCACGCGGCCAGGGCTCGCTCGGCGTCGATGTCGGCGCCATCGAGCAGCCGATGACCGAGGAGGCCATCGAGGCCGCCCCGACGATGCCGATCGAGTCGGACGTCCCGGCCGAGCAGTTCGAACTCCTCAGCGCCCCACGCGGCGCCCCCGACGACATGTCGAAGCTGAACGGCGTGGGTCCGCAACTGGCCCAGAAACTGAACGACGCCGGCATCTTTCACTACTGGCAGCTCGCCGCCATGAAGCCGGAAGACGCCGCCGCGATCGACCGCGATCTCAAGCTCAACGGCAGGCTGGATCGCGAGGGCTGGGTCAACCAGGCCCGCGAACTCGTCGCCGGCATCTGAGGCGCCGCGATACGGACCGCCCTGGCGGGTGGCCCGGGACGATCGACGCCGCAGGGCTGGGTGTCGTGCCGCCTCGCGTCGACACGAACCCGAACTCGAAGGATGACGCTCATGGCCATGGTTTCGGCCGCGATGGTGAAGGATCTTCGCGAGAAGACCGGCGCCGGCATGATGGACTGCAAGAACGCCCTCAACGAGACGTCGGGCGACGTCGAGGCCGCCGTGGACTGGCTGCGCAAGAAGGGCATCACCAAGGCCGCCAAGAAGTCCGGCCGCGTGGCCGCCGAGGGCCTCGTCGCCGTGCTGGTCGAAGGCACGAAGGGCGTGGTGGTCGAGGTCAACTCCGAAACCGACTTCGTCGCCCGCAACGCCGACTTCCAGGCGCTCGC
>CAXUCF010000494.1:0-1631 GCA_964249275.1 uncultured Lichenihabitans sp.
TGTCGGCCTACATCCCGACCAACGTCATCTCGATCACCGACGGCCAGATCTTCCTGGAAACCGAGCTGTTCTTCCGCGGCATCCGCCCGGCGGTGAACGTCGGCCTGTCCGTGTCGCGCGTCGGCTCGTCGGCGCAGATCAAGGCGATGAAGAAGGTCGCGGGCTCCATCAAGCTGGAACTGGCGCAATACCGCGAGATGGCGTCCTTCGCGCAGTTCGCGAGCGACCTGGACGCTTCCACGCAGAAGCTGCTCGCCCGCGGCGCGCGGTTGACCGAGCTGCTGAAGCAGCCGCAGTTCAGCCCGATGCCGGTGGAGGAGCAGGTCATCAGCCTGTACTCCGGCACCAAGGGCTACCTGGACGGCATCGAGGTCGGCAAGATCGGCGAGTTCGAGCGGCGGATGATCTCTGAACTCAAGAGCAAGGAGCCGAGCGTGCTGAACAGCATCCGCGACAGCCGCGAGCTGAAGCCGGACGCGGAAAAGACGCTGGTGTCCTTCATGGACGGCTTCGCCAAGACCTTCGCCTGATGGCCAGCCTCAAGGCGCTCCGGGCGCGGATCAACAGCGTCAAGTCCACGCGCAAGATCACCTCCGCCATGAAGATGGTAGCAGCGAGCAAGCTCAAGCGCGCGCAGACGCAGGCGGAGGCCGCGCGGCCCTACGCCGAGCGGATGGAGCGGATGCTGGCGGCGCTGGCGCAGAGCGCCGCCGGGTCGCCCAACGCGCCGCCCATGCTGATCGGCACCGGGCGCGACCAGGTTCACCTGCTGATCGCGGTCACGGCTGACCGCGGCCTCGCCGGGGCGTTCAACACCAACGTCGGCCGGGCCACGCGGCAGGCCATCCAGCGTTTGGAGGGCGAGGGCAAGACGGTCCGCGTCATTGCCGTGGGCCGCAAGGGCCGCGACTACCTGCGGCGCGAGTACGCGGACCGGATCATCGGCGAGTACAGCTCCGCCGGCAAGAAGCGGGTCGAGTTCTCCGACGTGGACGAGGTGGCGGCGCGCATCACGGCCATGCTCGCCGCCGGCGAGTTCGACGTGTGCACGGTGATCTACAACCGCTTCGTCTCCGTGATCAGCCAGGTGCCGACGGAGGCGCGGCTCGTGCCGCTGCCGCTGCCGGACGCGGCCCCGGGCGAGAGGCCGGCCGGGCCGCAGGCGATGTATGAGTTCGAGCCGGACGAGGGGACGATCCTCGCCGCCTTGCTGCCACGCAACATGGCGATCCAGCTTTTCCGCGCCCTGATCGAGAGCGCGGCCGGGGAGCAGGGCGCGCGCATGTCCGCCATGGACAACGCGACCCGCAATGCCGGCGACATGATCAACCGCCTGACGCTGAACTACAACCGCACGCGCCAGGCGAACATTACCAGCGAATTGATCGAGATCATCTCAGGCGCCGAGGCGGTGTAGAGTTGATCGGGGAAGGGACATCGTAATGGCGAAGAACAACGTCGGCAGCATCACGCAGGTGCTGGGCGCCGTCGTGGACGTGCAGTTCGAGGGCGAGCTGCCGTTCATCCAGAACGCGCTGCACGCCAAGAACGGCGATGCCACGCTGGTGCTCGAAGTGGCGCTGGAGATGGGCGAGAAGACCGTGCGCTGCATCGCCATGGACAGCACGGAC
>CAXUCF010000494.1:1694-2484 GCA_964249275.1 uncultured Lichenihabitans sp.
TCCTCAACGTCATCGGCGAGCCCATCGACGAGCGCGGCCCGGTGAGCAGCGCCATGCGCTACCCGATCCACCGCAGCGCGCCGTCCTTCGAGGACCAGGCCACCAGTTCGGAGATCCTGGTCACGGGCATCAAGGTCGTGGACCTGCTGGCCCCCTACCTGAAGGGCGGCAAGATCGGGCTGTTCGGCGGCGCGGGCGTCGGCAAGACGGTGCTGATCCAGGAGCTGATCAACAACATCGCCAAGGCGCACGGCGGCGTGTCGGTGTTCGCGGGCGTGGGCGAGCGCACCCGCGAGGGCAACGACCTGTACCACGAGATGATCGACGCCGGCGTCATCAAGCTCGGCGAGGACACGACCGAGGGCAGCAAGGTGGCGCTGGTCTATGGCCAGATGAACGAGCCGCCGGGCGCCCGCGCCCGCGTGGCGCTGTCCGGCCTGTCATTGGCAGAATACTTCCGCGACGAGGAAGGCCAGGACGTGCTGTTCTTCGTGGACAACATCTTCCGCTTCACCCAGGCCGGCGCCGAGGTGTCCGCCCTGCTGGGCCGCATCCCCTCCGCCGTGGGCTACCAGCCGACGCTGGCGACCGACATGGGCGCGCTGCAGGAGCGGATCACCAGCACGAAGAAGGGATCGATCACCTCGGTCCAGGCCATCTACGTGCCCGCCGACGACCTGACCGACCCGGCGCCCGCCACCTCCTTCGCCCATCTCGACGCTACCACCACCCTGTCGCGCTCCATCGCCGAGCTGGGCATCTACCCGGCGGTGGACCCGCTCGACTCCAC
>CAXUCF010000495.1:0-2482 GCA_964249275.1 uncultured Lichenihabitans sp.
GACGGCCCGGCCGAGGTTGGCGTTGCGGCGCTGGTAGAGCATCTTGCCGGCCGCGAGACCATCGGCCTTGATGACTGCGGGGTAGGGAATGCCGGCCAGATAGGACTTGGCGCGCTCCGTGCCGTCGAACCGCCGATAGGCGGCGGTGGGAATGGCAAAGTCACGCGCGAGGTCCTTGGTGAAGCCCTTGGACCCTTCGAGCCGCGCCGCGGCCCGCGTTGGCCCGAACACCGCGATGCCGGCCTCTTCCAACGCGTCCGCCACGCCCGCCACGAGCGGTGCCTCGGGGCCGACCACCACGAGGTCTATGCGCTCCCGCCTGGCCAACGCCACGACGGCGGCGGGATCTGTCGGGTCGGTCGCCACGTTGGTGCCGAGCGCCGCCGTACCCGGATTGCCGGGCGCGACCAGGAGGCGGCCGAGCCGGGGGCTGGCGGCGACCGCGGCCGCCAGAGCATGCTCGCGCCCGCAGGAACCGATTATGAGGACGTCGAGGGTGTCGGCCACGTTTTTCCGCTGGCTCCAAGCGAACGCGCGCTTGTGGCACGGATCGCGGCCGCGTTGAAGCCGGACAGCGCCGGCGAGCCATGGCCGGATCCCCTTTGTTTTACCGGCCCTTAATTCGCCGCCGTTAGCCTCGAAGGGGTCCGGTATCGCACCGGATGCAAGGCGCGCCATGGCGAGGGTTCGGGACAGGGATGGCGACCGGGGAGAACGTCGCGAACCGCGTCTCGCCCCGGCCCGCGGCCGTGGCGACGACCTGCGCGCCTATCCCGAGGATCGGGCCGGTGGCGGCCCTGCGCCGGCACGGACCCGACGGCCATCGCGCAAGGCTCCGGAGGACGTGCGCCGCGAGCCGACGTTCGAGCCCCTTCGAGACCGGCGCGCCGCGCCGGACGAGATCGACGTGAGCCGCGAGGCGAGGGCCTCCCGGTCGGGCGGCGGGGGGCGCGGCTCCTCCGGCGGTGGGCGCTCGCCCGGCCGTCCCCGTCGCTCCACAATCTTGGGCCGACTCGTCTACTGGTCTTTCATTCTCGGCATCTGGGCCGTCGTCGGCGCGGCCGGTACGGTCGCTTTCTACGCGAGCCGCCTGCCACCGATCGACCAGCTCGCCGTGCCGAAGCGTCCGCCCAACATCGCGATCGTGGGGGAAGACGGCACGCCGCTCGCCAACCGCGGCGACACGGGCGGGGCTGCCGTCAGGCTCGCCGATCTGCCGCCCTATGTGCCGAAGGCCTTCGTGGCCATCGAGGACCGACGCTTCTACCTGCACCACGGCATCGATCCGGCCGGCATCGCCCGCGCCGTCCTGCAGAACCTCCTGCACCGCGGCGGCGGCGTGCAGGGCGGCTCGACCCTGACTCAGCAGCTTGCCAAGAACGTGTTCCTGACCCAGGAACGAACGCTGTCGCGCAAGATCCAGGAAGCCATCCTGGCACTGTGGCTCGAGCACAAATACACCAAGGATCAGATCCTCGAACTCTATCTCAACCGCGTCTATTTCGGCTCGGGGTCCTATGGGATCGAGGCGGCGGCCAACCGCTACTTCGGCCACGGCGCCTCCAGGATCACGCTCGCCGAGGCCGCCGTGCTGGCCGGGCTCATGAAGGCGCCGACCAAGCTCGCACCCAACCGCAACCCGACCGGCGCCGCCGAGCGCGCCACGCAGGTCATCACGGCCATGGTCCAGGAGGGCTTCGTCCCGGAGGCGGCCGGCAAGGCCGCCCTCGCAGCGCCCGCCCATGCGGTCAAGGAGCACGGCAACGGCGACGTGAACTACGCGGCCGACTACGTCTTGGACATGCTCGACGACACCATCGGCGCGGTCGAGGAGGACATCGTCGTCACCACGACGCTCGATCCGGCCCTGGAGCGGGCGGGCGAGCGAGCCCTGGTGGACAGCCTGAACAAGAACGGCGGCAAATACGGCGTCAGCCAGGGCGCGCTGGTCTCGATGGATCCCGAGGGCGGCATCAAGGCGCTGATCGGCGGGCGCGACTATGCCGACAGCCAGTTCGACCGCGCCGTCTCGGCCAGACGCCAGCCGGGTTCCTCCTTCAAGCCTTTCGTGTACCTGTCGGCGTTGGAGGCCGGCCTCACGCCCGACACCGTGCGGGAGGACGGCCCCATCACGATCAAGGGTTGGCACCCCGAGAACTACAGCCGCGAATATTTCGGCCCCGTCTCGCTCACCAAGGCATTGAGCCTGTCGCTCAACACCGTGGCGGTGCGGCTCGGCGTCGAGGTCGGACCGAGGACGGTGGTGAGGACCGCGCATCGCCTCGGCATCGTGTCGGAGCTGCAGCCCAATGCCTCGATCGCGCTCGGCACGTCCGAAGTGTCACCGCTGGAACTCACGGCCGCCTACGCGCCTTTCGCCAACGGCGGGATCGCGGTGCAGCCGCACATCATCACCCGCGTCAAGACCGCGGCCGGCAAGATGCTCTACCAGCGCCGCAACGCCAACCTCGGCCGGGCCGTC
>CAXUCF010000496.1:0-294 GCA_964249275.1 uncultured Lichenihabitans sp.
GTTCTGGGGCGCGGTGGCGGCCACGCTCGGCAACTTCGGGCCGACCGCGATCCTGAGCTACGGCGTGGCGGTCGTGTGGAAGCGCCACCAGGGCGCGCTGTGGCAGCGGGCGCTGGAAGGCGGGCTCCGGCCCGTCGCGGCCGGCATGATCCTGGCCTCGGTCTACGTGCTGCTGCTCTCGCTCGACGGCGGCTGGCCCGCCCAGGCCATCGCGTTCGCGTCCACGGCGGCGCTGATTGCGAGCCGGATCAACCCGCTGCTGCTGCTCGTAGTGGGCGCCGGGATCGTCCTCGG
>CAXUCF010000496.1:304-2437 GCA_964249275.1 uncultured Lichenihabitans sp.
CCATGAGGTCGACCCTCTTCCAGCCCCGACGCTGGCTATGGTCGCGGTCGGATTCCCGGCCTGCCCCCGGGTGCGGTACAGGCTGCCGCAGGCCCACGCGGGCGGAGGTGAGCCCCGCTCGACGTCCGTGACGACGGAGCGGACGGACCTGCCGCATCGTGTCAGGCAGCGCGTGCTCACGCGTGCCGCTGAACCACTCCAGGATCGCACACGCCGGAGGTGACGCCGACGGTCACACCTACGACGCGATGGAGCGTCGTTCGCCGCCGCCAACTGACCGCCTGGACAACAAGAGAGCTTCGGCCGTCACGGGACGACTGAAAAGGTAACCCTGTAATTCCTCGCAACCTGTCTGCCTCAGGCGATGGGCCTGTTCGTCCGTTTCCACTCCTTCGGCGGTGATGGTCATGCCGAGGCCCTTGGCGAGATCACGAATGGCTTGCACGATGACTTGGTTGTCATGCCGTGCGGCGAGGTCCTGCACGAAGCTCCGGTCGATCTTGACCTTGTCGAAGGGAAAGCTGCGCAGGTAGCTCAGCGAAGAATATCCGGTGCCGAAATCGTCGAGGGCGACCCGGACCCCCATGGCCCTGATCCGGCGGAGCACGTTGAGCGCCGCCTCCGCATCGTCGATCAGGACCGTTTCGGTGACCTCGACTTCGAGGCGTGTCGGTGCCAGGCCCGAGCGCGTCAGGGCTGCCAGGATGACGCCCGGCAGGGACTGATCGCGAAACTGCCGCGGTGAGATGTTGACCGAGACGCGCTGGTGGGCCGGCCAGCGCGTGGCTTCGCGGCATGCCTGATCGATGACCCAGGCACCGATGGGCACGATGAGGCCGTTCTCCTCCGCGAGCGGGATGAAATCGACGGGCGACACCGTGCCCCTGGTCGGATGAAGCCAGCGCACCAGGGCCTCGCAACCCGTCACGGCTCCGTTTTCCGCGCTCACATAGGGCTGGAAGTGAAGCACCAGCTCATCGCGCGCCAGGGCAACGCGCAGATCCTGCATGAGCTGCTGCCGCTCCTGGAGCTTGCGATCCATGTCGGGTGCGAAGAAACGGAACGTGCCGCGGCCCTCGGCCTTCGCTCGGTAGAGCGCCGCATCCGCATGCTTGAGCAACTCTTCTGGGGTGTCCCCGTCGACCCCCGCAAAGGCGACACCGATGCTCGTGCCGACCGTCACCTGCTCGTCCAGGACCTCGAAGGGCTCCACCAGAGACGCGATCGTCCGGCGGCACAACCCTTCGATACCTCCCGCCTCCAGGGAGCTGTCGCCCAGCATGACGAACTCGTCGCCTCCGAACCTGGCGACCCGGCCATCTTCCCGAACTGCCGCCTGGAGCCTGTCCGCCACTGCGATGAGGAGAGCGTCCCCCACGGGATGGCCGTGACGGTCGTTGACGGCTTTGAACCCGTCGAGGTCCAGGCTGAGGACGGCCAGGTTCGACAGGTCGCTCCGATGCAGGGCCCGGTCCAGGATCCGGCTGAAGGAGCTCCGGTTCGGCAGGCCCGTCAAGCTGTCGTGGTGGGCGAGATGCTCGATCTTGGCCTGCGCCAGCCGGGACGCGGTGATGTCGCCGGCGACGCCTCGATAACCCTCGAAACGCCCGTCGCGATCGAACATGGGGCGGCCGGAGATGGACCACCAACGCGGCTCCGCCGCCGCGGCGAGCGGGATCGTCATGTCCCGAAAGGAGCGCCGGGCGAGGACATGGCCCTGAAGTTCGGCCAGGGCTTCCTCGTTGCCGATCACGTCGCCATCGGTCAGCAGCGTCGTGAGGGACAGTCCCTCGATCGCGCGTGCGCGCCCTTCGCAGACCTGCACGAAGCGGGCCGAGGGAGACCGAAGGCAGAAGGCGTCATCAGTTTCCCACAACCAGTCGCTGGTCTGCTCTTCGAAGTCTTTCAGCAGCAGTCCGATGACATCGGCTTGCTCCCGGAATTGCTCATTGTTTCTTTCCAGCGTCTTTTTTTGAAAAATATTCTTTGCGAACAAATCCGAGTGCCTCTGAATGACGACGAGTGCCGTTGCGGCCATGCAGGCGAACTCGACGATCAGAGAAATATTGTCGCGGTTATGTTCTCCAATCAGAAAACACACTGCCGCTATGGCGAACTGAGTCGCCATATAGG
>CAXUCF010000497.1:0-1214 GCA_964249275.1 uncultured Lichenihabitans sp.
ATTGAACGAACCCGCTTCGCGGGAGGCGCGTCGAGCGTGCTGAGCTGAAGGCCCCTGTCTGAGAGGATGTGATCGTCACACCCAGCCTCTCACGACAGGAGCCCTCCGATGGCCGGCATCAGCCCTCTTCGCCAGCGCATGATCGAGGACATGCGGATCCGCAACCTCGCGCAGGCGACGCAGCAATCCTACCTCTACGCGGTCGCCAAGTTCAGCCGTTATTTTCATCGCTCCCCGGACCGGCTCGGCCCCGAGGAGGTGCGAACCTACCAGTTGCACCTGGCGGACCAGCACTTCTCCCGGACGCACATCAACCAGGTCGCCTGCGCGCTGCGCTTCTTCTACGGCGTCACGCTCGGCCAGAAGGAAGCGTTCGAACGGATCGTCACCGGGCGCGAGCCGTCCAAGCTTCCGTGCGTGCTCAGCCTCGAGGAGGTCGGCGCCTTCCTGGACGCCGTGCCGGGGCGGCGCAATCGCATGGCGTTGACGACCGCCTATGCGGCCGGGTTGCGCGTCGGAGAGGTGGCGCGGCTCAAGGTGGAGGCCATCGACAGCCGGCGCATGCTGATCCACGTCGAGAACGGCAAGGGCGGCCGGGATCGCCACGCCATGCTGTCGCCTCGTCTCCTCGTGCTGCTGCAGGACTATTGGCGTGGCGCCAAACCCCGGACCTGGTTGTTCCCCGGCCAGGAGCCGGACCACCCCGTCAGCGTCGGCGCCCTGCAGAACGCCTGCCGTTCGGCACGGTGGCAGGCCGGGCTCGCCAAGCCGGTCACGGCCCACACGCTGCGTCACAGCTTCGCCACCCACCTCCTGGAGAGCGGCACGGACATCCGCATCATCCAGGTGCTGCTCGGCCACGCCGACCTGTCGTCGACGTCGCGCTATGCCCAGGTCGCCACCCACATGATCTCCGGGACGCCGAGCCCCTTCGACCGCCTGGCCGTCCCTCGGATGCCGCTCGGTTAGGCGACGCGCATGCGTCCCGCCCTCGAGGTGGCCGACATCTTCCGCCGCCATGGAGCCGCGTTCCGCACCCGGCAGGGCCGCCGCCTGTCCGGAGAACAGCGCCGCGTCATGGCGGCGGTCGAGGCGTGTCGCACCGCGGCGCTCGGCGGCCATGTCGAGCAGTGCGAGGGGTGCAGCGCGGTCCGCATCGCCTACAACTCGTGCCGCAACCGGCACTGCCCAAAATGCCAGGCGCAGACCGCGCG
>CAXUCF010000497.1:1224-1795 GCA_964249275.1 uncultured Lichenihabitans sp.
GAGTTGCTGCCGGTCGTCTATTTCCACGTGGTCTTCACGCTGCCGGCGCCGATCGCCGCGATCGCCCTGCAGAACAAGGCCGTCGTCTACGACATCCTGTTCAAGGCCGCGGGCGGCACGGTGTCGACGGTCGGGGCCGATCCCCGCTACCTCGGCGCCGAGACCGGCATGATCGCGGTGCTGCACACCTGGGGCCAGACCCTCCAGCACCACCCTCACGTCCACTGCATCGTCCCGGGTGGGGGCCTTCGAGCCGACGGCTCCTGGGTCGGCTGCCGGCCGGGCTTCTTCCTGCCCGTCCACGTCATGTCGCGCGTCTACCGCCGCCTGTTCCTCGACCGCCTGGAGGCGGCGCACCGCGCCGGGCTGCTGGCGTTCTCGGGCACGCTCGCCGCCTTGTCGGACCCGGTCGCCTTCGCGGCCCACATCGCGCCGCTGCGGCGCAGCCCGTTCGTCGTCTATGCCAAGCGGCCGCTGTGCGAGCCCGAGAAGGTGATCGAGTACCTGGCGCGCTACACGCACCGCGTCGCCATCTCCAATGGTCGCCTGCTCGGCGATGAAGACGGCCGCA
>CAXUCF010000497.1:1805-2410 GCA_964249275.1 uncultured Lichenihabitans sp.
CCACGTCCTCCCCCGGGGGTTCCGCCGCATCCGCCATCTCGGCTTCATGGCGAACGGTCGCCGCGCCATCAAGATCGCCAAGGTGCGGGCGGCCCTCCAAGCGCCTCCAGCGGAGCCGGTCCCGGAGGCCGCCGACTACCGCGAGCGCTATGCCAGGCTGACGGGCACGCGCATCGACATCTGCCCGGGTTGTGGCGGCGTGGTGCGGGAGCGGTGGACCTGGCCGCGAGACCAGCCTCGGCCCCCACCTCCGAGCCGGGCACCACGGTGCGACACGTCATGATCGTCGCCGCCGATACCTCCTCGCCATCCACCTGCCGGTCCAGCCTCGTTCAGCCGAGACGAACCCCCATGCCTTGGAGCAGGTGGAAACCATCGGCCCGCGGGCACCGACACTCGTCGGCCACACGCCTCGATCGACCGCATCGACAGAACCCCGGCTCGGGCGGCGACAATCCGCGCGCTTCCGGCGCCGACGATCGTCCTGAACTGGCCGGGCAACGGCTCCCTGGCGATGATGGACCCTCGGGGCCCCATAGCGGCTAATCACACCGCGGCTTCGTTCAACCCGGCTTCAAGTGGCCCCGCTGTCCCGCGGAGACGCT
>CAXUCF010000498.1:0-2398 GCA_964249275.1 uncultured Lichenihabitans sp.
CTTCCTTGATGGTTTCGGGCTGCGCCGGCGCCTTGTGCTGCTCCTCGATCTGGGCGATCTTGTCGACCCTGGTCGTGGGTTGCCTGGTGACGTCTTTGGACGATTTCTCGCCCTTCATGATCTGATTGAAGTCCTTGGTCGAGATGGTCTCGATCGGAACGGCCTCCTTGACGTCGTCGACCGGAACGGGCCCGGAGCACCAGGACAGGTTCAACAGCAGGATAGCCAGGATACCGACGTGGGCGAGGCCCGAGAAAGCGACTCCTGGTTCGGAAAGCGACAGCTTCACCGGAACCTCGGCCTCACTTATCGGTCTGCTCGGTCACGAGCGCGACCTTCTTGTACCCGGCCGAGGTGATCAGCGTCATCACCTCGGCGATGCGGCCGTAGTTCACGGCCTTGGCTCCTCGCAGGTAGATCCGTTCGTCGTAGCCGTCCTTGGCGAGTTCCTGCAGGCGGGGCAGCACGCCCTCGAGCGGCACAGGCTGGTCGGCCACGAAGACGTCGCCCTTCTCGTCCACCGCGATGCTGAGCGGCTTGGAATCGACCTTGAGTTCCCCGGCCGAGGTCTTCGGCAGGTCGATCGGAACCCCGCTCGCCAGGAGCGGCGCCGCTACCATGAAGATGATGAGCAGCACCAGCACGACGTCGATGAACGGCGTCATGTTGATCTCGGCCATGGCACCGTAACGCGGTACCCCGCGCTTGCGCCGGCCGCCTTTCTTGCCCGCAGCCCCGACCGACATGCCCATCGCGGATCTCCCGTCGTTGCGGTTCGGTCAAGCCGCGCGGTCGCGCTCGCCGCCGACGTGGTGGTCGATCTGACGCGACAGGATGGACGAGAACTCGTCGGCGAAACTCTCCATGCGGGCCTGGAACCGCGACACGACGCCCTGGAGATTGTTGAAGAAGATCAAGGCCGGGATGGCCGCGAACAGGCCGATCGCGGTGGCGAGCAGTGCCTCGGCGAGGCCCGGCGCGATCACGGCCAGGGAGGTGTTTTTCGAGGCCGCGATGGAGCGGAACGACGTCATGATGCCCCATACGGTGCCGAACAGCCCGACGAATGGCGCCGTCGAGGCCACCGTGGCCAGCACGATGAGGTTGGATTCGAGCTTCTCGACCTCGCGAGCGATCGAGACGTCGAGCACCTTCTCGAGCCGCGCGTGGAGCCCCATGAAGGACGAGCCGACATTCTGGAAGCTGCGCTTCCATTCCCGCATGGCGCCGACGAACAGCGACGCCATGCCGATCGTCTGACCCTGGGAAAGGTTGGTGTAGAGTTCCTCGAGTGACTGCCCCGACCAGAAGACCTGCTCGAACCGGTCCATGGCCTTCCGGGTCCGCGCGAACAGGACGGCCTTGTTGATGATGATGGCCCAGCACCACATGGAGGCGAACAACAGGCCCAGCATGATCACCTTGACCAGCAGGCTGGCGTTCATGAACATGCCGAAGATGGTGATCTCCGAAACCGGCATGGCGGCGACATCTGCAGGGTTCATGCGGTCCATTTCCCGGGGCGCCCGGCGCTCCTCGCCGCCCTGCGACCTGCGGTGCGCGAGGCGCCAGGGCGGCATGCGCCGGGCGCAGGCGGGCATCTTATGATCGTCTGGTTGTCCTGCGGTGCGAATCCGTCAATTCTGCGGCTTCGCCGTCACACTCAAGCTCATTCGTCCGACGCCTTAGAGCAGCCTCATGGTTAAGGCCGCGTTAACGCCGGTCGGGGACCGTTCCGTACTGCCTCGGTCCGCCTCCCGGGGCCGAAGCCCTCAGCCGTGATGCGACCACGGGCGGGAGCCGGGTCGCCCGGCCCCGGGACACGGCCGCGATCCTGACCGCAGCCTCGACCAGGAGATCCATGTCGCGCAGCAGGCGTTGGCGCAATGCTATCGAAGCGCCGCCGACCGCCACCACGACCGTTTCCACCGTCAGCACGTCGTCCATGCGGGCGGGCCTGCGGAAATCGATCTCCATGCGGGCGACCGCAAAGGCGAAGGGATCGGGGCCGGCGAAGATCGAGGCCTGATCGATGCCGCGCTCGCGCAGCATTTCGGTGCGGCCGCGCTCGAAAAATTTGAGGTAGTTGGCGTGATAGACGACGCCCGAGAAGTCCGTGTCTTCGTAGTAGACCCGGACAGGGAAGCGGTGGGCGGTGTCGCTCAAGCGTCGGCCTCGGGTTCGGCCGGGAACAGGCCGAACTGGTCGCCCAGGGCCTTCGGCTCCTTGAGGCCGAGGTGTCGGAAGGCATGCGGCGTCAAAAGGCGGCCGCGCGGCGTGCGCTGCAGGAACCCGAGCTGGATGAGGTAGGGTTCGATGATGTCCTCGATGGCGTCGCGCGGTTCCGACAGCGCCGCCGCGATGGTCTCGACCCCGACGGGGCCGCCGGCGAACGACA
>CAXUCF010000499.1:0-2396 GCA_964249275.1 uncultured Lichenihabitans sp.
ATCTCGGCCGATGGCGTCCAGCACGTCACCCTTCAGCAGCTGGCCGCGCTTGCCGGATCCTTCGATCCCGGCCGTGTCGATGCCGTTCTCGGTTGCGAGCTTGGCGGCCGCGGGCGCCGGCGGCATGCCGGTCGCAGCCTGCCTGGCGCGAGCGCCGTTGGCGGAACCGGCAGGGGCGCCCTTCGCACCTCCGGCCGCAGCGGTACCAACGGCCGCCGCACCAGCCGCCGCGATCCGGCCCAGCACGGCCCCGGGCGTCACGGTGGCGCCGATCTCGACCCCGATGGCCGACAGCACGCCGGCCGCGGGAGCATTGACCTCGAGCGTCACCTTGTCGGTTTCGAGTTCGACCAGCGGTTCGTCGGCCTTCACGGCGTCGCCGGGCTTCTTGAACCACTTGGCAACGGTCGCCTCGCTGACCGATTCACCCAGCGTCGGCACCTGGACGTCGGTCCCGGCTGCGGCGGGGGCTTGGCCCCCCGCCGCAGAGGCCTGGCCCGCCGCCGCGGAAGCGGGGGCCGCCACGGCCGATGCATGGTTGCCATAGCCCGCGCCGCTCTCATTCGGCGTGGCGGCTTCGGTGGCCCGAGCGGCGGGAGCCGCAGGGTTCTTGCCGCCGGCGGGCGCAGGATCCCTGGCGGCCGCCTGCGTCTTGGGCACCTTGCCTTTGGCGCCGGCCGCACCCGCCTCGATCTGCCCCAGCAGCGCGCCGGCTTCGACGGTTTCGCCGTCCTTGACCGTGATCTCGGCCAGCACGCCGGCGGCCGGCGCGTTGACTTCGAGCGTCACCTTGTCGGTTTCGAGTTCGAGCAGGGGCTCGTCCGCCTTGACGGCGTCGCCCGGCTTCTTGAACCAGCGGCCGATCGTGGCCTCGCTCACGGACTCCCCCAGGGTGGGGACGCGGATCTCGGTCGTCATGCTGTCGCGCCTCGTGTGAACTTGCGCCGATGGTCAGCGCGCTTGGAACGGCCGTGTCGACAGCCCGGGCATGGGAAAGACGTCGTAGCGGAAGCCGAGGCCGGAGCGGGCCACCGGATCGTCGGCCGCGAACGTTCTCGCCCCCGCTTCATGCTCGGTTTCGAGGATGCCGAACTCCACGCGCCGTCCGGATCGATGACTGGACCGAACGCAATGGCGACGCCCCGGCTCAGCAGCTCCGACCGAAATGCGACATGCGCGCCCATGACGAACCCTTCCGCGCTCGACATGTCTTGCGCGAAGGTGCGTCGCGGCGGGACGAACTTGCACAAGAAATAAGGCATGCCGGCTTCCATGGGATCGGGGCCCCGGGGCTGCGCGCCCGGGCCAACGCGCCTCACGACGCGAAAACGTCGTCCATGAAGGTCTTGATCTGCTGGAGGTGCTTCGACATCAGCCCAGTAGCGGTGGCGGCGGCGGCAGGGCGTCCGGCGTAGCGAGGCCGCTTCCGCTCCATCTTGGCCTGATCCATCACCCATTCGAGATAGGAGTCGACGAAGGTCCAGGACCCCATGTTCTTCGGCTCCTCCTGGCACCAGACCACTTCGGCGGTCTTGAACCGGGACAGCTCGTTGACCAGCGTCTTCAAAGGGAAGGGGTAGAGCTGCTCGACCCGCATGAGATAGACGTCGTCGATGCCGCGCTTCTCGCGTTCCTCGAACAGGTCGTAGTAGACCTTGCCGGTCGACAGCACGACCCGCCGGATCCTGTCGTCCGCCGCCAGCCCGGCGCCATCCGGCAACCGCTCGGCATCGTCGCGCAGGACGCGGTGGAACGTCGAGCCGTCCGCCAACTCGTCGAGAGTGGAGACCGCCCGCTTGTGGCGCAGCAGCGACTTGGGCGTCATCAGGATCAGCGGCTTCCTGATGTCGCGCTTCAGCTGACGGCGCAGGACGTGGAAGTAGTTGGCCGGGGTGGTGACGTTGGCGACCTGCATGTTGTCCTCGGCGCAGCACTGCAGGAAGCGCTCGAGGCGCGCCGAGGAATGCTCGGGGCCCTGGCCCTCGTAGCCGTGCGGCAGCAGGCAGACGAGGCCGGACAGGCGCAACCACTTGCGCTCGCCCGCCGAGATGAACTGGTCGAACACCACCTGGGCGCCGTTGGCGAAGTCGCCGAACTGCGCCTCCCACAGCACCAGGGCGTTGGTGGCGTGGATGCTGTAGCCATACTCGAAGCCCAGCACGGCGTTCTCCGAGAGCGGGCTGTTGTAGACGGCGAAGGACGCCTTCGCCTGCGGCAGCGCTTGGAGGGGGCAGAAGCGCTCGCCCGTGGTCGGGTCGTGCAGGACGCTGTGGCGGACGCCGAACGTGCCGCGCTCGGAGTCCTGGCCGGACAGGCGGATCGGCGTGCCGTCGGCCAGGATGGACGCGAAGGCCAGCGCCTCGGCGTGCGCCCAGTCAATACCGCCGAGCGAGTCC
>CAXUCF010000500.1:0-2394 GCA_964249275.1 uncultured Lichenihabitans sp.
GCAAGCAGGGCCGGTTCCGCCAGAACCTGCTCGGCAAGCGCGTCGACTATTCGGGTCGCTCGGTCATCGTGGTGGGTCCGGAACTGAAGCTCCACCAGTGCGGGCTGCCGAAGAAGATGGCGCTCGAGTTGTTCAAGCCGTTCATCTACTCGCGTCTCGACGCCAAGGGCCTGTCCACCACGGTGAAGCAGGCCAAGAAGCTGGTCGAGAAAGAGAAGCCGGAGGTCTGGGACATTCTCGACGAGGTGATCCGCGAGCATCCGGTCATGCTGAACCGCGCGCCGACGCTGCATCGCCTGGGCATCCAGGCTTTCGAGCCGACGCTGATCGAGGGCAAGGCGATCCAGCTTCACCCGCTGGTCTGCGCCGCCTTCAACGCGGATTTCGACGGCGACCAGATGGCCGTGCACGTTCCGCTGTCGCTCGAGGCGCAGTTGGAAGCCCGCGTGCTCATGATGTCGACCAACAACATCCTGCACCCCGCCAACGGGCTGCCCATCATCGTGCCGTCGCAGGACATCGTGCTGGGGCTCTACTACGTCACGCTCGTGGTGGACGGCGACATCGGCCAGGGCATGGCGTTCTCGAACATGGGCGAGATCGAGCATGCGCTCGCCGCCAAGGCCGTAACCCTGCACACCAAGATCAAGGGGCGAGCCTGGACCTACGAGAACGGCGTGCGCAAATCCAAGATCTTCGACACGACGCCGGGCCGCATGATCCTCGGCCAGCTGCTGCCGAGCCACGCCAAGATCCCCTACGACGTCGCCAACAGGCTGATGACGAAGAAGGAGATCTCCAACATGATCGACACGGTCTACCGCAACTGCGGGCAGAAGGAGACGGTGATCTTCTGCGACCGGATCATGGCGCTCGGCTTCCGCGAGGCCTTCCGGGCCGGCATCTCGTTCGGCAAGGACGACATGGTCGTTCCGGAGACCAAGCCGAAGATCATCGAGAGCACCTCGGCCCTCACGAAGGAATACGAGCAGCAATACAACGACGGTCTCATCACCCAGGGCGAGAAGTACAACAAGGTGGTCGACGCCTGGGCCAAGTGCTCTGACAAGCTGGCCGACGAGATGATGATCCGCATCTCCTCCGTGCGGAAGGACGAGGGCGGCAAGGACAAGCCGATCAACTCGATCTACATGATGAGCCACTCCGGTGCCCGCGGGTCGCCGACGCAGATGAAGCAGCTTGCCGCGATGCGCGGGCTGATGGCCAAGCCCAGCGGCGAGATCATCGAGTCGCCGATCATCTCGAACTTCAAGGAAGGCCTGACCGTCCTCGAATATTTCTCCTCCACGCACGGTGCCCGCAAGGGTCTGGCCGACACGGCATTGAAGACGGCCAACTCCGGCTATCTGACGCGCCGCCTCGTCGACGTGGCGCAGGATGCCATCATCTCGACGGTGGACTGCGGTTCCCAGGGCGGCATCAAGATGCGGGCCATCCTCGATGCCGGCCAGGTGGTGGCGTCGCTGGCGATCCGCATCCTCGGCCGGACCTCGGCCGAGGATCTGAAGGAACAGGACGGCAAGCTGATCGTCGCAACGGGCGAGATGATCCAGGAATGGCATATCGACCGCATCAACGCGGCCGGCATCCAGGAAGTGAAGATCCGCTCGGTCCTGACCTGCGAATCGAAGAACGGCGTCTGCGCGACCTGCTACGGCCGCGACCTCGCACGGGGGACGCCGGTCAACATGGGTGAGGCGGTCGGCGTGATCGCGGCGCAATCGATCGGCGAGCCGGGTACTCAGCTCACGATGCGCACCTTCCATATCGGCGGTGCGGCTCAGATCGCCGACTCGTCATTCATCGAGTCGAATTTCGACGGCACGGTCACATTCCGCAACAAGGCGATCGCCAGGAATGCGGAAGGCGACCTCATGGTGATGGCCCGCAACGTGGCGGTCGTCATCTCAGGGCCGGACGGGGCCGAGCGCGCGGTGCATCGCGTGCAATACGGCGCCCGCATGAAGGTCGACGAGGGCGACAAGATCAAGCGCGGACAGCGGATTGCCGAATGGGATCCCTATACGCGTCCGATCATGACCGAGATCGACGGCACCGTCGGGTTCGAGGATCTGGTCGAGGGGTCGTCGATGTCGGAAACCATCGACGAGGCTACCGGCATCGCCAAGCGCATGGTCATGGATTGGCGCCTGAACCAGCGTTCGGCGAGCTTGCGACCGGCCATCGTCATCAAGGGGTCCGACGGCAAGATCGCCAAGGTGCCTCGGGGCGGCGATGCCCGCTACATGCTGCCCGTGGACTCGATCATCGCGTTCGATCCCGGGGCGGAGGTCAAGGCGGGCGACGTCGTGGCCCGGATCTCGATGGAAGGCGCCAAGACCCGCGACATCACGGGCGGTCTGCCGCGCGTCG
>CAXUCF010000501.1:0-2387 GCA_964249275.1 uncultured Lichenihabitans sp.
AGGCACGGTGGCCACCCAGGGGGCGGCGGGCTCCGCTATGTGCGGAGCTCCGCCCGCCGCCCCAACTCCCAAAACTCCACCAGCTCCGTGGACGCTACCGTCAGCGTGGGTTTGGTGCATGTGATCGCCGCACATATTGTCCTATCGTTGAACGGGCCTATATGCTTGCAATCGTATCAACCCAGTCTTGGAGTGAAATTTGGTCGTCAAACACCGCGCCACCTTAGGGCTACTCACGCTGCTGAGCTTGTCGTCGACAGCTTCTGCCGGGAGTCTATACGATCGCCTCGTGCTCTTTCAGTGGTATCAGAGATCGAATGGCGAGATATATTTTCAAGAGCAATACGGGAGATTGGAAAAGCACTTTGTCACTGAGGAGTACTGGAGGTCACTGAAGCGCAAGCCTCCGCTGTCGCCTGCACCAGATTGAGCAGGGTCTGGGATTAGGTGGTCGGCAGGATCGGCACAGCCGGCTCGCGTCGGACGTTGATGGGTCACGTAGGCAATCCTCGACGCTATGGAGAAGGGCACCAAGTGGGCATCGGTATAGTGCGTGCCGCCGCGTTACCACTTCCAGACTCTTCACAGCGGCCGGGACCGCACTCGGCATGACCTCGCAGATGATGGGCAAGCACGTGACGGCGTTGGAGAAGCGAGTTAGTGCGCCCCTGCTGCACCGGACGCCCCGGCGCCAGGCGAACCGCGGACGCCCGCCGACCTCGACGGTCACGAGTGTCTCGGCTTCGTCAACTGGTCGGGGCGGCCCTATGCCGAATGGCGGTTCGGGCGCGCGGGCGCGATCCATGCCGTAACGGTCCGGCCGCGTTTGCAGGTGAACGATGGCCGTGCGCTGGTTGCAGCCGCGGTCGCGGAGTTCGGCATCATTCTCCAGCCGAGGGCCGTCGTTGCGGAGGCGTTCACGGCGGGGGCGCTGAGGCCGGTCCTCGCCGACTATGTCGCGCCACGCCGCCCCATGGTCCTGTTGTTCGTGGCGCGCAATCCCCAACCGCCCAAGCTGATTGCCTTTGTCGATCTTATTGTCGCCGCGTTTCCGAGACGCGCCAGAGACGCGGGCTGAAGACCCGTTCGAGCCGCTGTACGTCGACAAGGTCGCCGGGCTGGGTCGCCGAGCTGGGCCGCGGCGGACGCGTATTGTCCGCCGTGATGGCATAGAACCGCTTGAGCCCTCGCGCCTTCGTCGCTTCACGTGTCCAGAAGTGCGGGCGCGAACAACTCCTCAACGCCGAAGCGTCGGGGAGTGAGCCCCTGCTCGTGATGGTAGCGGAGGACCGCTTCGACCGCCGCTCGGTTCGTGGTGAGGCCGTAGGGCCACCACTCCTTGCCGAGCAACTCCCGGTCGTTCTTCACGAGCTCGGTTAGCCACGGCAGCATGACGTTCATGTTGTTGAACGTCATGCCCTTAACGTAGCGCTCTTCCGCTTGCTGCTTGGCCTCGCAAAAGCCGCGATAGACAGCCCTGACCGTGTGCGGCTCCTGTTCGGCCAGTTCGCGCGTGACGACCACCGTGTGCATAATCGGGAAGATGCCCGTGCGGCGGAAGTACTCACGTTCGACCCCGGTGTAGTCTTGGAAGAGCCGGCCCACCCGCGGCGAGCTCTCCAGCACGCAGCGGGGGATATCGGCGGAGATGAGCGCATCGATCTCGCCGCGGTCGAGCATCTCGCCGAGGTCGACGCCCTTGCCGGCCCATTCCACCTCGACGCCGTCGGGCACCGGGTGAGCGACGAAGTCGACCGGGTCCATGGGGAAGTCGATGCCGCCGACGATCCAACGATTCTGTTCTGGCCTGAACCCAAACTCGTCGGACAGAATGCCCTTGGGCATGACCCCGGCGTCGTGGCCGTAAAGCGCAAGTTCGCCGATGCGCTTGTCGACCAAGTCCTCCGGCCGTTCGATGCCGCTCGCCCTGTTGACGTAGATGGCACCATGCCGGAATGCCCGGTTCGGGAACACCGGGATGGCCACGAACGGCGACGGGCCGTCGGCGAAGGTGCGGAGGTAGTAGGTCCAGCCCAGCTCCGCGACGTCGTAGGCGCGACTGCGGATCATTCCTTCGAAGATCTCCGTCACGATTTGCGCCGTGTGGAAGCGGGCGTCGACGCCCTCGATCCTCACCGCGCCGTTCGCCAACGCGGCGGTGCGGTCATAGTCGGCGAAAGCGACGTCGAGCTTGCGGTTGGTCATGAGATGCAAGGCCTCTCTTCACGGTTCGGCCGTCTGGAACGCGGCAGGGATCAGGACCCTGTGCAGTCCGAGTTCGGCTTCGAGGTGCGCGGTTCGCTCCGGTGTCCGCTCGCGCGGGGGGTGATCGGGCCGTGGCAGCACCGGCGCCGTCGCGCGCGTTCCGAACGCCCGGAGCAGGCGCG
>CAXUCF010000502.1:0-2376 GCA_964249275.1 uncultured Lichenihabitans sp.
GAGTTGCGCCATGGCGCGCGTCGCGGCCTCGGCCCGGCCGAGGCGCCGCACGGTGCGCAGCGCTTCGGAGACATTGCCGAGCGCCGTCATATGGGGCCACAGGTTGAACTGCTGGAACACCATGCCGATGGTGGAGCGGAGCGCGCGCGTGCGGCCGGCGGGCAGCCGCACGGGCCGCCCATCCGGGCCCGGCGCGCAGCCGAGCGGCTCGCCCCCGACCAGCACGGCGCCGGCGCTCGGCGCCTCGAGCAGCGCCATGCAGCGCAGCAGCGTGCTCTTGCCGGATCCCGAGGGTCCGATCAGGCAGGTCACCCGGCCCTCGGGGACGTCGAGGTCGATGCCGCGCAGCACCTCGGCGTCGCCGAAGCGCTTGACCAGCGCCTTGACGTCGAGGGCCGGCGGTCTCATGCGCCGTGGAGCCGCGACAGGCGCGCCTCGACGGTCCGCCCGAGCCAGCCGCAGCCCTCGACGAGGCCCCAGTAGAACAGGGCCAGGAGGAACAGCGATTCCACGAAGGCGTAGCTTTCCGACCCGATGGCGCTGATCACCATGGTGAGTTCGGGGACCGTGATGATGGACAGCACGGCCGTCTCCTTGAGCAGCAGGATCGTCATGTTGACCAGCGCGGGCAGGACCAGCACGGCCATCTCGGGCACGAGGATGCGGCGCACGACCTCCAGGCGCGTGAAGCCGAGGCATTCCGCCGCCTCGACGTGGCCCGGCGGAACGGCATCGAACCCGCCCCGGACGATCTCGGAGTAATAGGCGGCTCCGTAGACGGTCAGACCCAGGAGCCCGGCCGGTACGGGGTCGAGCGACAGCCCGATGAAGGGTCCGCCGAAGTAAAGCAGGAAAAGCTGCACGAGAAAGGGCGTGCCGCGCAGCACCTCCACCGGGAGCCGCAGCAGGATCCCGATCGGAAGCGGCGCGTAGCGACGCCCGAGCGCCACGGCGAAGCCGAGCAGCACGCCGAGCACGGCGCTGGCGGCCCAGACGAGTGCCGTGACGCCGGTGGCCTCCACGACCTCGGGCAGGTGGGCCGCGACGAAGCGGGGGTCGAGCGTCACGGGCGTCCCCGGCCAACGCCCTGGCCCCAGCGGAGCCGACGCTCCAGCACCGTGCCGGCGCTCGCGATGAGACCATCAATAACGAGGTAGAGGAGGCCCGCCATGGCGAACATGGGTAACGGCTCGTAGGTGCTCGAGGCGAGATCCTGCGCCATGCGGGTCAATTCGACGACGCCGACGACCGACACCAGCGACGAGGCCTTGAGGATCATGATGGCCTCGCTGACCAGCGACGGCAGCGTCAGCTTGAAGGCGATCGGAAGGCGGATCCGCCAGAACTGCTGGACCGGGCCGAGACCCACCATGTCGGCGGCCTCGATCAGCCCGCGCGGCACGCCGGCGAAGCCGCCGCGGAGGTTTTCGGCCTGGTAGGCTGCCGTGCACAAGGACAATCCCACCACGGCCGCCACCAAGCCCGGCGCGTCGATGCCGAGCACCGGCAGCAGGTTGTAGATCAGCAGAAGCTGCACCAGCAGCGGCACGCCGCGGAAGAAGCTGACGAAGACGCGGGCCGGCATCGCGAAGGCGAGGCTCCGGGACAGCATGGCGACCGAAACGACGGTGCCGACCGCAAGCCCGATCGCGATCGATACCGCGCTGACCGCGACCGTGAGGCCCGATGCCTGGACGAGCAGCCAGAACAGGGTGGCGGTCACGGCTCAGACGCCCCGGCGCCCATCAAGCAGCCTCGCGTCGCTCCGGCACCCGCTCTCAGAGCGCCGGATCGGTGACCGCGTCGGGTGTGTCGAACGAGGCGCCGAACCATTTCACCTGCAGCGCCGCGAGCCGCCCGTCCGCCTTCATCTTGACGATGGCGGCCTCGACGGCGTCGGCCAGGGCCTTGTGTTCGGCGTCCTTGGGGATGATGTAGCCGAAGTAGGATTTCGGCCCGAAGGGCGGCTGCACGACCTCGAACGTATCGGGACGGGTCTTGGCCACGAAGGCGATGTTGGTGAGCGAATTGGCGACCGCCGCGATGCGGCCCGCCGCGAGATCCGCGTAGGCCTCGCTGTTGCCCACGTATTCGCGCACCGTCACCTTGCCGGGCAGCGTCTTGTCGAAATCCTGCAGTTGCGCCAACTGCGACGAGGCCTTGCCGGCCCCGACCGTCTTGCCCGCGATATCGGCCGGCTTCATGACCGACGTATCGCCCTTGCGCTTCATCAAAGCGTCGGTGGCTTCCCCGATCGGCGGCAGGAAACGATAGCGTTCCATCCGGGCCTTGGTGATGGTGGCGGGCCCGGCCACCATGTCGAACTTGCCGGCTTCGAGACCCGGCAACACGCCTTCCCAAGGCAGCGCCACCCAA
>CAXUCF010000503.1:0-2373 GCA_964249275.1 uncultured Lichenihabitans sp.
GACGAGCACCGCCGTGACTGACCCCGCAGCCGGCCCGATCACCCCCGGCGCCACGGTCGGCATCCTGGGGGGCGGCCAGCTCGGCCGCATGATCGCGATGGCGGCCGCCTCGCTCGGCCTCAAGGCCCATGTCTTCGCGCCCGATGCCGACAGCCCCGCCTTCGCGGTCGCGGGTGCCCACACGGTGGCGGACTATCGCGACGAGGCGGCCCTCGAGCGCTTCGCCCGGACCGTCGCGGTGGTCACCTACGAGTTCGAGAACGTTCCCGCCGAAACCGCCGCCGTGCTGGCCCGCTACGCGCCCGTCCGGCCCAACGAGGACGCGCTCGAGACCACGCAGGACCGCCTGCTCGAGAAACGGTTCCTGCGCGGCCTCGGCCTCGATACGGCGCCTTTCCTGGCCGTGGACGACGCCGGCGCCATGGCCCGCGCCGTGGCGCAGCTCGGGCGGCCATCGATCCTGAAGACGCGCCGCTTCGGCTACGACGGCAAAGGGCAGGCGCTGGTGCGCGAAGGATCGGATCTCGCCGTGGTGTTCCGCTCGCTCGGCCAGAAGTCCATCCTCGAAGGCGTGGTGCCGTTCACCCGCGAGGTTTCGATGATCGTGGCCCGCGGGCTCGATGGCGAATGCCGGGCCTACGACCTCTGCGAGAACGGCCACGCGGGCGGCATCCTGGCCACCACCACATTGCCGGCCGCCGTCCGGCCCGAGACCGAGCGCCTCGCGGCCGACATGGCCCGCCGCATCGCCGACGCCCTCGACTACGTGGGCGTGCTGACGGTGGAAATGTTCGTCGTGCCGCATGAGAGCGGCCCCGGCGAAAGGCTCGTCGTCAACGAGATCGCGCCCCGCGTCCACAATTCCGGCCATTGGACGCTCGGCGGGGCCGCAACCTCGCAGTTCGAGCAGCATCTGCGCGCGATCTGCGGCTGGCCGCTCGGCTCGACGCAGCGCTGGGGTGCGATCGCCATGCGCAACCTCATCGGCGAGGACGCGAACGCCTGGCGCGCCATCCTGGCCGAGCCCGGCGCGAGCCTCCACCTCTACGGCAAGGGAGCGCCGCGGCCGGGCCGCAAGATGGGCCATGTGACGCGCGTTACCGCTGACTGCTGACCGCCTGCGGGCTGGAAGCTCGCGCTACCGTGGACCGCGGGCGGAGGAGGCCAGGGTCCCAGGGCTGCGGAGCAGTCCTGGGTGGCCTCCGCAGGGATCCAGCCCGCCCCCGAGGCTCGTCGCATGCCACAGCGGGCCGTTTGCCCAAGGGCAGCGTTTCGGCTAGACGGGTTTGAACGCTGTCGCGCGGCCGCCACGGATCGCAGGGCTGCGTCTTGACGGCGAGGACACGATGACGACCAACGACGATGTTCCGATGAATCCGGAATACATGGATTATGCGGAACACGAGCGCACCTATCGCGGCTTCACGTTCGCCACGAAATGGGGCGTCGTCGCGGTGGCCGGCGTCCTGATCTTCCTGGCGCTCTTCGTGATGTGACGGCATCGGTCCGGCCCTGTCCGGCCGGACCGCGACGATGGACTCCGTCCGCAGGCCGGACCGGAACGAAGATGAGGGAAGGACATCGCCATGCGGATCGCCGTGCCGGCCGAATCGACCGACGAGCCGAGGGTCGCGGCCACGCCCGAAACGGTGAAGAAGCTCCTGGCGCTGGGCGCCACGGTCGCGGTGCAGAGCGGAGCGGGCCTCCGCTCCGGCCTCACCGACGAGGCTTTCGCAACCGTCGGCGCCGCGGTGGTGCCCGACCTCGCCGGGGTGCTCGAGGACGCCGACGTGGTGCTCAAGGTGAGGCGGCCTTCCGCGGAAGACCTCGCCCACTACAAGCGGGGCGCCGTGGTGATCGCCATCATGGATCCCTACGGCCAGGACGCGGCGCTCGACGCCATGGCGCGGGCCGGCGTCGACGCTTTCGCCATGGAACTGATGCCACGCATCACCCGCGCCCAGGCAATGGACGTGCTGTCGAGCCAGGCCAATCTCGCAGGCTATCGCGCCGTGATCGATGCGGCCGAGCAATACGGCCGCGCCTTCCCGATGATGATGACGGCGGCCGGTACCGTGCCGGCCGCCAAGGTCTTCGTCATGGGCGTGGGAGTGGCGGGCCTGCAGGCCATCGCCACGGCCCGCCGACTCGGGGCCGTGGTCACGGCCACCGACGTCCGTCCGGCCACGAAGGAGCAGGTCGAATCGCTCGGCGCCAAATTCGTCGCCGTGGAGAACGAGGAGTTCAGGCAGGCCGAGACGACGGGCGGCTACGCCAGGGAGATGTCGGACGACTACCAGCGCCAGCAGAACGAGTTCGTGGCGACCCACATCGCCAAGCAGGACATCGTCATCACCACGGCGCTGATCCCCG
>CAXUCF010000504.1:0-2358 GCA_964249275.1 uncultured Lichenihabitans sp.
GCCCTACCCTCCCGCGAAGGTCAGCAGGTCGGCGGCGAGCCCGCGGGCGGGCGGGTCGGCGTCGACCCCGATCATCCCGGCGCGCAGGGTGAGCACCCGCGCCTTCGCCACCAGGCCGGCCATGTCCGTCGCCCTCGCGTCGCAAAGGCGCGCCAGGGCCGCCGTGCGGCGGTCCTCGAGGGCGGCGTAGCCCGGGATCTCGTCGAGGTCGCGGGCATCCGATGCCAGCAGCCCGGCGATGGCCTCGGCGGCCGCGAGGTAGTCGGCGGCGGCCCGCAGCACGGCGTCCGCCTCGGCCGCTCCCCGCCCGTCGTCGGCCCCCCTCGAAGGTTCCGGCCTGTCCGGCGTCATCCCTGCTCCCTGCGGTCGATGAGAAGATGTTCCTCGCCGCGCTGGATGGGACACGGTCTGAAGGAGGCGGGCGGTGGAGACGTCCGTGCAGGAGGGTCGTCGTCGAGGCGGCTGGTCGACCGCTGCATTCGAAGGCGCGATCCGGTTCTCCGCCCGATCACGGTGTCCGCGAAAGGGACGCCGGTGAGCGATGTCATGGTCTCATGCTTCGCTTCCGCCGCACCGACGAGCTTCGCTGCCCGACACGGTCAATCCTCGGAACAGATGCACCGCGCCAGGGACAGGGCGACGCAGTGCATGCCGATGCCGCCGGCCACGAGGACGGCCGACACCGGCCAGGTCACCGCCCGGCTGTAGAACGGCAGGAACACGCCGGCCCCGACCAGCAGGACGCACCATTGATTGCAGATGCCGATGTACATCCTGACAAGGCCATTGTGAACCTTGGCGACGTGCCGGCGGGCCTGATCGATGGACGGATCGCTCATGTCCGGTCTCCGAAGATCGTGTTTCTGGGGTATGGGGCGTGGAAGCCTCACACCGGGGATGCCGTCAGGACGACAAATAGGGATGATGGCGAGGGCGAGAGGGACGTCGCCGGACCACGACGCCCCCGGGAATGCCCGCAGGAGATCTGGGATGGTGCCCTCGCGTTCTGCGCAAAGATGCACGGTACGTCTCCGGCCAGCGACAGGGCGATCGGGCTGCGGCCTGCCGGCTCATCGCATGGACGGACGGGCACAGTAGGACTTCGAAGGGTCTTCCGCCCCACTCGTCACCGCTCCACTCAACCGCAGCGGTAGCGGTCCACCGCCGTGACCAGACGGGTCAGGGGCGACACGTCGCCTGCGACGTAGATGAAGCGGTCCAACCACGCCAGCTCGGCCTGGACATGCTCGGGCATAACCTCGATCCGCCACGCGGCCGGGCTCGCGTTCCATTCGGGGACCCAGCGGTATCCACGGCGCTTCAGCCTGTCGCGGAGGCCGTACGGCACCGCGATCGCGTCGACCTGCATCGCCTCGTGCTTCACCGCGGCCGCGACGTCGACGAAGGCGGGCGAGGGATGGCGCGGCGTCGTGGCCGACAGCACGGACAGCAGGGCGATGCAGTCCTCCGTCGCCCGGTGGGGCTGGAAGAAAAGGCCGAAGTGATGGGCGAGGTTGACCAGCCGGGCGGAGTCGCAGCCTCGGGCGGCCCAGTCGACGTCGGCACACGAGCAGGCCCACGGTTTCAGGGCGAAGTCGTGATGGATGCCTTCCAGCAGCGGACGGTCGTGCGCGGCGTGGTGGGCCACAACGAAATCGGCCCGCGCCAGCATGGCGCCGATCAGGTCGAGGTCGAACCGACACCCAGCGACCGCCGCGTCGGTCAGCCCGGTCAGCTCGGTCGTCATCGCGCTGATGGGCCTGGACGGCTCCTGCAGCTGCTCGACCAGGGCGACAACGGGCCCGGGTCTGCCGGCGCTGTCCACGATGACCGCGAGCATGGCGATCTCGACGACCTCGGGCTGCCTGTTGTCGGACACGTTTGTCTCGATGTCGACCAGCACGGCGACCTGCTCGTCGAAGCAGGGATTGCAGTCGGCCACGATGGCCGGCCGCTCGATGCGCCGGGTGGTGCGGAAGCAGCCGGTGGCGTCGAGCAGCTGCGCCAGCGGCTCCGCGTCCAAGGTGACGACGGGCCGGCCGGACTTGCGCTCCAGATACGGGACGAGGTCGTCCGACATCACGCGCCCCTGCCAAGGAAGGAGTGGAACGACATCTCGCATCGGGGGCATGGAGAGGGTCGAAAGACAGGCGCAGGCGTGCTAACGCTGACAGACGTCATCGGCGAACTCCGTTTCGAGATGGATCAGAGACGCGCACCAGGTCGGCACCACGTAGGCCCGAATTTATATCGATACAAAACGGATGTCAATAAACATCGATAAAAAATCTGGGCGTGGACGACCTCGTGTTGACACTGAGATCGTGACGGCCCGCGTTGGGCGTGCTATCTTAGATG
>CAXUCF010000505.1:0-2353 GCA_964249275.1 uncultured Lichenihabitans sp.
ATTTCACTTTGAAAAGCGAAATCAATCGTGGCTTTCGCCACGCAAGGCTGCTTAAGCCCGGTGGTAGGGATGCCCGCTCAGGATGGTGAGGGCGCGGTAGACCTGTTCGGCCAGGACGACGCGCAACAGCTGGTGCGGCATGGTGGCGGCGCCGAAGCTCAACAGCTCCCGTGCCGACGACCTGAAGGCGTCGTCGAAGCCGTCGGGACCGCCGATCACCAGGGCGAGAGCCGGAGCGCCGCCGGCGACGAGCTTGCCGATCCGTTCGGCGAAGGCGACGCTGGGCAGCGAGCGGCCTCGCTCGTCGAGAAGGATGACCGTGACGCCCGGCGCTAATCGGCCTGCGAGCGCCGCCGCCTCCTCGCGCTGGCGCTCGGCGGCCGAGCGCCCCCGTCCTTCCTCCACCTCGACGAAATCGAGGGCCGCGATGCCGAGTCCGCGCGACAGGGCGCGGGCGCGCGACAGATAGCGTTCGAGCAGTTCCCGCTCCGGGCCGGCTTTCATGCGGCCCACGGCGGCGATGATCAGTCGCAAGGCGCGCCGGGCCGCGGCATGTCAGCCGGCGTGCTGCTCGTCCGGCCGTAATCCGCCCCACATCTTCTCGAGATTGTAGAACTGCCGGACCTCGGGACGGAAGATGTGGATGATGGCATCCCCGGCGTCGACCAGGACCCAGTCGCAATTGCTGAGGCCTTCGACGCGCGTCGAGGTGCCGGCGTGCTTGCATTGGCGCAGCAGGCGATCCGCGATGGCGCCGACATGGGTGCTGGAGCGGCCGCTCGCCACCACCATGATGTCGGCCAGCGAGGTCTTGCCCCTGAGATCGATCGCGACGACGTCCTCGGCTTTGGCATCGTCGAGACTGTCGAGTATCGTCTGGACCAGAGGGCCGGCGTCGGGCATGGCGCCCACGGCCGGGTGGAGCGGCGAGGCCGCTGTCGCGAGGACGGTTGAGGTCAGTGGATCTGTCCCATTGAGGCGATTGAAGCACGGCTGTGCCCGTCGAAGATGCGATAGTGTTCCGCGCGATTCAATCCGCAGACCCGATATCGTGAGGATTCTTTCGGGCCACCTCTTGCGCGAGCGCCCCGGCGCGGGCAGGCGCGCGTGGTGAGATGGGTGGTCCGTATCGCCCTCCTGGCGTTGTTCGTTGGAGCGGGCGCCCTGGCGGTGCAAAGCGTCATCCCTCCCGTGTCGACCCTGATGATGGCGCGCTGGTTGACGGGGCGGCCGGTCGACCGGCGCTGGGTGCCGCTGTCGGCGGTCTCGCCGCGGCTCGTCGCGTCCGTGGTTCTGTCGGAGGACGCCCAATACTGCCGGCATCGCGGTGTCGACGTTTCGGCCCTGCTCGAGGTCGTGGAGAAGGGCGACGGAGCGCCGTCGCGCGGCGCCTCGACACTGACCATGCAGGTGGCCAAGAACCTGTTCCTGTGGCCCGGACGATCCTATCTCCGCAAGGGCTTGGAGATCCCGCTGGCGCTTCTGCTCGACGCGCTGTGGGGCAAGAAGCGGGTGCTCGAAGCCTATCTCAACGTCGCCGAATGGGGCGACGGATGGTTCGGCGCCGAGGCGGCGGCCCAGCACGACTTCCACAAGGCTGCGGCGGCGCTCTCGACCCGCGAGGCCGCGATGCTGGCGACGGCCTTGCCGAACCCGTTCCTGCGCAGCGTCACCCATCCGTCGCGGCGGCATCGCCTTCTCGCCCAGCGCATCGTCGACATGCAGGGCCTCGCCGGGCTGCCGATCGCCTGCGTGGAATGACGGCAGATGGCCCGCGTGCTCACGCGCCCGCCGTTGGCGTCCCGAACGGCACGACCTTGTTGTCGACGTCGTGGCCGATGTCGGCACGGCCGAGCCAGGGAATGCCGGACCTCGCGCACCAGAACCGCGCCACCTCGACCTCGTCGAGGCCGAAGTCGGGATCGTTCGGCGGAACGGCACTGCACCGTCCCAGCATGATGCCGGCGACGCGCCGGATCCCGGGGTTGCCGGTGATGTGGAACAGCGCCCGGTCGATCCTGTACATCTGTTCGGATACCTCCTCCAGCATGAGGACATGGCCGTCGAGATCGGGCTGCAGCGCCGTGCCCAGCAACTGGCTCAGGACCGTGATGTTGAAGGCCGCGGTGCGTCGGCCCGCGACGACGGTTCCGGCGACCGCGGGTTCGAGCGCGTCGCGCGCCCCCTCGACGAGCCAGCGCAGTGCGCGTCCGGCCGCGCCCTCGCCCCCGGCCCGCAGCACATCCTGGGCCACGGGGCCGTGCGCCGCCGCCGTGCAACCGGCGCCGTAGAGCCCCGCCCGCAACGTGGCGCCGGGGGGGTAGCCCAGGTAGGGCTTGGCGCGCGCCGCCCG
>CAXUCF010000506.1:0-2333 GCA_964249275.1 uncultured Lichenihabitans sp.
GCATTGGGAACAGTCACAATGTTCCAACTAGGCGGCGCCATGATGAATCGAAGCATGCCGACCCAGATCAAAGCCGCCGTATCCAAAATCTTAAATTATCTTGCATTGGTCGTTGCTGGGACAAGTGTCGCATCTATCCTTATTGGGTGGTCAGAATTCCTTATCTGGCTCGTAAGAGAAGCCGTGATCACCGTTGTACACTGGTTGTAAAATCATTTCTCACCAACCATGGGATGGTCATTTCAGTTTTGGAATTACCATCGAGTAGGCTTTCCGCGTTCTTGGCCAGGTAGCTTGAAGGCCTCAGGCCGAGCCCATCGGGTAAGGTTTCGTTAACCAGATTGGTCACACCCTTGCTCTAGATGTCATCTCCGGTGCCGTCACCCGCGACACCCTGGTAATAGCACCGATGGCGACGGAGTGACGGGCATGGTCGAGGGCGTGTCTCGCTGGCTCCCATATGACATGGCATCGGTCCTTGGCATCGCTCCGGAGAGTGCCAAACGCCCTGCCATGCGGCGTAAGTGGCCTCGCCGACAGGGGAACGATGGCCGCGCGCTGGTGGCCGTACCCGAAGATCGCATCGCCGATGCTGCTACTCATGGCGCCTTCGATGAGGCCACGGGTGACGACACCCCTGGTGCCGCCAATATCGTTCCGGGGGATGGCGGAGGTGATGCCCGTGCCTTGCTGGCATACCTCGAACGCCGTGTTGAGGAACTGGCCGACGCTCGCATGGAGGCTCGTGGCGCCCATTTCGAGGCCGAGAACCTGCGAACCCGGGCCGGTCAGGTAGACGTGCTGACGGCACTTGTCGCGGCCGAGCGCGACCACAACAGCGAACTCCGGATTGAACTGATAGCGCTAGTTGAGGCCGAGCGCCCCCACCTCGCCGACGTCAGGGCCGAGCGTGACCGGCTAGTGGCAATGCTGTCGGCGCGGCGCGAGTCGCGGTTGTTCAGCTTTCTCGACCGGCTCCGGAAATAATGGCGCGACTGTCGCTCGCGCGCTTGGCCGGAGTGCTGGATACCTGCGCCGTAAAAACGGCGCGCGGACGAGCGCTCAGGATACCTCCATCTGCCGCTTGGCAGCGTGGACGAGGAACCCCGACCGGTTCATGCCATGTCGCTCTGCATAGGCGTCGACACGAGCCAGGATGTCCTCCGGCACGGTGATGTTGATGCGGACAGCCTTCGGTGTGGCGCCCTTGACGGAAACGAGGACAGCGACAGCATCCCGGTTCTCTCGGTCGGCCATCACGGCTTCCAAGGACGAGGGCTCGGGAGCGGCTTCGCTGTCCTCCACCATTCCTGCAAGATGGAGCGCGAGCGCTTCCTCGGCAAAAGCCTTGGCCTCATCAAGATCGTGCCCAGCGGTCACGCATCCGGGGAGGTCGGGAAACGAGACGCCGTAATTGCTTCCGGCGTCCTTGTGGATCAGGGCGATGTAGGAGCGCATGGGGTCACCTCAGCTTCAGGCCGGATTGTTTTTCAATGCTCCGGAGCGTCCCGAGGGGGATGTCTCGGGACGGGTGGACGACCGTGACGCGGCCCAGCTTCGCCGGATGCTTGAACTGCTTGTGGCTCCCGGCCTGATTCACCTCGCACCACCCGTCAGCCTGCAAGGCGGAGATCACATCGCGGCTATTCATATATGTATCTATACACACTCATGAGGGAGCGCAAGCCCTTCTCTCGTCCGCGCTGAATGACAAGCGTCAGGCGATTTGCTGAACCCGCTTCGCGATCTTTGCTACGGTGGCGCGACCACATCCCGTCGCGGCCTGAATCTGCTGGCGCTCATCATCGCTGACGGCATGCTTTGCAACTCGCCGGATCACCACGACACAGATAGACCGGCTGGGCTGTCACCTCGGCGCTGATCAACCCGACATGATAACGGGGCCTTGCAGATGTGATTGACCCCCTCGGCGGCTTCGGCGACCATCGCGCCATGCTTCAGCCCAGACCACCCCGCACCTACACCGACCAGACCCATATCGAGGTCGATGCCAGAACCATCGGTGGTGAGACCACACACGCCGTGCGGATCATCGGCGGGCAGCAGAACACGCCTCCGGTCGAGGCTCCTCCCATGCCTCCGCCAATGATCGGCGCACCGCCTCAACTTCCCGCCGAGACATTTCCGCAAGCGCACGGGCATGAGCAATGATAGCTTGAACTTCCTCAAACAGCTCGCGCAGGGCGTCATTGTGACAGTTCGTCATGTAGCACATCGACGTCAGCCACGGGGGTCAATGCAAGCACTTGAATGAGGTTCAACCGAAGTTGGGGATAGATACCGCGAGCGGAGCACATACCTATCAGTCAGGT
>CAXUCF010000507.1:0-2319 GCA_964249275.1 uncultured Lichenihabitans sp.
CGTGCACCATCGTATGGCGCGTCACCGTATAGTCGAACTCGGCCTTCTGGGCCTTTGTGGGCAATTCGCCATAGAGCAGGAGATAGCAGCTTTCGAGGAAATCGCCGTGCTCGGCCAGTTGCTCGATCGGATAGCCGCGGTAGAGCAGCACCCCTTCGTCGCCGTCGATATAGGTGATCTTCGATTCGCAGCTTGCCGTCGAGGTGAAGCCAGGGTCATAGGTGAACAGCCCGGACTGCGCGTAAAGCTTGCCGATGTCGACCACTGACGGGCCGATCGTGCCTTCCTTCTTCGGAAGTTCGATCGACTTGTCGTCGACCGTGATGGTGCCAGCGTTCGCGGTCATGTGTCAGCCTCTGCGATGGAGTGGCGAACCGGAAGTGAGGACTCGCGGAAGGCCCCGGATGGCCTTGTGCGTTGCACCATAGCTAGCCGATCGGCAACTGCCGTCAAGGCAGCCCACGCCGATCATGAACTCGCCATGTTTCTGCTTTGATCGCGCAATCGGCTCAGACTTTCGTCACGCCCGAGCACCTGCAGGACGTCGAAGATGCCGGGCGATGTCGCCCGTCCCGTCAATGCGGCCCGCAGCGGCTGGGCCACAAGGCCGAGCTTTGCGCCCATCTCTTCGGCATAGGCCCGCACGGCGGCCTCGGTCGTGGCGGGGCTCCAACTGTCGAGCGCCTCGAGCCGCGGCAGCAGGGCCGGCAGGACGCCGTCGCTCTTCGACAGGATTTCGGCCGCTTTGGCGTCCATGGCGAGCGGGCGCTCAGCGAACAGGAACATGGCTCCGTCGAGCAGCTCGACCAGCGTCTTGGCGCGCTCTTTCAGGCCCGGCATGGCGGCCAGCAGTTTGGATCGCATGACAGCGTCCAATTTCGCGGCCACGCCCTCACCACCGGGCAGGTAGGGCAGGGTGGCGACGAGGTCGTCGAGCAGATCCCGGTCGTCGGCCTGCCGCAGGTAATGACCGTTCACGTTTTCGAGCTTGGCGAAGTCGAACCGCGACGGCGATCGCCCGACGGCCGCGAGCTCGAAGGCCGCGATCATTTCGTCGGTCGTGAAGAACTCGCGGTCGCCCTGGCTCCAGCCGAGCCGGACGAGGTAGTTGCGCAGGGCCTCGGGCAGATAGCCCATGGCCCGATATTGCTCGACGCCGAGCGCGCCATGACGCTTCGACAATTTGGCGCCGTCGGCGCCGTGGATGAGCGGGATATGGGCCATGGCCGGCACCCGCCACCCCAGCGCCTCGTAGATCTGCATCTGCCGGGCTGCATTGGTGAGATGGTCGTCGCCACGGATCACCTGTGTCACCCCCATGTCGTGGTCGTCCACCACCACGGCCAGCATGTAGGTGGGCGACCCGTCGGAGCGCAGCAGCACGAGGTCGTCGAGGTCCTTGTTGGGCCATGTCACGGTGCCCTGCACCTTGTCGACGAGCATCGTCGCGCCGTCACGCGGCGCCCTCAAACGGATCACTGGACGGGCGCCTGCTGGCGCGTCTGCCGGATCGCGGTCGCGCCACCGGCCGTCGTAGCGCGGCGGCCGGCCCTCGCGGCGGGCGTCCTCGCGCATCTGCTCCAGTTCGGCAGGGCTCGCATAGCACCGGTAGGCCCGACCCACGGCCAGCAATTGCTCGGCGACCGCGCGGTGCCGCTCGGCGCGCCGTGCCTGATAGACGACGTCGCCGTCCCAATCGAGGCCGAGCCATCGCAACCCGTCGAGGATGGCGTCGATCGCCGCGGCGGTCGAGCGCTCGCGGTCGGTGTCTTCGATGCGAAGCAGCATGGTGCCGCCGGTCCGGCGTGCATAGAGCCAGTTGAACAGTGCCGTGCGGGCACCGCCGATGTGGAGGAAGCCCGTCGGCGACGGCGCGAAGCGCGTGATCACGGGCTCGGGCATGGCGGCAGACACTTTTCCGGAACGAAGGATGAACCTGAGGCGGGGGGGCTTGCTCGGGCGGCGCCGCTCTAACATGAAGGGAGCGATCTCACAAAGGGCGGGGCGCCGCCATGCCCATCGCATCGGGGAAGAGCGGTCTCATCGGCGTCCTGGCGGGCGCCGGACCGCGTGGGGCATCCTTCCTGGCCGGCCGCGTCGGGGGCTTTTCCCTGACCCGGTCGATGGCTATCGAGTGGGACGAGCGCCGCCCGTTCCTGTGGCTCCCGGTCGCGGCCGGGTCGGGCGTCCTGCTCTATCTCGCGGCCGACCGGGAGCCGGTGCTCTGGCTGCCGTTGCTGCTCGGGCTGCTGGCCGCGACCGCCTGCTCGCTCGTGCGCAGCCGGCCCTTGCCGTTCAGCCGAGCGCTGGGGGGCCTGG
>CAXUCF010000508.1:0-2315 GCA_964249275.1 uncultured Lichenihabitans sp.
CTCCAACGAGGGCCGTGCCTACTGCTCGGTCAAGCTCGACGACCCGAGCTTCCCGGCTCCGATCTATGCCACCCTGGTCGAGGGCGAGGAGGCCGGCAGCTACAGCCTGATCTGGTCCCGGCGCAACGGCGACTGAGCCGACCCGCCACGCCCCGCTCCACCCGGAGCGGGGCTTTCGCGCGTTTGCTGATCGGTGAGACGGACGCGAGATCGTGCAGCTCGACGCAGAATGGGTGAGACGTCCGCCTCTCGGCCGGGGTGAGCGACGGCACTTGATCCGTTGCGGAATTCCGGCTTAAGCGCTCGACTTGCGCCACCCGGCCGCCAGCGCGCCGGCGCCGATCAGAAGCGTACCGCCGGTCCGGCTGACGAGCCGCTGCACGCGCGGCTGCCGCAGCCGCCTCCGGGCCGCGGAGGCCAGCATCGCGTAGACGGCCGTATTGAGGATCGCGAGCGTCACGAAGGTAGCCTCCAGCACGACGACCTGCGGCAGGAACGGCGCGGAGGCCACGAAGAACTGGGGCACGAAAGCGACGAAGAACACGATGCCCTTGGGGTTCAGCGCCGTCACGGCATAGGCGTGGGCGAACATGCGCGACAAGCTGGTGGAACCGCGTCACTCGCCACGGCCTCGGCCACGGGTGCGCGCCACAGCTTAACCCCGAGCTAGACGAGGTAGGCGCCGCCGATCCAGCGTAGGGCGGTGAAGACTACGGCCGAGGCCGCCAGCACGGCCCCAAGGCCGAGCATGGAGGCCGTCATGGAGGTGAGATCGCCAAGCGCCACGCCGGCCACGATGGCGGCGGCCGGCCGGCGGCCGTGACCGAGCGCGTAGGAGATGACGAGCAGCACCGTCGGCCCGGGAATAGCGAGCATGATGACGGATGCGGCGACGAAAGCGAACCAATGATCGATCGGCATGAGCGCGTTCCTTGTAGGATCACAGCCATCCACAGCCGGAGCGAAGCCGCAAGTGCTGCTTTCTTTCCACCATCCACGACAATCGGAGCACCCACTCTGGGACCTGTGGCCGCCGGGAAAACAGCCGGTTTCCTGGTGGTGGTCCGATCGTTTGACGACGGCCGCCCTCCAACAGAAAACTCATCATGAAAATGATCGCCAGCTTGCAGGTTGTCGCACATGTTCCTGAGCGTGCATCGCGTGGGCGGCCTGACGCTGATCGGCGTCACATGCGGCTGATTTGGCGAGAACAGCACGGGTCACGAAAACCGCGCCAATCTACGCACTGGGTTGCAGGAGGGTGGCCGGCGTCGTCTTCGGATCTGCCGCAGCCGCGAGCGTGGTCTTGTCGGGGCGGATGGCCTGACGATAGGGTGCCGGCATGATCCTCGATGACGCACTCCGCGACCTCGCCGCGGCCGGCAGCGAGCTGCCCCGGGCCGCCATGCGGTGGTCGCTCGATCACTGGGACGAGACCAGGCCGGTCTTCATCACCCTGCTCGATGCCTACGGGCGTGGGCTTGACCGATCCGAGGGGACCGGGCGCGCTCTGTTCTTCATCGTCCACCTCCTGGGCGAGAAGGGCGAGGCCGCGGCCTTCGGTCCCCTGTGCCGGCTGCTCCTGGACGGGGAAGCGTCCGAGATGATCCTGGGGGACGGGATCACGACTACGGTGCCGCGCGTGCTGGTCAGCACCTACGGCGGCGACCTGGCGGCGCTCGCCACGGTCGTCGAGGCGGTGGAGGCCGACGACTTCGCCCGGTACGGCGCGCTGCTCGTCATGGCCTATCTGGCCCGCACGGGCCGGGTGCCTGAGGCGGAAATGCATGCTCACCTGCTCCGATGGCTGGCCGAAATGCAGCCGCAGGCCGAGCACCTGGTCTGGATGGCTTGGGTGCTGGCCGTCGCCCATCTCGGCTACGCCGACCTGGCCCGAACGGCCGAGGAGCTAATCCGGCGCGGCTTCGTCCCGGGCGGCGTGATGGACGCGGCCGGCTTCCGGGAGGACCTCGAGCGCGCGCTGGGCGATCCGGAGACCGTGGAGGGCTTCGCTCACGATTGCATCGGGCCGTTCGGGGAGGCGCTCGAGGAGCTCGGGAGCTGGCACAGCTTTTCCGGCGAGGACGAGCCCGGGTTCACCGCTCACGAGGCTCGGCAGCCCGTTACCAACCCGCTGCGCGGGGTGGGACGCAACGACCCGTGCCCGTGCGGCAGCGGCAAGAAGTTCAAGAAGTGCTGCCTCGGCGCCGCGGTCCACTGAGCCTGGGCAGGAACGCTGACGGCTTCATCGGCCCGGTGTGTCGGGACGTTGCGATCCCGCGTCGGGCGCGATCCTCGCCGCGGTCGCCCCTCCA
>CAXUCF010000509.1:0-2306 GCA_964249275.1 uncultured Lichenihabitans sp.
GGCGGTGGTGTCCAGCGTTCCAGCTCCGCGATACGGCAGCTTGCCGCGATGGTGACGCCGTCGCTATCGGTTTCGACCGCCGTCCAACCGAAGCCTTGAAGGTCGAACAGTCTGTCGAGGTGGGGTTGTGGTTCCGAGAACAGCCAGGTGCCGCCGGCCAGCCAGGCATCCCCCGCCCGCCATCCCGCCATGGCGTCCCGCTCCGGCCGCTCGACCACGGTCTCGATCGTGTTGAGGTCCAAAGAGCGACGGTCCCGGTGCGAATGTCGTGGCGATGCGGGAATGCTGCGTCAAACGCGACCGTCTGTCGAGCCCGTGCAGCCCACCCGTGCCGGAACGATGCACGACCCGAATTTTGCCGCGAGTGCCCCGTAGCTTGCAGAAGACTAAAACTTTACCAGTTGGCGAGTAGCTTTGGACCGCAAGGGTCGAGGCCGACCGCGGAGGGCGTGATCCATGACGGGTGTGCTGAACGGAGGGGCTCGCCTGTGGATCGGGAGCTTCGGGCTCGCGGCCGTGATGGCGGCGGCGCCAGCCCTGGCGCAGAGCCATAGGAAGCCCGCGCCGGCCTCCACCGCAAAGGCCGCGCCCGGATCCGCGGCCAAGAAGGACGCGCTGTCGAGCAAGCCCACGCTGGTCGGCACCTATGGCGACTGGGGGACCTACGAGGCCCAGGGTGCCAAGAGCAAGATCTGCTACGCCTTGGCTCAGCCGAAGGAGCGGACGCCGTCTTCCCTCAAGCGCGATCAGGGCTACATCTTCATCTCGAGCCGGCCGGCCGAGAACGTCCGCAACGAAGTCTCGGTCATCATGGGCCTGCCCTTGAAGGAGGGCAGCGGTGATGCGAAGGCCGAGGTCGGCACCACGACCTTCGATCTCGTGACCAAAGGCCAGAATGCCTGGATGAAAGACTCGGCCCAGGAAGGACAGATGATCGGCGTAATGAAGAAGCACGGCCGTCTCGTCGTCAAGGCGCCGAACGCCAAGGGTACGGTCGCGACCGATGCCTATTCGTTGAACGGGCTCGGCCAGGCGCTCGACCGCGTGGCCAAGGATTGCTCCTGATCCGCTTCCGTCGTCTCGCCCATGTCTTCGCCCGGAAGCCATCGACGCATCCGGATCCGAGCAGCCTTATGCGGCTTGCGCCACGTTCGGGACTCCTTCCGATCGGCCGCACCGTCGTTGGCCGCACCGGACCGCCCCCTCGGCCGCGACACTCCCTTGTGACCATACCTGTCACTTTGTAAGCTCCTCATGCGACGGCCCTCGAGAGACCGGCCGGTCGAACTGCGATCGCCGCGGGAGGAAGCGCGATGTCCCATGATGCCTGCAAGCACGAGGTTCCCGAGTCGTTCAGGAAAAACGCCCTGATCGGGGCACACCGCTACGAGGAGCTGTACGCGCGTTCGATGCGCGATCCCGACGGGTTCTGGGGCGAGCACGGCATGCGGATCGACTGGATCAAGCCGTACAGCCGCGTCAAGAACACTTCTTTCGCGCCCGGTAACGTGTCGATCGAGTGGTTCGGCGACGGCACGACCAATGTCGCCATGAACTGCATCGACCGCCATCTCGCGACCCGAGGCGACAAGGTCGCGATCATCTGGGAAGGCGACGATCCGAAGGAGTCGCGCTCCATCACCTATAGCGAACTGCACGAGGCAGTCTGCCGCTTCGCCAACGTCATCAAGGCCCAGGGCATCGGCAAGGGCGACACCGTCACGATCTATATGCCGATGATCCCCGAAGCTGCCTTCGCCATGCTGGCCTGTGCCCGCCTCGGGGCCATCCATTCGGTCGTCTTCGGCGGTTTCTCGCCCGACGCGCTCGCGGGCCGCATCACGGGCTGCGGGTCGAGGCTCGTCGTCACGGCCGACGAGGCATTGCGGGGCGGCCGCAAGGTGCCGCTGAAGCGCAATGTCGACGGGGCCATCGACAAGTCCGGCATCGTCGAGAGGGTCTTGGTGGTGAGGCGGACCGGGTCCGAGGTCCCCATGGCGGCGGGCCGAGACGTCTACTACGACGAGGCCGCCGCTGGCGTGGGCGCCGATTGCCCGGTCGAGGAAATGGAAGCCGAAGCGCCGCTCTTCATCCTTTATACGTCGGGCTCGACCGGCCAACCCAAGGGCGTGCTGCACTCCACGGCTGGCTATCTCGTTTTCGCGTCGATGACCCACGAATACGTCTTCGACATCCACGACCGGGACATCTACTGGTGCACGGCCGACGTCGGCTGGGTCACCGGCCACTCCTACATCGTCTACGGGCCGCTCGCCAACGGCGCCACGACGCTGATGTTCGAGGGC
>CAXUCF010000510.1:0-257 GCA_964249275.1 uncultured Lichenihabitans sp.
GATCCAGGCCACCGCGAGCTATCGCGAACGGGTGCTACAGGCGTTTCAGGACGTCGAGGACTGGCTCGCGCAGACCAACCACTATGCCGTCGAGGCACGCGCCGAAGCCGAGGCGGTGCGGCTGGCGGGTGAGACCGAGCAGCTGTCGCTCAATCGCTACGTCAAGGGCGCGGTCACCTATATTGATGTCTCGACCGCGCAGGAGACCGCGCTCCAGCTCCGCCGCCGCGCGCTCGATCGCGAGCCGCGGCGGCTCG
>CAXUCF010000510.1:267-2305 GCA_964249275.1 uncultured Lichenihabitans sp.
CCAGTCGAGCAGGCGGGCGTGGGCAGCTCAAGACCGACCGGCTGAGCGAGCAGATTGGGCATCGGCGGGATCACCGGCTACCGTCAGGCGATGGCCGTCCCTCGCTCGCTCGTGCTGGTCGCCGCCGGTCTGCGGCGGCGAGCGCGGTCGAGCGAGCTGGCATTCATCCTGATCGCGGTCGTGATGGGCGCGGGCGCGGGGCTGGCAAGCGTCGTGCTCGGATCGCTGGCGCGCACGCTCCAGCATTGGCTATATGCCTTGCCGCCCGCCACCCGGCTCAGCGAACTGCCCGCGCTCGGCCTGCCTACGCTGCTGGTTCTGCCGCTCGGCGGCGCGGTGATGACGGTGTTCTCCTGGGCGACCCGCGCCCGCACGCGGCGGCTGGTCGACGCGGTGGAGGCGAACGCGCTCCACGGCGGGCGCATGTCGATGCCCGACAGCCTGGTGATCGCGGGCCAGACGGTGCTGTCCAACGGGTTCGGCGCGTCGGTCGGGCTGGAGGCGGCCTATGCGCAGATTGGCGGCGCGCTTGCCTCGTTCGGCGGCCGCGCGCTGGGGCTTCGCCGCGCGGACCTGCGCATACTGGTCGGCGCGGGCGCGGGCGCGACCATTGCGGCGGCGTTCGGCGCGCCGCTCACCGGCGCGTTCTACGCCTTCGAGATCGTGATCGGGGCCTACACGCCGTCCGCTATCGCCCCAGTCGCGGCGGCGGCGCTGAGCGGCACGTTCGTCGCGCAAGCCTTGGGCGCGCAGCCCTATGTCATCGCGGTGTTTTCGGGCGCGGCGACCGAGACGCACCACTATCTGATCTATGTCGGGCTGGCGCTGATCTGCGCGCTGGTCGGGGTCGGCATCATGCGCGCGGTCGGGCTGGTCGAGGCAGGGGTGCGTCGGGCGGGAGTCCCGTCCTGGGCCCGGCCAGCACTCGGGGGTGCGCTGCTGATACCGGTCGCCGCGGTCTCGCCGCAGGCGCTCTCCGGCGGTCACGGGGCGCTCAGCGCCGACCTGATGACGGGCGCGACGCTCGGGTTCATCGTCGCCGTGCTCCTGGCGAAGTGCGCGGCGTCGATCGTGTCGCTCGGGTTCGGATTCCGCGGCGGCCTGTTCTTCGCGTCGTTGTTCGGCATGGCCGCGCTGGCGGTGGCGGTGGTCGGCAGGCCGGTGACGATGGCGATGCTGGTGCTGGAGGCGACGCGCGACTTCGCGCTGACCGGCGCGGTGCTGGCCGCCTCACTGGTGGCGTCGACACTTGTGCGCGAGACGTTCGGTTACTCGTTCTCGACCTGGCGGTTGCACCTGCGCGGCGAGACCATCAAGAGTGCGCGCGACATCGGCTGGATCAGGACGCTGACCGCCGCGCGGATGATGCGCCGCGAGCCGTGCTCCACGCCGGCCGCGATCTCCACCGGCGAGTTCCGGCACCGGTTCCCGCTCGGCGCGACCAGCCGCGTGGTGCTGGTCGACGCGGACGGCCGCTACGCCGGCATCGCGCAGACCGCCGGTGCCTATGCGGAAGGGGTCGCGCCCGACGCGCCGATCGAGGCACTCGCGGTGAACCGCGACGCCGCGCTCACCCCGGACATGGACATCGTCGCGGTAATGAAGCGGTTCGACGCCTCGGGCGCGGACGAACTCGCGGTTCTGGCCGTGAACCGCGTTGTGCTCGGCCTGCTGTCCGAGGCCTTTGTTCGGCGCCGCTACGCCGAAGAGCTGGAGAAGGCTCAACGTGACCTCTTCGGAGAACGATGATATGCGGGAGCTCGGCTTCCCGGATCAGGATCACCGTCGAGGTAGTCATGACCCCGATAGGGTTGAGCCGCATCTCGGGGCGGACGACCGTTCGGCACCAGGGTTAGAGGCTTCGGCCAGTTCGCGCGTTGGCGTATTGACCCGGTGCGACGAACTTGGGGACCGGCTCGCCGCGGTCGGGCAGGACCTTGGCTTTTCGTTCGCACGGGTCGAGAGTTCGGGCCAGTTGCTGCAACTGGCCGATGCTCGATCGATCGACCTGGCGCTGCTCCATTGGGAGTCGTCTGAG
>CAXUCF010000511.1:0-2300 GCA_964249275.1 uncultured Lichenihabitans sp.
CCACGCGGCCGCGACGGGCGGCCCTGTCGATCTCCTGCGCTACCTCGCTTGCCATCTTGCTGGCCTGGGAACTGGTCGTCAGGACGCGCCTCGCCAATCCGGTCTTCCTGCCGGCGCCCAGCACCGTGGCAGCGACGCTGTGGGACATGGTGCTCAACCAGGACCTACTGTGGAACGCGGGCGTCTCGACGCTGCGGGTCTGGGCCGCCTTCCTGCTCGCCGCCGTGATGGCGATTCCCATCGGCATGCTGATGAGCGCCTATCGGCCGGTCAGCGTGGCGCTGGAGCCGCTGATCGACTTCATCCGCTACCTGCCCGTGCCGGCGCTGGTGCCGCTCAGCATAATCTGGTTCGGCGTCGGGGAGAGCAACAAGATCTTCCTCCTGTGGCTCGGCACCTTCTTCCAGCTCGTGCTCATGGTGGCGGACGACATGGCCCGCGTCCCGCATGAATATGTCGAGATCGCCCTGACGCTCGGGGCGCGGCCGCGGCAGATCTTCGCGGACGTCGCCTTCCGCGCGATGGCGCCGGGCCTGCTCGACAACCTGCGGATCAGCCTGGGCTGGTGCTGGACCTATCTCATCGTCGCCGAGATCATCGCCGCCAGCAGCGGCCTCGGCTTCGTGATCTGGGTGGCGCGGCGCTACATGCAGACGCCGCAGGTCATGGCCGGCGTGGTCGCCATCGGCCTCATCGGCCTGGTCACCGACCAGGCGCTGCGGGCGCTCCACCGCCATCTGTTCCGGTATCTCTAGCCGTGGCCCGGCAAAACTTCGTCACCTTCGGGGGCGTCTCCAAGCGCTTCGGCGACCTGCCCGTCGTGGCCCCGAGCTTCGATCTCGCCATCCCGCACGGCCAGTTCGTGGTCTTCCTCGGCCCGTCCGGCTGCGGAAAGACGACGCTCATGCGCATGGTCGGCGGGCTCGACCATCCCTCGACCGGCGAGATCCGGCTCGACGGGCAGCTCGTGGGCGAGCCGGACCAGCGGCGCGGCATGGTGTTCCAGGCCTACTCCTCCTTTCCCTGGCTCACGGTGCGCCAGAACGTGGCCTTCGGCACGCGTTACCGCGGCGATCTGTCGCCCGAGCAGAAGCGCCGCCGCACGGAGCACTATCTTGCGCTGGTCGGCCTCAAGGATTTCGGCGACGCCTATCCCAACCGCATCTCGGGCGGCATGCGCCAGCGGGTCGCCATCGCCCGCACGCTCGCGGCCGGCCCGGACGTGCTGCTGATGGACGAGCCCTTCGGCGCGCTCGACGCCCAACGCCGCGAGATGCTGCAGGTGCAGCTGCGCGACATCCAGACCAAGGAATTCAAGACCGTCATCTTCGTCACCCACGACGTCGAAGAGGCCGTGTTCCTGGGCGACCGCATCCTCGTCTTCTCGGCACGGCCGGCGCAGGTGGTGGCCGATATCGACGTGACGGGGTTGCTGGGTCCCGGTCGGACGCTGTCGCTGCGCGAATCGGAGCCGTTCTTCCGGCTGCGCAACGAGGTGCTGCATCTTCTCCGCCACGAGACCGGGGCGCTTGCATGAGCCTCGACTTCTCTGGAAAGACCGTGCTCGTCACGGGGGCGAGCCGGGGCATCGGGCTCGGCATCGCGGAGGCGTTTGCGGCGGCCGGCGCGCGCCTGAATGTGCTCGCCGAAGATGCCGCCATTCACGAGCAGGCCAGCCGCCTCGGCGCGGAGGCGCACCGGGCCGACATCACCGACGCGGCGGGCGTGGCGGAGAGCCTCCGTAGAATCGGCGCGCTGGACGTGCTGGTCAACAATGCCGGGCTGGAGCGCATGACCCCGCTCGACGATCTCGGCCCCGAGGTGACGGCCCATGTCCGCCGGGTGATCGAGGTCAATGTGATCGGCACCGACGTCGTCACCCGCCACGCCCTGCTGCACATGCGCGCCGGCAGCAGCATCGTTAACACCGCCTCCGTCTGGGGGCGGGTGGCCGAGCCGTTGTTCGGCGCCTATGTGGCCTCGAAACACGCCGTGATCGGCCTCACCAAGACCTGGGCGCGCGAGCTCGGGGGCCGCGGCATCCGCGTCAATGCGGTCTGCCCCGGCTGGGTGCGCACGCCCTCCTCCATGGCCTCGCTGGCCCGCATGGCGGAGCGCTCGGGCCGCGCGGAGGCGGAGCTGCTGGCCGAGATCCTGGGCACCCAGGCGCTCGGCGGGCTGATGGAGCCGGCCGACGTCGCGCAGGCCTATCTTTACCTCGCCTCGGACCTGGCCCGGAACATCACGGGACAGACCCTCGGCGTCGATCGGGGAGAGGTGCCGTGGTAGCGCTCCTGGAA
>CAXUCF010000512.1:0-1956 GCA_964249275.1 uncultured Lichenihabitans sp.
GCCAGGCGATCCGCTCGCATTGGGCCGTGGAGAATGCACTCCATTGGGTGCTGGATGTGACGTTTCGCGAGGACGACAGCCGCGTGCGCGAGCGCACGGCTGCGCGCAACCTGGCGCTCTTGCGCAAGATCGCGCTCAACATCGTCGGTCGCGACAAAACAACCAAAGCCAGCGTGCGTGCCCGGCGGAAAAAGGCCGCTTGGAACGACGCCTACATGCTCAAGCTCCTGGTCGGGTAGCCGACAAACCTCGTGCCAAACCGATACAAGATCTCATGCGTAGCCCCTGGATGACGTACCTCGAAGACCAGAAGGTCGGGCTCCTCAGCCTTCACGAGGCGATCGACACGGCGACCACTTCGGGCAAGCTCACCTCCCACCTGTTCGGCGCCCTGGCGGAGTTCGAACGCAACCTGATCCGTGAACGGACCCAGGCAGGACTGGCCGCAGCACGATCGCTCGGAAAGAAGGGCGGCAGACCGACCGCGCTCAACAAAGACAAGCGCGACCTGGCGGTCAAGCTCTACCACGAGAACACGATGCCGATCGCCAAGATCTGCTCGATGCTCGGCATCTCCAAGCCGACGCTGTATGCCTATGTCCGATCGGCCGAGACTAAATCCGCGGCGTAGCGGCAGGAAACGACGCATTGCGGTCTCGCAAGGTCCATGCGGGATATCCGAAAGCGGACGATCCTACCATTGCCGCTCCCCGACGATTGCCGCCTTGGGTCGAGGAACGGTCCTGCCTGCAATCGTCAGCACTGGGCTGTGGGGCGCACAACGAGGCTGCTGATCTCGACGTTGCCTGGCTGCTCGATCGCGAAAGCCACCGCGCGCGCGATCGCATCGGGCGCGATGGCGAACTCCCGCTTGCTCTTCTCGATCCCTGCCCTTACGCCTGGGTCGGTGATGGAGTCTGCGAAATCGGTGTCCACGAAGCCGGGAGACACTTCCGTCACCCGCAGGTGCGGTCCCGCTTCTTGGCGAAGTGCCTCGGTGGCGGTCCGCATGGCATTCTTGGTAGCGGCATACACGCCCATGGTCGGCACGATCTTGAGGCCGGCCGTCGAGAGGACGTTGACGATGTGCCCGCCCTGCTGCCGACCGAACACGGGCAGCGCGGCGGCGATGCCGTAGAGCACGCCTTTGATGTTGACGTCGATCATCGCGTCCCAGTCGTCAACGCGCAGCGCGTCGAAGCGCGAGATCGGGCCGATGCCGGCGTTGCCGACGAGGACGTCGAGCCGCCCGAACCGATTGCAGGCGAGGTCAACCAACGCCTGAAGGTCCGCCCGCTTGGTGACGTCCGTGGGTTTGTAGGCGGCTTGCCCGCCAGAGGCTTCGATCTCGCTCGCGACCGCTGCGATCTCCGCCTCGCGCCTGGCGCCCAGCACGACTTTCGCCCCGCGCGAGGCCAGAAGAAGGGCCGTCGCCCGGCCGATGCCCCGTCCGGCTCCGGTGATCGCGACGACTTTGTTCTCGATGCTCATGACGAGGATCTTTCTTGTCGAACGAGAAGGAAGGTATGCATCGCTCGTTAGACGATCTATGCTTGATCGGCCATGAGTTCATCGCGATCCGCCAAACCGACCCGCGACCCGCTCTCCAATGTCCTCTCGGCTCTCGGCGCACGCAGCGTCCGGGGCACGCGCTTGGAAGCGTCGGGCGATTGGGCGCTGTCCTTCCAAGGCCGAGGGCGGCTGAAGTTCGTCGCCATCGTCCGCGGACGATGCTGGCTGCTGTTGCCGGACATCGCGCCGGAGGCGTTGAAGGAAGGCGACGTCTTCCTGCTCAGCAACACGCCGTACACGGTGGCGAGCGATCCCGCGGTGGAGCCGGTCGATGGCATGCCGCTCTATGAACCGCCGGGCCAGGACATCGTGCGGTTGGGCGATGGCGGAGAAACCGTCATGGTGGGCGGGGGCAGCGCTTTCGCCGATGGCGAGGCCGCGTTC
>CAXUCF010000512.1:1969-2283 GCA_964249275.1 uncultured Lichenihabitans sp.
TGTCAATCGGCGTTGAAAGTTGACCCCCTATAAGCGTCCAATCTTGACCCCCTTGGCGTGGGTGCGTGCGCCCGCAATTCACAAGCTTGGCCGCAGCCTTGGCGAGGGTCAGTGGCGCCCAAATCCGCGCGGCGGTTCGATCGCCTGGAGCTCGTCGAGGTCGAGATCGCATATCCTTTGCAGCGCGTCAGCGACGATGCTGTCCTGCAAATTGGCCGGCAGGGCGTCCAGCCATGCGGCGTATTGAACCTGCAAGGCCGTCAGCTCGGCAACAGCGTCATGCCAGCGCCGAGCGCGGCTGCGATGGTCGGCTG
>CAXUCF010000513.1:0-2281 GCA_964249275.1 uncultured Lichenihabitans sp.
CCCGGCCGGCCGCGTCGCGAAGGCTACGGGCGCGCCGGGGCGCGGGCGGCCGGGCGCCGCGCCGGCCCATGAAGCGCCCCGGCGTCGGTCGACCCGCCGAGGCGCGGCGTCGCGCCAACCGAACCGGACGCCGGGCCGAGTGGGTCGCAGCCTTGCTCCTGACGCTCAAGGGCTATCGCATCATGGCGCGCGGTTTCACCGTGGCCGGTGGCGAGATCGACATCGTGGCGCGCCGCGGCAGCGTGCTGGCCTTCGTCGAGGTCAAGGCAAGGCCCGGTCTCGACGAGGCGCTGCTGGCCGTCGACGGCGTGAAGCGGCGACGCCTGTCGCGGGCCGCGGCCGTGTGGCTCGCCCGCAACCCTTGGGCCGCGTCCTTCGACTTTCGCGGCGATGCCGTGCTCTCGGCACCTGGGCATTGGCCCCGTCACGTGGTCGACGCCTTCCCGGTCGAGATCGGATGGTGAGTCCGGCGCGAATTCAGGGCACCAACGGACATGACGGCTTCGACCCCAGGGCGCGCCGGGGCAACGGCGTGATGAACTGAAGCAGTTTCCGGGATGCTCTCAGAATGCCAGCTTGGCCCCGACGATCGCCAGCGTGCCGGCCAGCACCGGCCGCAACACGCGGTCGGAGACGCGGGACGCGATCTGGCTGCCGATGGCGATGCCCGGCAGCGAGCCGATCAGCAGCGAGGTCAGCAGCGTCCAGTCGACCGAACCCATGTACCAATGCCCCGTGCCGGCCAGCAGCGTGAGCGGTACCGCATGGGCGATGTCGGAACCCACGATCCGCACGGTCGGCATGCGGGGATAGAGCAGCAGCAGGACCGTGACGCCGATCGCACCCGCGCCGACCGAGGTCAGCGACACCATGATGCCGAGGACGGCGCCGAGGACCACGGTCAGCGTCGCGGTCTGCCGATCCGTGAAGCTGCCGGTGCGCTCGGCAAGCCGAGCGAGGAGCCACTTGCGCCCGATGAGCGTGATGGCCGTGAAGATCAGGGCCAGGCCGAGGACAGTGCTGATGGTGCCGGCCGTGTGCTGGCTCGTCCGGTCGACATGCGACAGCGCCCAGAGCGTCGCGGCGGCGCCGGGCAGGCTTCCGCAGGCGAGCCGCGCGGTGATACGCCAATCCACGGTGCGGTTGAGGCCATGCACGACCGTGCCGCCGCTCTTGGTCAGGCCTGCGTAGAGCAGGTCGGTCCCGACCGCGGTCGACGGATGGAAACCGAACAGCAGCACCAGCAGCGGCGTCATGAGGGAGCCGCCCCCCACGCCCGTGAAGCCGACCAGCATGCCGACCGCGAAGCCCGACACGGAGTAAAGCCAGTTGATCGAGGCGATCCAGCTCATGGGCAACCCCATCGGTGAGAGCATGATGGCAGCCGGAGATGCGGAAGTGAACCCTGTTCCGACGGAAGCATCGTATGGAGGCGTGAGACTCCGCGTGTAGGTCGAATATATAGTAGTTTTATAGACTAACGAGATGGATGCCGCAAGCCGTCGCAACGCGTTCCCTGAGTTTCGCCGCAAGAACCGGATGGCGGCCTGCGCCGCCGACGCGTAAGCCTCGACCCGCCCTTCTCCCGCTTGCGGGAGCAAGGAGCGTCAAGGCGCGGATGGGGGAGCGAGGGCGATATGGCCGATCCGACGACGAGCCTCCGCATGGGGGCGGCCGAATGGGGGCTGCTCCTGCTGCTGGCGCTGCTCTGGGCCGGCTCGTTCTACTTCTACAAGGTCCTGGTCTCGGCCTTGCCGCCCTTCACCGTCGTGAGCGGGCGCGTGCTGATCGCCGCGCTGCTTTTGAACGCCGTCGTCCTGGCGCGGGGCGGTCGCCCGCCCGCCGATCCTCGGCTCTGGGGGGCCTTTTTCATGATGGGGTTCCTCAACAACCTCGTGCCATTCTCCCTGATCGTCTTCGGCGAGACGAAGGTATCGAGCGGGCTCGCGTCCATCCTCAATGCCACGACGCCCATGTTCACCGTGGTGGTGGCGCAAGTCTTCACGGCCGACGAGAAGCTCGACGGCGCCAAGATCGCGGGGCTCGTCACGGGTTTCATCGGCGTCGCGGTGCTGGTCGGCCCGGACGCCCTGGCGGGCATCGACCGAGCGGACGTGCTGGGTGAAGCGGCGGTGCTTGGTGCATCCTTCTCGTATGGCATGGCCGGGGTCTTCGGACGACGCTTCCGGGGCGTGCCGCCCATCACCGTGGCGGCCTTCCAACTGACGGCCAGTGCCAGCATGGCGCTGCCGCTCTGCTGCCTCGTCGACCGGCCCTGGAC
>CAXUCF010000514.1:0-2277 GCA_964249275.1 uncultured Lichenihabitans sp.
GTCGGAAAGAACCCTTGATTGCGCGTCCGCCACAATTTGATTGCGCGTCGCTATATCTACGAGTGGACCCGCGACGTGGAACAGCCTTACAGGGCAGAGTTGCGGGACGGTACGATCGTGATCCGGGGACCCATGCTCGACTTTCCGACTCCGGACGCCGAGCGTTGGAACGCGTACGCCGCGGATGTCCGCCGTGAGGGCGGCCTCGTGCTGCAGCGACGAGTACCGAACATGGCCGATTGACGATCGGTCGTCTCTAATCGGCAGATGTCCCCGATTTCGGCAGGGGCGGCATCTGGGCCAACCAAGGGGCTGGGACGAAGCCTTCGCGTCGCTTGGCCCAGGTCGTGAAGGGCCAGTCGACCCGATAGCACTGGCCGAAGGCATGGATGAGCCCACGGACGTCGCCGGTATCGGCATCGTTCGCGAAGACGCCGAGATCTCCCGCCAGCCTTCCAGCCCCGAAGACGTCTTCGGTGCTGACCTTCTCGATGTTGATGCGCTCGTCCTTCTTGTCCGGCGTCCGATTTTCCAGGAGCGCGGAGATGTCCCGCTGGCCGATCCATCGGCTGACCATGAGGGCTGCCTCGCCCGGGATCAGGCGCCCGTAGATCTTGATCTGGAACAGGTCGAGGAGGACGTTGGCCAGATCGCTACCATAGGTCGAAATAACCTGGGCAATCGACTGAATACCTAGGATCGCAACCAGACCTTTTTCGCATCCCACCGCGAGCGCTGCGGCGCAATGTTCTACGCGGTTGAGAACGTTAAACTCGTCCAGCACAAGAACCACCCTGCGATTGTGATCGATGGCAATCCGAGGATCGGAGAGAAGCGTGGCGGTGCGCTGGATCAATCCCCCGGCCACAAGGGTCGACAGCACCTTGTAGTCGGGCGAGAACTGCACGATGACGGTGCGCAGACCCTGGTAGTCGGGCGACAGCCAGCGCCTGACGGAGAAGCGGCGTTCGGGACCGAGATCACTCCACGCCCAGGCGAGAGGACGAAGGTTCGTGAGAGCGGCCGAGCGCATCGTGAGCAGGATGCCGCTCACGGTCCTGTCATCCTCGTCGGGATCGCTGCTGTTGAGCAACGGGCTGGCGCTCAGGTCGAGTCCGGCCATCGTTTCTCGCAGGACATTCGAGTCCTGTGACACCAGAGTCAGAAGGTGCCTCGCATTCCAGTCCTGGCCGCGGTCGCGGATGAGGGTCAGGACGAGGTCAGTCAGGATCGCTCTGGCGCAATCAGACCAGAATGAGGGCGTCGAAGCGGGGACGATGTCGCTTGCGAGCTGCATGGCGCCGGCCTGATCCGTGATGTCGGCCGCCATGTCCCAGGCGTGAGAGTCGGCATGATGCGCCGCGATCAGGATGGCCTCGTCGGGCCTGAAAGACTGTGTGACGTCGCCCTTGTTGCAGAGCAACAGCACACGATCCCCGCGCTCGATGGCCTGATCCGCCAGGGCACGGGCGATGTTCGATTTGCCACTGTTGGGCGCACCCACGAGCAGGATGTTCTTGAGTTCGGCGGCCCGTGGGAGGGCGAGATGCGGGGCAAGATAGAGCCCTGGCGAGGCCGATGATCCTGCCTCCTCCCAAAGGCGACGCCCCAGGTCTTCGCGAGCGTCGCTGCCGTAGAAGACCCGGGGCTGACCGTCGTTGAGCTGGCGGAACGGCTCGCGCAAGGGAAGATGCGTCAGGCTTGCCACCCTCACCACCCAGGCGCTCAGTCCCGCGACGATGAAACTCGCGAAGACACGTATGATTTCCTTCAGATCCAGGCTCAGGCGCGCCAGTAAAACCTGCATCTGGCTCCAGACAGCTGTGTCCAAATGGGATGGGGCCCAGAAAGTCAGGGCCGTGTACATGGCGATGCTCACGATGCTGAAGATCGTGAAAGCCAAAGGGAGCGTGGTTCGGGGGTCTTTACGCGGATCGTAGCCGGCGTCGAGGGAAGCCATCGTGCTCTCCGAAGTGGAACAGGTCAGAAGTTCGTGAAGCGGATCAGGAGGAGCAGCGCCGAACCGGCCAGGACTGCCGTTCCGAGGCCATAGAGGATCGGTCGAACGGACCGATCGGGCGCCGGCGTTCGCTGATGCGCCCAAGCCTTGACGGTCCGTGGCGCCGCTTCCGCTACCGATCCCTTGGAAGCGGCAGGAACTTCAGGGGGCGGCGTCGGCACGCGAGGTGCCGTGCTGGCGAGGCCCGACATCAGGGCGAGGCAGATGCGGCCGACCTCCGGTGCGCCGCGCGCCCGGTTGTGCTGATCGATGGTGGC
>CAXUCF010000515.1:0-2246 GCA_964249275.1 uncultured Lichenihabitans sp.
CGCATAGGCGTTGTGCTGCGGGGCCGCAAACTGCTGGGCGGGCGCGGCGGCCGCTGTCGCGTCGTAGGTGGATGGGACGGAGTCCGACGTCGTCACGGGGCGCGCGATGGCATCCTGACGGGCCGCCGTCTGGGCGCGAAGCTTCTGGGCGACCTCGGCGATGCGCAGCTCCCCGTTGTTCAGGTCCTTGATGCCGAGCGGCTGGTCGATGCCGGTCGCCACCACCGATACCCGGACGATGCCGTCGAGGTTCGAGTCGAAGGTGGCGCCCAGGATGATGTTGGCATCCTCGTCGACCTCCTGGCGGATGCGGCTTGCCGCCTCATCGACCTCGTAGAGCGTGAGGTCGTTGCCGCCCGTGATCGAAATCAGCAGGCCGCGGGCACCCTTCATCGACACTTCGTCGAGCAGCGGGTTGGCGATGGCGGCCTCGGCCGCCAGGATGGCGCGCTTGTCGCCCGAGGCCTCGCCGGTGCCCATCATGGCCTTGCCCATCTCGCGCATGATGGCGCGGACATCGGCGAAATCGAGGTTGATCAGACCTTCCTTGACCATGAGGTCGGTGATGCATGCGACGCCCGAGTAGAGCACCTGGTCGGCCATCGAGAAAGCGTCGGCGAAGGTGGTGCGTTCGTTGGCAACCCGGAACAGGTTCTGGTTCGGGATGCAGATCAGCGTGTCGACGGACTTCTGCAGCTCGTCGATGCCGGCCTCGGCCACGCGGGCACGACGCGCGCCTTCGAACTGGAACGGCTTGGTCACCACGCCGACCGTCAGGATACCCATGTCGCGCGCCGTGCGGGCGATGACGGGAGCGGCACCGGTTCCGGTGCCGCCGCCCATGCCGGCCGTCACGAAGCACATGTGGGCTCCCGCGAGGTGGTCGCGGATCTCCTCGATGGCCTCCTCGGCGGCCGCACGGCCGACCTCGGGCTGTGAGCCGGCCCCGAGTCCCTCGGTGACTTGGAGGCCCATCTGAATGATGCGCTCCGCCTTGGAACTGGTCAGAGCCTGGGCGTCGGTGTTGGCCACGATGAAGTCGACCCCGACCAGGCCCGACACGATCATGTTGTTGACCGCGTTGCCCCCGGCGCCACCGACGCCGCACACCATGATGCGGGGCTTCAATTCCCGGAGTTCGGGCAGTTTCAGATTGATCGTCATCGCTTGGCCTCTCGTCACTTCGGGCCGCTCGCATCGGCCCCGATTGCTGTCATCGCCCCGAACCGGGCAGCCGCCGCTGCCCGGAAATTCTGTCAGAAACTATCCTTCAGCCAGCGGCTGACGCGCGACATGTAGCCGTCGGTGCCGGTCGCCTGCATGGGCACGTCCCGCCGCGGCTCGAAGTGCTCGATGCTGGCCACCTGGGGGTAGATCAGCAGGCCGACCCCGGCCGCGAAAGCGGGGCTTTTGGCGGATTCGGGCAGGCCTTGGATGCCCAGGGGCCGGCCGATACGCACCTGCGGCGACAGGATGCGGCGGGCGGCCTCGGGCATGCCGGTGAGCTGGCAGGCACCGCCCGTCAGCACGAGCCGCCGCCCGGCATGGGCCGGAAAGCCGGCCGCGGCGAGCCTGTCGCGGACCAGCTCCAGGATCTCCTCGACACGCGGACGGATGATCCGGACCAGATGTGATTTCGGCAGGTGGTTGGGCTGGTCGTGCTCGTCGCCCACCTGCGGCACCGCGATGGTTTCGCGCTCGTCCGAAGCCGAGACGATGCAGGTCCCGTGCAACGTCTTCAGCCGCTCCGCATCGCTGAGCCGCGTGGTCAGGCCGCGCGCGATATCGGTAGTGACGTGGTTGCCGCCGACCGCCACGGCGTCGACGTGGGCCAGGTGTCCACCGGCGAAGATCCCGACCGAGGTGGTGCCGCCACCCATATCGATCAGGGCGACGTCGAGTTCCGCCTCGTCGTCGGCCAGCACGGCGAGTCCGGCCGCATAGGGCGTGGCCACGAGAGCGTCGATCTGCAGATGGCAGCGCTCGATCGCCAGCATCAGGTTGCGGGCGGCGGCGGCATCGCAGCCCACGACGTGCATGTCGGCACCGAGTTCGTCGCCGATCATGCCTTTCGGATCGCGGATCGAGCGTGTCCGGTCGAGCGAGAAGCCGGTCGGCAGCGAGTGGAGCACGGCCCGGCCCTGGCGCGCCATGGTGGCGCAGGAGGCTTCGAGCACGCGATGCACGTCATAGTCCGACACGGCCTTGCCGCCGACCGCGACCTTGGCGCTGTAGTGCTGCGACGA
>CAXUCF010000516.1:0-2243 GCA_964249275.1 uncultured Lichenihabitans sp.
ACCGTTATAGGGTTGTAAAGCCCTATCGAGGGTTCGAATCCCTCCGTCTCCGCCAGCGTCGCGGCTCCCGCTAACGAGTGATAGGTTGATGATGTGCAGGGCGACTACACTGGCGGCTCTCGCGGGCTTGGGCGTTGTCGCCCTCGCCACGAGTCAGGCGTGGGCTGCGGATGATCCCGCGGGCTATTGGGCCACCGAGAAGAACGAATCGCAGATCCACATCACGCATTGCGGCCCAGATAAGCTGTGCGGCAGCGTTTTCTGGATGAAGACTCCGTCGGACGCCAAGGGTAACTTGAAGCTCGACAAGGAAAACGAGGACGAGTCGAAACGTAAGCGACCGCTCCTCGGCATGCAACTGATCAACATGAAGCCCGACGACGAGAACTGGAAGGGAACCGTCTATAACCCGACCAACGGCAAGACCTACGATGCTACGCTGAAGATGTTGAACAAGAACCAGGTCGAGCTGAAAGGCTGCGTGGCCTACATTCTGTGTGGTGGCCAGAAGTGGGTCCGTGAGGAACCCAAGACGGTGGGGGCCGCCGATGCGGTGCATCCGGCTGCGACCACGCCGCCGGCCCACAAGGCCGGCACGGCCTCGACCTCTCCCGCCTCCGAAACCGCGACTCCACCGGAATGATCCATCGTCGGAGTGGGGGATACCGCTCGCCTGAACGGGTAGCGGGCGATGGTTCCTGCCATCCTCGTGGGCCCCACACCTGGCGGTCCCTCGGTCTCTTCTGCAGTCTCGCCGTGGGCGTTTTGCCGATGGCGTCCTGGGCGGCTTCATTGCAGGCGCCCGCGATGCCGGTGCACGAGCAAGCTCCCTCGCCGACCGGAGCCGGCAGCCCTCGAGGTCAGGAGGCGACAGTGGCCCGACAAGCCGCACCGTCGGAGACCGATCCCGCTTCGCGAAACGTGGCGGCACGCGCCCGCATGCTCGAATGCGGCCACCAGTGGTCCAGCATGAAGCGAGCCGGCACCGCGGCGGGTACGTGGAAGGAGTTTTCACGGGGATGTCTGGCGCTCAAGTGAGCCAGGTTTCCTGGTGATCGGCTCGGGCGTCATCCCTCGCGCGACGATATCGCGCTTCGCTTGACCCGGGACAGCGGGACGCGATCGAACGGGTTACCATGAGCCATGTTCCGCCCGGGTGAAGGGCCAGCTCGGGGCCGTTCAGAGCCCGAGCCTGGCTTTCAGGGCGGCGTTCACGGCCTGGGGATTGGCCTTCCCTCCGGTCGCCTTCATGACCTGTCCGACGAACCATCCCAGCATGGTGGGTTTGGCCTGCGCCTGGGCGACCTTGTCCGGATGGGCCGCGGCGATGCGGTCGATGGCGGCATCGATCGCGCCGGTGTCGGTCACCTGCTTCAATCCGTGCCGCTCGACGATGTCGCGCGGCAGCGCGGATCTTTCGTCGCCGACGATCAGCAGGAGGACGTCCTTGGCGATCTTGCCCGAGATCGTGCCGTCCGCAATCAGGTCCACCAGACCGGCCACCTGGTCCGGCGTGATATGGGTGGAGGCAACCGACAGGTTGTTGGCATTGGCATAGGCCGCGATGTCGCCGGTGATCCAGTTGGCCACGAGTTTCGGATCGCGACCTCGCGGCTCGGCCTCGACGGCGCGCTCGTAGTAATGGGCGAGGTCGCGTTCCGCGACCAGAACACCTGCGTCGTAAGCTGAAAGGCCGTAGTCCGCCATGAAGCGCGCCTTCTTGTCGTCCGGCAGTTCCGGCAGGTCGGCCGCCAGCGCGTCGACATAAGCTTGGTCGAATTCGAGCGGGAGCAGGTCGGGATCCGGGAAATAACGGTAGTCGTGTGCCTCCTCCTTGGAGCGCATGGAGCGGGTTTCTCCTCGGCCGGGATCGAACAAGCGCGTCTCCTGCAGGATGGTCCCGCCGTCCTCGATGATGCCGATCTGGCGACGCGCCTCCGTCTCCACCGCCTGCCCGATGAACCTGATCGAGTTCACGTTCTTGATCTCGCAGCGTGTGCCGAGGCCCTCGCCCGGACGCCGGACCGACACGTTGACGTCGGCCCGGAGGTTGCCCTTCTCCATGTCGCCGTCGCAAGTGCCGAGGTAACGCAGGATGGTGCGGAGCTTCGTGACATAGGCCTTTGCCTCGTCGGCCGAGCGCATGTCGGGACGCGAGACGATTTCCATCAGGGCGACGCCGGAGCGATTGAGGTCGACGAAGCTCTCGGTGGGCGACTGATCGTGGACCGACTTCCCGGCAT
>CAXUCF010000517.1:0-2237 GCA_964249275.1 uncultured Lichenihabitans sp.
GTTCTTGCGTGACATGGTCAGTTCTCCACGTGCATGACGAAGCCCTGGCTCCAACCAGCTTCGGGTTGCGCGGCTGCGGATAACGGAGCCGATGTCGGCCGGCGTGCTGGGGAATGTCGGGCGGGACTGTCCGCCGCGCTCACCGCGCGGGCGGCGCTTGCGATACCGGGCGATGGCAGCGTGTAGAAGTCGTTGATCACGTCGGCGACGTAGCGGACCGTCTCGGGGAATGGCGGCACACCGCGGTACTGTGCGACCGCGTCCTCGCCCGCGTTGTAGGCGGCCAGCATGTAGAACGGATTGTGGTAGCGATCGTGCAGGATCCGCAGATACCGGACGCCGCCGCGGACATTGTCGGCGGGATCGCAGATGTCGACCGCGAAGCGCGCGGCTGTCGCCGGCATGAGCTGCATCAGGCCGACGGCGCCCTTGCGCGAGACCTGCTCGGCCCGGAAATGGCTCTCGATTCGGGCGACCGAGAGCACGAAGTCGGGGTAGAAGTCCTCAGCTTGCGCGATGCGCCTGACCAGCGCTTCGGCTTCGGCGGGCGACGGCGGCTCTCCCCGATGGCAGACGCCATGGGCCGGATCAGAAGCGGCCGCCTGTGCAGCCGCCCTGCCCTCTCGCTCGGCAAGATGTGCCAATGCCGAATTTGATGGCGGCCGGACAGGTCCAGTAGCCGCCGCGGTCGGCACCGCCGCATCAGGGGCAGGGCCGACGTGCGCCACGCCCGCGTCATCCACCGCAACGGCGAGAGTGCGACCGCCCTGCCCGTGAGCTGTGCCGACAGCATGAGCAATCATCACCAGGGCTGCCGTCAGCGGCCCGATCGTCCTGTTTATCTTACGCAAAGGGCCTGCTCGTTTCGTTCGAGGGGCATTGCCTAAACACAACGCGTTAACTATAGGCGAGGCATTCGGGCGCGCTATGACCGAAATGCAACAGGGTCGGACTTTGACCATGACGAGGGAATTGGCCCTGTGCCTCATGCTTGCGGCCGGCACGGCTTCAGCCACGGAGCCCGACTTCGCTCGGAAACGGAATGGTTCCTGGCAATCCGTGCCGCGCGGAGCGGTCTTCGAGACCGGTGATGCGTGGAGCATCGGGTCTGACCGCTATCGTCTCTATGGCGTGCAGGCCTGCCTACGCGGTACGGCCTACACCGGAGCCGACGGCCGCAAGCGGGACTGCGGCGACGCTTCCCTGTCCATGCTCGCCGGCCTGATCCGCACGCTGTCGCCCTCATGCGCTCCCGTCGCGCGCAGACCCGAGGTCGGCACCGCCTTCGTGGTCTGCTACGCCGACACCACTTCGCCGGGCGGGCGGCAGCGCGTCGACCTCGGCACGGCGCTCATCGCGAGCGGCTTCGCCTTTGCGGCGCTCTACCCGAGCGGCCGGCCCGTCAACGCGGCGTATCTCGTGGCTGAGACACAGGCCAAGAGCGGCAGGACCGGACTCTGGGCCTCGCCCGACCTGCCCCATCCTAACGTCGTCCTGCTCAAGGCCCTCCACCCTGCGCCAGAGGGCACGCCATGAACGGGTCGGATCGCCAGGAGCGCTTGACACCGTCTGATGATCGACGTCGCAGGTGGTCGACGGAAGATTGCGTCCCGAGAGCTGTCGGCGTCGTCGGTACGGTCTTGATACTGGCGGGCTGCGCCGCTCCTATCCGGCCCGGTCCCGTGATAGATCCGACCGCTCCTGCCCCGTTCACGATCGCTGGCAGACAGACCCCGACGCAGGCGCAAGCTCAGGCCGCGGTCGACGCAGCGGTGCGCCGGGACGGCCTGCTAGGCGTATTTCCTCGGTTCAGCGCGCTGGAGCCCCGGCGTTTCCCGACGCGCATTACGCTGTTCGCTTGCGGGCCGGCCGGCGCCGACGCGCGAGCTCGAAGGCGCGTCGTGAGGGGTGTGTCGGCGATCTGTCATGTCGACGTACTCGATCAAAATAGCGGTCTTGTCGGGCGCACGACGATGCGCTTCGCACGACAACAGGACGCCTGGGTGCTGGTCGAAGATTGGGAGCGCGAGTTCGACGCTCGTTGAGGTGAGACCGCCGGTGCCTTCGGCCACAACTCGGTCAGGCCGGTTCTGACGACTCGGACGCCTTGCTCAGGACGAAGGAAGCCTCGGCGATCACGCGGATGTACTCTGCGTGCGGGGAGCCGTGGTCCGGCTTGCGATCGACGAAACACACGAAGCAGTCCATGTCGAGGTTCGCCGCCCACCCCGCGAGCG
>CAXUCF010000518.1:0-2232 GCA_964249275.1 uncultured Lichenihabitans sp.
GGGGCGTATCGGGGCGCCCGGCCCAGGCGATGAACTGGCGTGCGGTCCGCGAATTGGCGGCCGACGGCGCCCTGCCGGTGATCGCGCCGGGCATCATGGAATACGACGACCTCGACCGGGTCCGGGCGCTCGGCGCGCGCGCTGTCGGCTACGGGGCGATCCACCTCCGAACCCCCTGGGCGCCGACCCGGATCGTCAAACGTGATCTCGCCCGCAGGACGGGGGCTCAAGCGGTGGAGAGGCGCGCCGCGTGACGGCCGGGAGCGGGTCGGCTCGGACCTTCCGGGGACGCCTCGAGGCGCGCTGGGACCGCGGTCTCTTCGTCTCGGTCGGGCTCGACCCCGACTGGGACAGATTGCCCGGATCCGTGAGGGCCGCGGCCGGATCGAACCCCGATGACGCCGCGCGGGCCATCGCGGTCACGAATTTTTGCACCGCCATCGTGGACGGCACGGCCGACATCGCCTGCGCGTTCAAGCCCAATGCCGCATTCTTCGAGCGCTTCGGAGCGCCCGGCTTGGCGGCGCTTGGCGCCGTCATGCGCCATATCGAGGTCGTGGCGCCCGATGTTCCGGTCATCTATGACGCCAAGCGCGGCGACATCGGTTCCACCAATCGAGGCTACGTGGAGGACGCCTTCGACCGGCTCGGTGCCGATGCCGTCACGGTGCACCCCTATCTCGGCCGCGACGCGCTCGCGCCGTTCCTCGACCGTGCCGACCGGGGCGTCATCGTTCTGGTCCGCACTTCGAACCCCGGCGGCGGCGAGTTCCAGGATTTGCGGATCGACGGCGAGCCGCTTTACCGCGTCGTGGCACGGCACGTCGCGGAACAATGGAACGGCAACGGCAATTGCGCGGTCGTGGTCGGCGCCACCTACCCCGAGGAACTGGCCGAGGTGCGCCGCATCGTCGGAGACATGCCGATCCTCATCCCCGGCATCGGGGCCCAGGGCGGCGACCTGCGCCGCACGGTCGAGGCAGGGCGCGACGTGAAGGGCAGGGGCATGATCATCAACGCCTCGCGCGCCATCATCTATGCGTCGAACGGCGACGGTTTCGCTGAGGCGGCCCGCGCCGAAACCATGCGGCTCAACCGCCAAATCGAGATCTGCCTTTGACCCGCGCCGTGCCGACAGACGGCGCCATCCCTGACGGGGCGGATCCGATCGACCTGATGCGACGGGCCGGCGCCTGCTACGAATGCCCGCGCGGACTGGACGGGAAGCGCCGCGGCCCGCTGGTCGGCTACGCGGGGCGCGACCGCGACGGACGCCAGTTCGTCGGCGACGTCTACGTCAATTTTGCCAAGGCCGAGCGCAGGCCGGCGCTGCTGCAGGTCTTCTCGTGGCACATGCGCAGGATGCTGCGGGCGCGAGGCCTCGACGGGGCCGTTGCCGCCTGCGCGGGCTTCATCGGGGCACCCGAAGGCGGCAAAGCCTTCGCCTATCAGTTGGCGCTCGATGCCGGCAGGAGCTACATCTACCCGGAGAAGCGGATCACTGCGATCGGCTCCGCGACCTCGCGCGAGGCGTCCGAGATGGTGTTCGGCCGGCACGAGCCAGAGCCGGGGCGGAGCTGGTTCATCGTCGAGGATGTATGCAACAATTTCAGCACGACGGCGAAGCTCGTGGCGCTGATCGAAGATCACGGGGCCGCAGTGGCCGGCATCCTGTGTTTCCTCAATCGCTCGATCGCCGTCGACGAGACCTACGAGCCGCGCCCCGGTCTGGTGCTGCCCGTGGTGGCCGTGGTGCGCAAACCCTTCGCGCAACATGCGCAGGACGACCCGGCCGTAGCCGACGATGTGGCGCGCCTCGGCGTGGTCTGGTCGCCGAAGAAGGACTGGCCGCGGCTGGCCGCCGCGATGGATGCCGCCGCGACCTGACCTTGCACCGCGCTCGATCGGCGGTACACCGCCGCGCAAGCATCATTGCGCCTGGCCGGTGTTGTCCTTTTCCGCCGCGGCGTGGCAGACGGGGCGGCATCCTGGTGCGAGCCGCGGGGTCCGACATGTCGCTCAAGGGACGATCCATCCTCGAAGCCCAGATCTTCACGCCCGACATCTTCGCCGAATTGTCCGAGCGGACCACACGGCTCATCGATGCGCGGCCTGCGCCGCTCTTCCGGGACGAGACCGTGGTGATGCTGTTCTACCAGCCCTCGACCCGCACCCGCATGTCGTTCCAACTGGCTGCGATCCGGCGCGGCGCCCAGGTGATCTACACGGAGG
>CAXUCF010000519.1:0-2228 GCA_964249275.1 uncultured Lichenihabitans sp.
GGTTTCGGTAGTCTGCGGACCTCGCTGTTCAGCTTTCGATCGTCGCTGGACAGCCATCTATGCTGTGTTTCGGCGACGGACGGCACGAATCGGACGTATACCGCACAATAGGAGTTGCGACGGCGCTGCCCCTGAGCGAAAAATGAATCCCGTTAAACTGGACGTATCATGGCTGGCCGTCCTGCGCTCGGACGCCGGTCGGCGCCGGAAACGATGTGCGGTGGGATGTTCGAAGTCGAACGCATGGGGGCGGGACATGACCGAGCGCGAAAATCGTGAGGGCAGCATCGAGATGCTGCATCGGATGATCATCTATGTGCGGGAGGAGGCCCTGCGCTTGCGCGTCATGGACGTGGCGCTCCTGCTCGAACATGCCGAGGATGTTGTGACGGCTTTCGCCTCCGCGGCTTTGAACGGCCTCGCCCCGCCGGTCGTCGATGCCAACCGCGTCGAGCACTAGAACAGATCGCGATCAGGTGGAGCCACTTGGTCGCGTGAAGACTCTCGCAACAACAAGAGGTTAGAGCTGTAGCTGCGAGCCAAGGCGAGCCGCAGCAGTTTCGACGGTCCGGGCGGTTCCGCCGGACTTTCAGCGGCATGGTCCGCCTTCGGGCTTGCGGCCGCTGCCCGAACATCATATACGGCCCTACCGCATCGCGGTGTCGGAGTGTAGCGCAGCCCGGTTAGCGCACTAGTCTGGGGGACTAGGGGTCGGAGGTTCGAATCCTCTCACTCCGACCAAGCTATCCTGTCCTGGCCGATGATGTCGTCCAGACATGCCGGCCTTGACGACGGAAAGCCGAGAGAACCGAACCTTCGGCGGGAAATCCCGGACAGGTTTCCGCCCTCACGACGTTCGAGCCTTTCGGGTGCGACCTCCGTCGCCGGCGAGGCTTGCCCGGGCGGCAGGACAAGCGTTATCCCATGGCGATGCGCTTCATCGTCTGTCTGACCGTCGCCCTCGCGATTCCCTCGCCGGTCTTCGCGGCCCCCCAGATCGTGATCCCGCCTGTCCTGCGTCAATCCGCGATGATGTGTTTTGGCCAGGCGCTCCGCCTGTGCCCGAACGCGCTCGCGGCGAAGGACCACGGCCTGTCCTGCATCCTGGGCAAGCGCCGCCTGCTGAGCGCGCCGTGCCGCGGCGTCTACGACCAGGGCGTGCGCCTGCTCGGCGGCGGCGATGTGCATCTCCGCCTCAGGCCGCCGACGAAACCCTGAGCCTCGATCGCGGCCGGGAAAGCTCCCCGTGAAGGCCGGCCGCCAGGTGCGGCGGACCGACAGGGCGAAGCGTACCGCGCCTCCATCGGTGCCGACCGTGGCCGGCGACGTGTCGCGGCCGTGCAGCGGCGCCCGCATCGTGTCCGGGGAGCGCGGCCGTCGTGGGTTTCGACGTCGTCGCGGTCGGGCGGGTTCCATCTCCTCCGGCCTGGGCGCTCGATGGACCGACGCCGCTCCGCTGCCCGGCGGATCGGCCGCTGCATCGGCCGTCTTACACGGCCCATTAACCCTCGGGAGCCGAAACACGCCCTTCCCACGCAGACCGGGGCAGGAGACAGCGGGATATGATGATGACCTTCGCCACCGAACTGGTCAGGTTCCACGATCAGGCCGCGGCGGACGACGAAACCGCGAAGCCGGCCAAGATCAAGGGGTTGCGGGCCAACACGCAAGCCCTGCGCGAAACCATGCTCGTCAAGATCGAGCCGGATTGGAAGGTCGAGGAAGCGTTTGGCCGGCTGCAGGACGCGGCGGCCCTCTACAGCCGTAGCGCGCCCTCGAACCCTGCGCAGCGGGAAGCGCGCTTCGCCGCCTTCAACGCGGCCCTGGCGGGCTTCGCGGCGGCCCTCGACGGCGCGGAAGCCGACCCGTCCCAGGTAACCGGGCAGGCGTTCTGCGCCGACCAGGTGCCCAACCCGCTCGCCGACCTGTTGTGACAGGGTTTCCCGTCGAACGCGCCGGCATCCGGAGCAGCGGTCCGCGCCGCCTGACCGATGTCGTATGACGGCTCGGGAGGAAGCGCGAACGGCGGGCCGGCGGACGACGCGGTCGCGGGCCGAAGCGTGCGGCGATCGAATGTCGCGCGACGCCCGGTCCCTGTGGCGAACCGGCCCGCGCCGGGCTTTCGCCTTGCGGAGTGCAGTGCGGTACATTAGTTCTCCTCCAAGCTAGCCGGGGTCGCTGAGGCGCCGGGCGCGATGCTGTGAGGGTCCGGTTCCGCGGTCCCGTGG
>CAXUCF010000520.1:0-2214 GCA_964249275.1 uncultured Lichenihabitans sp.
CGATGTGGCAGGCGGCGTTCTCGTCGAACAGCGTGTTGAAGAACAGCAGCCCGCTCCGCGAGATCGGCGACGAATGGGGCACCAGCGCCACCTCACCGAGGCGCCGCGCCCCCTCGTCGGTGTCGAGGAGCTGGTTCAGCACCTCTTCGCCGCGCGACGCATGCGCCTCGACGATGCGGCCATCCTCGAACCGCACCGCGATGCCCTCGATCAGCGTGCCCTGGTAGGACAGTGGCTTGGTGCTGCTGACGGAGCCTTCGACGCGCAGGGCATGGGGCGTCGTGAAGACCTCCTCGGTCGGGATGTTGGGGTTGCAGGTGATGCCGTTCTTCGCCGTGGAGGCGCCGCCCTGCCACTCGTGCCCGTCTGCGAGCCCGATCGTCAGGTCGGTCCCGGGTCCGCCATAGTGGAGCGCGCTGAACCTTTGCGCGTTGAGCCGCTCCGTCCGGCTGCGGAGCGCCGCATTGTGGGCCGTCCAGGACGCGACGGGGTCCGGCCCGTCGACGCGCGACGCCGCGAAGATGGCCTCGGCGAGCTTCCTCTCGGCCACGTCCGCCTCGTCGCCGGGGAAGACCTGCCTGGCCCAGGCCGCGCCCGGAAAGGCTACGATGGTCCAGTTGACGGCGAATCCGGCAATCCTGTCGAGCGCCGGCCGATAGGCGACCGATTGGGCCTTGCTGGCGCGCGCCACCTTGGCGGCATCCTGGCCCGAGAGCAGCATGGGATCGTCGCCCACCACGGCGAGCCGCGCGGTGTTGCCGTCCAGGGCCTTGGCGACGCCGTCGTAGAGCCAGCCGGCGGCGGCATCGAAGCCCCCGTCCCGCCCGGAACGGTAGCGGGACAGCGTGACCTCCGGGTCGGTCAGCAGCGGCGTGACGAGGCTCGCACCGGCCTCGTAAGCGTGGTGGGCGATGCGCCGCACCAGGGAAAGCGCCTCCACCGGCGCGGTCAGCAGCAGCGGCTGGCCGGCCTCCAGCCTGAGCCCGACCTTGACGGCCGCCTCGGCCAGCTTGTCGAGCCTGGCGGGGTCGATGGCCCGGGAAGGGTAGCGCCGGTCGTCGGTCATAGCGGCTCCGTTCGTGGAACGCCGCAGTCTCGGCGGCGCGCCAGCCAGCATAGGGGCGGGCGGCTCGTCCGGCCATGGGTGCGGCCGACGGAGCCGCGGGCGCCCGCGATGCCCGCATCTTGCGCGTGCCACGGAGCAACCCGCACCATGGCTGCCAATTCTTTCCGCGGAGCCGCGCGCCATTGCGGCTTGACGCCAAAGACAATGGACATTCACCATGACCCCGAAAGCGAGAACCGACATGGGCCCGCCGGTCGACCCCGTCCGCTCCGATACGGAGCTTCCCGAAGCCGTCGAGGTCGTCGTGGTCGGAGGCGGCATCATCGGCACCGCAACGGCCCTGGCGCTGGCCGGACGCGGCGTGTCGGTTGCCCTCTGCGAAAAAGGCCACGTGGCGGGCGAACAGTCGAGCCGCAACTGGGGCTGGGTGCGCAAGGGCCGCCGTGACCCGCGCGAGATCCCGCTCATCGTCGAGAGCCTCCGGATGTGGGAGCGCATGAACGAGACGGTCGGGGCTGAGACGGGCTTCCGCACCACGGGCGTCGTCTGGGGCTGCGACGACGACGCGGACGTGGCGAAATACGAGACCTGGCTCGAGCACGCCCGCCCCTACCAGATCGACGCCCGGATGATCTCGGGCGCGGAACTCGACCGCCACGTGCCGAACGGCTCCAAGCGCTGGAAGGCCGCGATGTATTGCGCCACCGACGGGCGGGCCGAACCCCAGAAGGCGGCACCCGCCGTCGCGGCCGCGGCGCAGCGCCAGGGCGCCGTCGTGCTCACGGATTGCGCGGTGCGCGGGCTCGCCCTCGCGGGCGGGCGGGTCGCCGCCGTGGTGACGGAGCGCGGCCGCATCCGCTGCAATGCCGCCGTCGTGGCCGGCGGCGCCTGGTCGCGACGCTTCCTGATGGACGCCGGCATCACCCTGCCGCAGCTCAAGGTGCGCTCCAGCGTGATGCGGACGGCGCCGATCGAGAACGGTCCGGAGGCGGCCTTCTGGTGTTCCAAGGGCGCCTATCGCAAGCGCCTCGACGGCGGCTACACGATCGCCAACGGCAACGTGAACGTGGTGCCGCTGGTGCCCGACACCTTCCGCTTCTTCAAGGAATTCCTGCCGGCTTTCACGGACGACTGGCGCGCCCTGAAGC
>CAXUCF010000521.1:0-2207 GCA_964249275.1 uncultured Lichenihabitans sp.
CTGCCGCGACTCGACGCGCTGCTCGGCGAAGGCGTGACCACGATCGAGATCAAATCGGGCTATGGGCTCGATCTCGCGAGCGAGCGCCGGATGCTGGCCGCCGCGCGCCGTCTCGGTCGGGCGAGGGACGTCGAGGTGCGGACCAGCTTCCTCGGCGCCCATGCCCTGCCGCCGGAGGCCGGCGGCGACCGCGACCGCTACATCGACATGCTGTGCGACGAGATGCTGCCGGTGTTGGCCGGGGAGGGCCTCGTCGACGCGGTCGACGGCTTCTGCGAGACCATCGCGTTTTCGGTGCCCCAATGCGGGCGCCTGTTCGACGCGGCGGCGAGGCTCGGCCTGCCGGTGAAGCTGCACGCCGACCAGTTGAGCGATGGCGGTGGCGCCGAACTCGCGGCGTCGCACGGCGCGCTCTCGGCCGATCACCTCGAATATACGGGTGCCGCGGGCGCGGCCGCCCTGGCGCGGGCCGGGTCGGTCGCGGTGCTGCTGCCCGGCGCCTATTATTTCCTCCGCGAACCGCAGGCGCCCCCCGTGGCGCTGTTCCGGGAGCACGGCGTCCGCGTGGCGGTCGCGACCGACTGCAATCCCGGCACTTCGCCCCTGACATCCCTGCTGCTGGCCGGCAACATGGCCGCGACCCTGTTTCGCCTGACCGTCGACGAGTGCCTCGCCGGCATCACGCGCGAGGCCGGCCGGGCACTGGGGCGCTTGGGCGACATCGGCACGATCGAGCCCGGCAAGGCCTGCGACCTCGCGGTCTGGAACGCCGAGCAGGCAGCCGAGCTCTTCTACCGCATGGGCTTCAACCCGCTCCATTCCCGCATCAGGGGCGGCCGATGACGACCGAACCGCCCTGGCTGACGGTGCGACGCGGCGCGGCGCCGCTCGTGCTCAGCCTGCCCCACACGGGTGTCGACATCCCGCTCGATATCGAGGCCCGACTCGTGTCGCCGTGGCTGGCCCGCAAGGATGTCGACTGGTGGATCGACCGGCTCTACGATTTCGCGGCCGACCTCGACGCCACCATTGTCCACACGGGCGTGTGCCGCACCGTGATCGACGTCAACCGCGACCCTTCCGGGATGTCGCTCTATCCCGGCCAGGCCACCACCGGCCTCTGCCCCACGACGTCCTTCGACGGCGAGCCGCTCTATCGCGAAGGTGGACATCCCGGCGAGGAGGAGATCGCCGACCGGCGCCGCCGCTTCTTCGCGCCCTATCACGCCGCGCTGGGCGCGGAGCTCGCACGGCTGCGCGCCGAGCACGGCCGCGTGGTGCTCTACGATGGCCACGCGATCCGCTCGCGCGTGCCGCGCCTTTTCGCGGGCGACCTGCCGGTCTTCAACATCGGCACGGTCGGCGGCATCTCCTGCGCGCCGGCGCTCACGGCCCGCGTCGAGGCCCTCTGCGACGCGGGCGGAGCGACGCGCGTCACGGACGGGCGCTTCAAGGGCGGCTTCATCACGCGGCGATACGGCAACCCCGCCGGCGGGGTCCATGCCGTGCAGATGGAACTGGCCTGCCGCGGCTACATGCGCGAGACGCTCGGCCCGGTCGACGAAGGATGCTGGCCTCACTCTTACGATGCGGACTTTGCGGCGCCCCTGCGCGCCACGTTGCGGAAGGTCCTGGAAGGCGCTCTGGCCTTCGCGGCCGCATAGGGCCGAACGGCGAAGTTACGGCAGTGGCGGCGATCTGATCCATATCTGTTGCCTATGCTGTTCAGCTGCGGTTCATCCTTAGATGAACGGTAAATGAACGGCGATCTTTCTGAATAGTTGTTGGGGGCAGATCTGGAACCTTAGCGATTTGTAATCCATTGATCGCGCGAGGGTGCGTTCATAGACGTCGAGGACGGAAGTTCGATGTTCGGAAAAATTCTTTCTTACGGCGGCTCGCTCCGGCAACTTGCCGTCGCCGGCGTTGCTGCCGTGTCGTTGGGCGCAGTCGTCATCGCCACCACGGAGCCGGCGCAAGCGTTTCGCGGCGGCTTCGGTGGCGGCGGCGGCCGCTTCATCCATGGGGGTGGGTTCCGCGGCGGCTTCGGCGGCTTCCGCGGTGGCTACGGCGGTTTTCGTGGCGGGTACGGCGGCTACGGCGGATTTGGGCGCGGGCGGTTCGGCTACGGTGGGTTCGGGTACCGTCGCTTCGGCTACGGCGGTTTCGGGTACCGCGGCTTCGGTTACGGGGGATTGGGCTACCGC
>CAXUCF010000522.1:0-2197 GCA_964249275.1 uncultured Lichenihabitans sp.
GGATCGCGGCCGTGACCTGCACGCCGCCGGTGCCCCAGCCGTAGGGCATGGGCATTTCCCGCGACGCGAACGGCACTTGGTAGCCGGGGATCGCGACCCCTTTCAGGATCGCCCGGCGGATCATGCGCTTCGTCCCCTCGTCGAGGTAGGCGAAGTTGTAGGCGGGACCGGACTGCCGGCTCATCGGGCCTCCTCCGGCAGGGCGCCGGACGGGCGCGCCGCCGCCTCGGCGCGGAGGCGCCGCACGAGGTCGAGTTCGGCCTGGAAGTCGACGTAATGGGGCAGCTTCAGGTGCTCGACGAAGCCCGTCGCCTGGACGTTGTCGCAATGTTCCAGCACGAACTCCTCGTCCTGCGCGGGCGCGTCGCGCTCTTCGCCGAACTCGTCGGCCCGCAGTGCCCGGTCGACGAGGCTCATCGCCATGGCCTTGCGCTCCGATTGGCCGAACACGAGGCCGTAGCCGCGGGTGAAGCGCGGGGGATCGTCGGGGCCGCCCTTGAACTGCGCCACCATCTGGCATTCGGTGAGCCGGACGGAGCCGATGCGCACCGCAAAGCCGAGGTCGGGGATCTCCACCTCGACGTCGACGAGGCCGATCCTGACCTCGCCCACGAAGGGGTGGACGCGGCCGTAGCCGCGTTGCGTGGAATAGCCGAGCGCCAGGGTGAAGCCCTCGTCGGCCCGCGCCAAAGCCTGAAGCCGCAGGTCTCGTCCAACGGGGTAGCTGACCGGATCGCGCGTGAGGTCGCCGGGCTCGCGGTCCGGTTGCCGGTTGTCCGCCTCGTCGTCACCCTCGATCAGCCCGTCTCGGTCCAGGATGTCGATCACGCGCGGGCAGGCGCCGTCGCCTTCCGCGGTTCGGCGCTCGGGCGCCTCGACCGGAGCGTCGGCCGCCATGTCGGGGTCGAGCAGCCGATGCGTGTAGTCGAAGGTTGGACCGAGCAATTGCCCACCGGGCAGGTCCTTGTAGGTCGCCGACACTCGGCGCTCGATCCGCATCCGCGCCGTATCGACCGGGAGTGTATGGCCGAAGCGCGTCAAGGTCGTGCGATAGGCCCGCAGCAGGAAGATGGCCTCGATCAGGTCGCCCCGCGACTGGCGCACAGCCATGGCGGCGAGTTCCGGGTCGTAGAGCGATCCCTCGGCCATGACCCGATCGACCGCCAGCGCGAGCTGTTCGACGATCTGGTCCAGCGTCAATGCCGGAACGTCGCGATTGCCGCGGCGGCGGTCGGCCAGCAGCCTGTGGGCGTTGGCGATGGCGGTTTCACCGCCCTTGACGGCGACATACACGGGCTCAGGCTTCCAGGATGCCGGTCGTGCGCGGCAGGGCGAGCGCCGCAGTGCCGCTCACGAGGACGAGGTCGAAACCGAGCGGGAAGCGCGCGCGATTGGCCGCCAAGGCGGGGAGGAATCCGACCTGCAGGCCAGCGGGCGCGACCACCCTGGCGGTCTCGATGCCCGGCCCTCTGAGGACCAGCGGATTGCCCCCCACGAACGACCGGACCGGCAGGATCAGCGTTGCCGACCGGTCGGGATAATCGGGCGACCCGAGGCCGAAGCGGCCCCAGGCCGCGGGGTCGTCGTCCTCCGGCAGGAGCGCGAAGACCGCGGCGGCGGGATCGGCCACGATGGGCGCCCCGGTCTGGAACCGCAGCCAGGCGGCCGCGGCCCGGCCGGCGCCATCGGGATCCTTCATCCAGATCGGCGTGGCGCCGTCGGCGAGCGTCGCCATCAGAGCCGCGGCGGCCGGCACGAGGGGTGCCGGGGCCGACACGAGCGGGCCGAACTCCGCGAGCGTTCCCGGTTCGGCGAAGGCCCCCAGGGTGGCGCGGAAGATCGCCTGAGCCCCGAATACCGGATCGGCCAGGCCGCCCTCGACGACCGCGACATCCACGACCATCAATCCTCTCCGCGGACCAGGGTGAAGAAGTCGACCCGGGTCGCCTCGGTCTCCTCTGCCCGGCGGGCAGCCTCGGTGGCCTCTGATTCAAGCGAGGGCGCGACGAAGTCCTCCTCGATCGCACGGCGCCACTCCGGCCGCTGCCAGAGGGCGTCGAGGTGGGCGGCCCTGCGAGCGTGGTCGGCGTCACGGCCGAGGATCAAGGCGTGACCGACTTCGCCGGACCCGAGCCTCACCGTTGCCCGGACCACGCTGGCCTCGCCGAGGTTGAAGGCGGCCCCGCCGCCTCCGGCG
>CAXUCF010000523.1:0-1266 GCA_964249275.1 uncultured Lichenihabitans sp.
GCGGGACCTGCGCGACGGCCACGCGCCCGCGTCGGCCCGGCAGAGTCTGCCCGCCACCATCACGCCCGCAACGGCGCCGGCCGCCATGTCGAGCCGCTCCACGGCTGCGCCCTCCACGAGTTGTCCGCCGCGCGCCACGAAAGCGGCCCGCAGCGCCTTCAGTGTGAGCCGCGGGTCGACCTGATGGTCGCCGGGGCAGAAGATGCCGCCGGTGACGTTGGGCCGGAGGCCGGGTTCGAGGTCGCGCACCGCGGCTCCGGAGAGCCAGCGCGCGTCGAGCCCGGCGCGCAACTGCAGCCCGTGGCGCGCCCTGAGGCGGTCGAGTTCCTCCCGGCCCACCGCCACGACGATGGTGCCTTCGGTCGCGTAGTCGATGGTGAGGCCGGCGTCGGCTTCGAGATCGTCGCGGAAGTCCGGCCACAGCGCCAGGCTTTCGCGCGCCAGCCCGAGCAGCGGGTCACCACCGGGTTCGTGCTCGGCCCCGGCCGCCAGCATGCCGCTCGCGGCCGAACTGGTGCCGCCGCCCGCCCGGCCGGCATCGAGGACCGCGACCGACAGGCCGCGGCGGACGAGCCGCCAGCCGATCGACAGCCCGATCACGCCCGCCCCGACGACTGCGACGTCGACCCTGGCCGGAACCTCGAGCGATGCCGGGTCGAGCGAGGGCAGGGGGGGTGCGGCCCGCAGGCTGTTGAAGAGGACGGGCGCGCCCGCCATCGGCATGAACTCCCACACAGCGCGTCGGCGGTGGGCGCCATCCGGTCAGTTCCGCGTCGCGCGCAACCGGATTCCATCCCTACGCCGGTGCAAACCGGATCAGGTTCGATGGATTTCCGCGCCGCCCGATGGGTCGCGCACCTCGACAGCAGCCGACATGCGCAGCGGGCCCAGCGGTGTCTCAGCCCCTTGCCGGGGATCTCCGTGGAACAGGTGTGAGATGGAGCGTCGCGGGTCGCGGGTCAAGACGGCCCGACGCCATCGGCCGGCCGGCCTCGCGACCTTTCATCTCCGCTGCGGCGGCTCCCACGGCCCGCACGCGTTCATGGCGGCGCGACAGACGGCGCGAGCTTCGCGGACCTCGCGGTCGAGGTCGCTTTCCGTCCAGGCGAGCGCCGAGAGGGTGGCGTGCCACCATACCAAGAGGACCGTGATCATTTCATCGACCTGCCGCCGCCCGCTCGTCGCCGCGACGACCTCAAGCCGCGTCGGCCACGAGATCGGCGGTGCGACGCGACGGCTCGGCGTCGCCGTCCCACAGGGCCGAGG
>CAXUCF010000523.1:1276-2195 GCA_964249275.1 uncultured Lichenihabitans sp.
CGACCGCGCCGCTGCGGCGAGCCACTCGGCGGCGGCCTCCCCCGCCAGGCAGCGCCTCCCCCCGCGGCGGCCACCAGCGCCCGCCCGGCGACGTGCGCCTGCTCGCCGTCCCACAGGCCGGCCGGGGCGGCGCCCGCGGGGTCCTCCAGGCAGTAGCCGAGGTAGCGCTTGGACTCGATCGGGTCGTAGCCGAGCTTGGCGCGCAGCTTCTTGCGCAGCTTCGAGACGTGGCTCTCGACGACGTTCTCCTCGATGTTCTCGTCGAAGATGCCGTAGATGGCGTTGAAGATCTGGGTCTTGGAGACGCGGCGCCCGCGGTTCTTCACGAGATATTCCAGGATGCGCCGCTCGCGACGCGGCAACTGGAAGGGCTCGCCGCGGACCTCGGGGTCGCGACCGTCGAAGAACACGCGGATCTCGCCGACCGCGATATCGTCTTTCTTGCTCGCGCCCGCCACGAAGCGACGGCGGATCGCATCGATGCGGGCCAGCAGTTCGCGCACGTGGATCGGCTTGCGCACCACGTCGTCGAAACCGGCCGCGAAGAGGTCGAGCGTCTGTTCGAGCGACTGCGTTTCGTTGATCGCGATGATCGGGGCGCCGGAGCGCTCGCGGATCCAGCCCGGATAGTCCGCACGGTCGCGGCAGTTGCCGATCAGGAAAGCCTCGACGGCAAGGAGGTCGTCCTCCGCCACGGTCTCGACCCAACCCTTGAAGTCGGTCGGGCAGAAACCCGTCGAGCAAACGCCTTCGGTCTTGAATCCGCCTGCGTAGCCGACCGCCACGATTTCCCGGTCGTCGATCAGAATCAGCATCGGGGTTCACTCTCTTCGGCGGCGGGGCGGACCCGCTCGACCGGGCCGCACTCACGTTTCATTCACCAACTGCAGAGATTTTTACGGCAAGGATGCTTAACAAA
>CAXUCF010000524.1:0-485 GCA_964249275.1 uncultured Lichenihabitans sp.
GGTTGGGGGCGAGGGACGGGGGTGGCATTTCGGGCTGCACGCCACCTGCTGGAAAACCACGCGAGAAACGAATTGCCCTTGCCTCACCGGTCATTTCCACACCGAGTGTACCTCAAATTCTTGACTTCCTGCACTGAACGTCGCATATACGGCCTGTCTCACCTGCCATGTGTAGGACGAGCATTCGAGGCCGCCCCGGTTCGCTTGGGCGGCCTCAGTTGTTATCGGGTTTCGCATGACGGAAGGCGTCTCGCTCGCGGCGCAGCTTCTCGATGCGCCCACGCTGCTCGGTGCAATACGCGGTCTTGAGCAACCAATAGCCCTGGCGCGCTGTGAGGACGACGAGATATTCCTCGCGAAACCATAGCAGCGTGTTGGCCTCCGTGCCGCGCCTGTTTCGCCATCCGTCGATCTCGGGATGTGCTGCCGCATTCCGGATCACCCAGGGCACCCAACGAAGACGCTCGCACCGGCGCAGATCGGGC
>CAXUCF010000524.1:495-2192 GCA_964249275.1 uncultured Lichenihabitans sp.
GGCGTGCGGTCGTCCTCGACGGGGCCTTCCTGCACCAGATGCCAGAACGACGCCCACCGCCCCGCCGTTTCCGGCAGGCGGCGGCAACTGATCCGAACGCCCCGGAACAGCAAACCACCGCCGACGATCTCTGCGAGGAAGATGCGGTGGAGTTCGGTTTCATAGGCGCTCCAGTTTCCGCCGAAGGCAGCGAACGGCACCAAGTCGGGAGGCGTCATCCGCCCGCCTCCTGCGGCCGCCACACCAGAATGTTGAACTTGGTGGCTGCGAAAGCGGAGGTGCGCGACAGCACCTGCTGCCCGAGCCTGGCGCGCAGCCTTGCAACAATTGCAGCCTTGGCCGAACTGGTGTCGAGGCCCCGGTTCGCATAGGTGAGCGCACCGGTCAGGAGGTCGGTGATCTGCAACAATTCGCTTTCGTGCGAGCGGACCTGTTGCACGCGCTCGATCGCTTGCCGGTCGAAATCGTAGAGGCTGTTGGCCAGAACGTCATGCAGTTTGCGGGTTTTCGGCCCGCCGCGCGTGTCCTTCAGGTCGAGATAGATACGATAGCGATGCGGCGCGGAGAAGATCGGACGCAGCATCGTGAAATACATCTTGTAATACCAGTCATCGTGGTTTTGATCGAAGCGCGCGTGATCCAGCCGCTTCTTGTCGGGCACCAGAAGCCCACGAAAGCGGAGGCGATCGTCGGCAAGGAACAGGTCGATCAGAGCGAGATAGAAGCCCGCCTTGGCCGGCGAAACCTTGGTCCATTTGGCTTCGAAGCCGAGGCGCAACCCCTGCTTGGCCTTCAACGCCCGGATCGCCTCGCCGATGGCATGCGCCTCACCGGCAGGGCACGTCACCGCGCCCCAGGCCATGACGGGAACGCCGTCGTGCTCCAGGTGGCAGCTTTCGTCGCAATAGATGTTGTAAAGGCGCGGTCCGCTCATTCCGAAGCCCCGATGACACGATCCGCATCCGGCGCGAGCGCCCTCCCCGCGACGCCGACCGCCTTGTCGCTTCTCCCGGGAGCGGGAGAAGGTGGGGGCGCGAAGCGGCGACGGATGAGGGAAGGCGCCCCCGCCCCTGGTTCCCTCATCCGACCCGGCTCCGCCGGGCGACCTTCTCGCGCGAGCGGGAGAAGGTCGATGCGGTCCGCTCGGCCCTGATCCACTCCAGGAGCGCGCTGGCGGGTTCGTCGTTCGGGTCTTGCGGCACGAGTTCGCCGCGGAACGCCTTGGCGAGCACGGCCTGATCGAGATGGTCGATCAGCTTGCGGGCGCTGGTCGCCTCCTTGACGAGGCGGTCGATCCAGGTGAAGGCGGACTCGATGCGACGCACCATTGCAAGTTGTTCAGCTTCAGGGAGGATCGGCAACGGAAGTCGCTTCAGGTCCGCTTCAGAAATCCCGTGCTGACCCGCGGCAGACTTGATGAAAGGAGAGAGCCATCTTCGAGCTTGTTCAGACGTGCAAAGGAGTTCCGCAGCGTCTCGGCCTTTCGCTGCCGAAGTCGGAGCAGCGCGTCAGCGGCTTGGCAATTTACGGGCGGGGCCGGGCGGATGTTCCCGCCCCGGAACACCGGCTGGACGACACTCGAACGGTGGGTACGGAAGATCGCAGAACTGACATATTACGAGCGCTGCAGTATTGGTGGAGCCAGACGGAATCGAACCGACGACCTCTTCAATGCCATTGAAGCGCTCTCCCAACTG
>CAXUCF010000525.1:0-2184 GCA_964249275.1 uncultured Lichenihabitans sp.
GAAGGGAGCCGCGAACGCGGCGCGCCGCCGCGCTCGAAGGTCTCGATCATCAGCATGCGCCCGCCGCAGCACGGGCACGGGCGAAGCTCCCGGGACGGCTCCTCGGTTCGGTCCTCGGCCTTCCGGTCGGGGCGGTCCGGCGAGCGCGTCACGGCGAGGAGTTCGCGGGCGCGGGCGACGGCGACGGCCCGGGTGCCGCTGGCCAGCAGGCCGTAGTGCCGGATGCGATGGAAGCCGCTCGGCAGCACGTGCATCAGGAAACGGCGGATGAACTCGTCCGCCTTCAGCGTCATGGTCTTGATCCAGCCCTGGCGTTCGGCCTTGCCGCGGGCGCGGTAGTCCTTCCAGCGGAAGGTGACACCCTCCTCGTCGCTCCGGATCAGGCGGCTGTTGGATATCGCGACGCGGTGCGTGTAGCGCGACAGGTAAGCCAGCACGGCTTCCGGGCCGCCGAAGGGACGCTTGGCGTAGACCACCCATTCGGCCTTGCGCAGGGGTGCGAGGTGGGCCGCGAAGGCGTCGCGGTCGGCCAGCCCGACGGCCTCGCCGAAGAAGGCGAGGCGGCCGGCCGCATGCAGGGCCAGGAGCCCGTCCAGGAACAGCCGGCGGAACAGGCGTGACAGCACCCGCACCGGCAGGAAAAAGCCGGGGCGGCAGGCGATCCAGCGCGTCCCGTCGGGCGACAGGCCGCCGCCCGGCACGATCATGTGCACGTGCGGGTGGTGGGTCAGTGCCGATCCCCAGGTGTGCAGCACGGCGGTGAGGCCGACGCGGGCGCCCAGATGCTTCGGATCCGCCGCCACCGTGGTGACGGTCTCGGCCGCGGCCTTGAACAGCAGGTCGTAGACCGGGGCCTTGTTGGCGAACGCGATGGCGGCGATGGGTGCCGGCAGGGTGAACACCACGTGGAAGTAGGGCACGGGCAGCAGATCGGCCTCGCGCTCGGCCAGCCACTTGCGCGCGGCCGCGCCCTGGCATTTCGGGCAGTGCCGGTTGCGGCAGGAGTTGTAGCTGACGGCCGTGTGGGCGCAGTCGGTGCAGCGCGCGACGTGGCCGCCGAGCGCTGCGGTGCGACAGGCCCGGATGGCCGAGATCACCTTGAGCTGGCCGAGGCTCAGATGCCCGGCGTGGCGGCACAGGTCGTCGTCGCCGTGCCGGTTCAGGATGTCGGCGATCTCCAGGGCGGGCCGCGCCATGGCGGCCGGCCCGTCAGGTCGGCGGCGGTGCCTTGGGCCGGAGGTGCGCGAGCGGGCTTTCCACCGCCTGGATCGTGTTCAGGGCCACGCGGGTGTAGAGCGCCGTGGTGTCGATCTTGCGATGGCCGAGCAGCACCTGGATGACGCGGATGTCGGTCTTGCGTTCGAGCAGGTGTGTGGCGAAGCTGTGCCGGAGCGTGTGCATCGACACGCGTTTGGTGAGCCCGGCCGCTGTCGCGGCGGCGTGGACCACGCGGTTGAGCTGGCGCGCCGTGAGGGGCTCGGACGGCTGCTGGCCCGGGAACAGCCAGCCCCGCGGCCGCTTCACCCGCCACCAAGCCCGCAGGATGTCGAGCAGGTCCGGCGACAGCATCATGGTGCGGTCCTTGCGGCCCTTGCCCTGCTCCACCCGGATCAGCATGCGGGCGCTGTCGATGTCGGCGACCTTGAGGTGGATGATCTCCGACACCCGCAGGCCGCAGCCGTAGGCGACGCTCAGCGCCGCCTGGTACTTCAGCCCCGGGGCGCAGCCGAGCAGCCGCGCCACCTCGTCGGTGCTCAGCACCACGGGGAGGCGCTCGGGCGAGCGCGTCGCGGCCAGGCACGCGCCGAAGCCCGCACGGCCCAGCGTGACCTGGAAGAAGAACCGCAGGGCCGACACCGCGGCGTTCATCGTTGCGGGCCTGGCACCGCCGGCCGCCATGTGCCGTTGGAAGCGGCGCAGGTCCTCGGGCTCGGCCAGCTCCGGGGAGCGGCCGAGAAAGGCCGCGAAGGCCCTGACGTGCCGGATGTAGTCGCCCTGCGTCTTCTCGGTGAAGCGCCGGATCGTCATGTCCTCGATCATGCAGCGGCGAAGCGGGCTGACGGCGTTCGGGTTGATGCTCACGGGGTTGCTCCTGTCTGGAACGGGGTGACCCCGCGATCTTCAGACAGGCCCGGCGGACCCGATAACTCAGCCTCACGGTTGCAGGACGGCCCTACCGCGGAA
>CAXUCF010000526.1:0-665 GCA_964249275.1 uncultured Lichenihabitans sp.
GATCAAGGCGTCCTTCTGCGCGTGGTTCAGCGTCGTCAGATCAGGCAGGGGCGGAACGACCATTCGAAGGTTGAATCCCGCTTCAAGCGAACCGTCAAGCCTGGCCCGCAGCCGCCATTCCGCGCGCGATCACCAGGCCTGTGGCCAAGAGGGATGAGCAGGTACATTATAATTACTCGCCGAGCAGCGGGTATGGAGGATATGCATACAGTTATAATCCATTTCAAACGTTGCAGACCACGCAAAAAAGTTACTCCGAACAAGAGGGCGCCTTTGGCTACCTTCACACCGTAGCCACCACTGCCGAGGGCTATTTCGATGGGTCTTACCGTGGGGTCTATTTCACCAGCGACAATACAACCTATGAAGGGCGTACTATTCCTGCGGACTCGAGTTACTATACACAACGCACTTACCAAGACGCCTACGGCTATACAAGCTACTCGACGCAGCACAGCTGATCGGTGTTTGTCATAGTGAGCGGAGCCATGTCGACTACCTCGACGTCGATGAAGCGGCGATCTGCGCCGTGCGCTGAGGGCCGCCTCGGTCGACCTCGTGGACATGGCCGAGTTCCGGGGGCTGTTCGAGCGGGGGATGGAGCTGAGGCGGGCGTTCCTCGCCGACGCCCAGCAGGGCCGAGAGTCCGGCGACCTCAATTCCGC
>CAXUCF010000526.1:675-2181 GCA_964249275.1 uncultured Lichenihabitans sp.
GGTAGCGGCTATGAACGGACCGGCTCACCTGATCGCACGCGGGACAGCGGCATGGCTCCGTGTCAGGCACGACGTTGATCGTGAGATGGTTCGAGCCCTGCTCAATGGTGCTGCCGATGCGGCACTCAGGGATGGAAAAAGGGACGTGCATGCCGTCCATGGTGGGATCGCGCGCACGGGCCGTCACCGATCCGAGTCAATCGGCCGCCATCCACGCAAAGTGAGCAAGAGCCATAGAAACGGGGCAACCTCAGTCCGCCCTACAGTCCCGACCTGAACCCCATCGAGATGGTCTTTGCCAAACTCAAGACTTTGTTCAGAAAAGCGGATACGCGCACCGTTGAGGAGGCGTGGCGCAAGGTTGGCACTTTGCTCGACCTGTTCTCACCCGAGGAATGCGCCGCCTATATCAGCCACGCAGGCTATGGTTCTAAAACCGCCTGACAGATTCTAGAGCATCATCCGAGCGGTGTGAATCGTGGTGGGTTTGCGGGCGCGTTGGTGATGTGATTCCAAGTGCGAGCCGGATGGAGGCCGGCCCGCATGACCACACCGCTGTCGCTGGATCTGCGCCGCCGCGTGCTGGCCGCCGTGGCGTCGGGGCTGAGCCACCGGCAGGCGGGCGAGCGCTTCGGCGTGAGCGCCGCCAGCGTGAGCCGCTGGCGGGCCTTGGAGCGCGATACGGGGAGCGCCAAGGCGCGCGCCATGGGCGGGGACCAGCGGTCGAAGGGGACCGAAGCGCACGGGACGCTGATCCTGCAGCTTTACGAGGCCGCGCGCGACATCACCCTCGACGAACTCCGGGCGGCCCTGTGCGAGCGTGGCGTCGCGATCGGCTATGGCGGCCTGTGGCGCTTCTTCCACCGGCGCGCCATCACGTTCAAAAAAAGTCGGCCCACGCGGCCGAACAGGACCGGGCCGACGTCCAGAAGGCGCGCCAGGCGTGGTTCGACGGCCAACTCGACCTCGACCCCGCCCGGCTGATCTTCATCGACGAGACCGGCACCTCGACCAGGATGGCGCGCACGCGCGGCCGTGCCCCACGCGGACAGCGGTTGCGCATGGGCGTGCCGCACGGTCACTGGAAGACCACCACCCTGACCGCGGGCCTGAGCCTGCGAGGCATCGTGGCGCCCGTTGTGCTCGACGGCGCGCTCGACCGCCTCGCCTTCGAAACCTACGTGGCCCGCGTGCTCGTCCCCGAACTGCGGCCCGGCGACGTCGTGATCCTGGACAACCTGCCAGCCCACAAGGGACCGCGCGTGGCGGCCTTGATCGCAGCGGCCGGCGCCAAGCTGCTCCACCTGCCGCCCTACAGTCCCGATTTTAACCCCATCGAGAACGCCTTCGCCAAGCTGAAGGCGTTGCTGCGCAAGGCGGCCGAGAGGACTGTTGAGAGCCTGTGGGCCGCCATCGGCCGCCTCGTCGACCTCATCACGCCAGCCGAGTGCGCCAACATGTTCAGGGCCGCAGGCTACGATGCAGACTGATCGGATAATGCTCTAG
>CAXUCF010000527.1:0-2149 GCA_964249275.1 uncultured Lichenihabitans sp.
GGCTGTCGCCGATGACCAACCGAGTAGGCCCTCAGTCCGGAGGAACACGAACACGTAGAACGCGCTGGTGAGCACGATCGCTCCCGTTTTGAGCATCCAGGGCCATCCAGACCGCGCCACGCCGAATAGGACCAAAGTGCCGAGCAGCGCGTAGGCGGCGGAAAGGCCGAGGATCTCGGCTTGCAGGGTCATCGTCGGCCTATTTGGCAGTAGGTTGCACGTCGCGTGGGTCGCGCAGCCTTCGGGCCAGCGGCTTCTGCTCCTGGTTGACGTCCGTCACCTTGCCATCCCCAGCAACGACGAAGCGGACTGCCGTCTTCTCTGCCCCGCCGTGATCGAGATAGATCGTGTCGTAGTGGACGACCTGCACCGTGGGGTTGAGCTTCTCGACCCGCACCGACACCGGGACCGGCTTTCCCGTCAGCGCCGCGAACTGGTAGACGTTCACCGTGTATTCGCCGGCGACGATGCCGCGGATGCTGACGGTTTCCTGCCGGATCGGCGACAGGACCTTCTTGGCCCCCACCATGATGAAGTCGTTGGCCCCACCGCGGTCGTCGCGGTCGAGCACCATGAAGCCTGCCTCGCGGCGCCGATACCAGACCATGTTGCCGATCGGGTCCTGCACGAACAGGTCGAGGTCGTCGGGGTGATTGTCCGGCCAGCTCATGGTGATCAGGAACTCGGCCTTGGGGTCCACCTTCCCCTCCTTGGCGTCCGGGGCGATGCTGAGCAGGGCGATGAAGAACAAGAACGCCAGCACCTGCATCGCCTTGAACAGCATGACGCCGAACGGATCGAACGCGTCCTCGCGCGGGGAGAAGTCGAGGTCGTCGTTCATCCTGGCTTGTTCGACCGCTGCTCCAGAGCGGGGACGACATGGACTTCCAAGAGGCGCACTGCAAAGGCGAACAGCCTGCCGGTCGCGTTGTCGAGCATGTAGTATTGGATTTTCACCAGGATCGACCCGACGAGCCCGGCAAGCGTCGTGTACATGGCCACCGCCATGCCGTCGCTCATGAGTGCCATCGACGACTTGATCGCCCCGCGGTCGCCCGGGTCGAGGCCGGCGATCGGCGACAGCATCATGATGAAGCCGACGATCGTGCCGACCAGGCCAAGCTTCATCAGCGTGTCGCTGGCGAAGCCGCCGAACTGGTTCGAGCCGCGCAGGCGAGCGGCCAGCCCGCGCAGAAGCAGCGTTTGGTCCAGCTGCCGCGCGCCCTGGAAATCGGCCTTGAGCGCGAGATCGCGTATATGCCCGGCAACCAGCCCCCCCGGCAGTTCGTCCGAACCGCCAACCCTCACCGCATTGCCGACCACCGTGATGCCGCGCTCGCCGTTGGCGATGATCCGTGCCGCCTGATGTGCGGCGTCGTCCTCGCGCGACACGGCACTTGTCCGCCACAGGCAATGCAGCGTCGTCCCGACATAAAGCAGCACGATGAACGTCGAGATGAAGGTGCGGTCGGCGGCCACCATCCGCCGGATAAGGCCGAAGTGCCACAGGAGCACGAAGCCGAACACGCTGAGGCCCGTGAAGATCAGCCAATGCTGCAGCGGCGTGCGGCTTGCAAGTGCAGGCGGCCGCTGCGCCGCCGTCCCCATTCCAACGTCACGCGCCAACAGCCGGTGCTCCCCTGTTCGTCGGGGCGGTGAATGCGATCATGCCCGTAACCCCACGCTGCCCGCATGGCGTATCGGCTGAAAGGGCATCATGCCCGAGGACAGCCGGGCATTTTGCCCGATCGGGTGACTGGCCACTGTTCAATGCCTGGGACCCCGGCCATGGTTCGGACGAGCCCATCGAACGGGCCGGAGCCATGACATGTCTTTGTTCCTCCACCTCGTCTTGCGTCTTGGCGGCGTCGTGGCCGTCTGCCTGGCGTGCACGGTCGGATGGGGGCTGGCCGACACCCATCGCGCGATCGAGGCCGAGACGGCGGCGACCGCCGACCGGGTTGCCCGCGACCTGGAGGCCCTGTACTGGCAAGAGCTGCTGTGGCACGATGGCCTGAGCCGGAGCGCGTTGCTGCCTGTGCCCAACTGGCAGACGCTCAGGACGGGGCGGCTCATGGCTCCAGGCGTCTGCGTCACCTTCGCCCCGGACGAACAAGAGCCGCGCCGCCTGTGCGGCCGGGTCGAGGGC
>CAXUCF010000528.1:0-2140 GCA_964249275.1 uncultured Lichenihabitans sp.
CGGCGCCGTCCACCACCACGCGCCGGCCCCGGCCCACCTCGATCACCATGCGGCCTTGAGCAGCCTGCCGCCGAGTTCTCCGCACGACCGGCTTGGTTTCGGCGGCCGGCTCGGGCACCAGCACGGCGGGCACGAAGGTCGGAGCCGGCCTGCCCGCGACACCCTCGACCTTCAACGCGCGGCGCCATGCCAGAAGCTGGAAGCGGGAGATCCCGTGCCGCCGAGCCGTCGCCGACACCAGCCGGGGCGCCGCCAGGCTTTCCATCACGACGCGGAGCTTCTCGTCCTCCGACCATCGGCGTCGGCGACCCATCTCGACGACCTCGAGACGCTCGGGGGAGACACTGTGCTTATGGCTATCCATAAACACAGTGTCTCCCGCGCCCCCACATGCTCACAAGGCGGCCCTCACCGCATGAATACCCTCAAAGTGCCGGCCCTTGCAGTCGTCCTTCGACCGGCGCTTCAGCTTGGCAGCGATGGCGGACAGGATCATGGTTGCCCCCGAACGGGAAGCGGCAAAGTCGGCCGACGTGGCTAATGAACCGTCAACGCCGCAGTTTGCGACACGCCCTGTTCGCCTGCTTCGCGCTTTGTCAGAAGCGAGATCGGGGCAGGGCGGGCCGCAACCGAATTTCGACCCGCGAGATCCAAATAGCACGCCGCGCAGCGCAAGCCTCCCAGGCCGGGCGGGGGGGGCCACCTCCTTCACGGCCCGGCGCACGGCTACCGGGCGCAGGGTGAGATCAGCAGGCTGTTCACGCCTCCGCCGCTGCATCAGCGCCGTCGTGAACTTCAAGTTCCCTGTGATTCGCATAATTTATCTTATGGAACATAATTATACGTATCGTATTGATTATGTGGGTGATTCCCATGAGAATACCGGCTCAGGTCGGCCTGACCAGACGAAGTGCCACACCGCGCCTTGCGCGACCGATTGCACCACATGTGGCCAAAGCGCCACGGTGCATGTGCCGGTCAGGTCACGAACCGAAGGATAGATGATGCCGTTCAGTCCGCGCGCCCGCGTGGCTGCGGCGAGTGCGTTCCCGGCCGGGTAACCTGTCGCAGGATCCGGATCGAGAGAGCGGTGGTCGGGCTTGCTACGCAGATCGAGGAATTCCCCCGCCATGCTCGCGAACATCTCGGCATACGATACGGTCGCATTAAAGTCGCCGGCATCCGCCAGGAACTTCGTCATATGATAGCCAACCTCCGCGATGCACGTTTCGACGGCGAGTGCAGCATACCAAGCCCCTCGATCGCCGCCATTGAAGCGGTTCGGCTCGCGCGGCTTGGCATAGACGAAGCTCGCATTGATGAAGCGGGCGTGCGGAATCCCATGCACGAGTTCTCCGGCCGGCAATCCTTCACTGCCGCGCTCCTCAGCGATGAGCCGGGCGCTGGTCGCGCCTTCGATCTCGGCCAGGTCGTCCATCTCGTCCGCGGCATCGACCAGCCCGAGCAGAACCGGATCGCGCAAGCGCGCCGTCGAGACGAGCCGGACTGTACGAGGGAAGGCCTCACGGACGATAGGGACACCGTCGAGGAAGCTCGGATCAGAGCCCGCCACGGACCGCGTCGACATAACGGCGCGTTTCCAGCATGCGCGGGATGCCGCCGTGCATCATCGCTTCGATCGGCGAGAGCCGGTCGAAGATCGGCCCACGATTGGACAGCCGTGGCCAGCGGTCGGCCATCGAGTCGGCGAACAGCAGATGCAGGCCTTTGAAGACACCGACCATCGCGGACACGCGGGTAAGCTGGTCTTGCGTCAGGGCGCCGTCCCAACGCCCTGCCTTGATGCGGTCCCAGGTACTGCTGGAGACCCCAAGGAGGGTCGCTGCTTCGCCGTTGCTGAGCTCCCACTTCTTGGCAAGCCGAACATAGGCCTTCAGCGCAGCGGGAGACAAGCGATCGCGCTCGGTATCCGCCGCGAAGGTCTGAAGCTCCCTGACTTGAACGTCCCCTGCCCCCGACGTGTGCGCCTGAACTCGCATGTTGCGTCTCCTGACGAGGAGATATACGTCAGATGACGAGATGTCAAGCTGGAGCCTTCGCCTGCAGTCCCACGGATTACGTCACCTAGTGCTCCGATGCAGACAAACGGTGCACCGGTTTTGAGGGCGCCACCCAGGGT
>CAXUCF010000529.1:0-2139 GCA_964249275.1 uncultured Lichenihabitans sp.
GATCGCAGCCGACCTCACACGCTCATCCTCAACCCCACTCCGACAGGCTGCTAGGATCAGATAGCCGAGGTCATAGACTTACGACCCTCACCCCCGGCCCCTCTCCACAAGGGAGAGGGGAGACGTGGCCCTGAACCGTCGTGCGCTCTCCCCTCTCCCTTGTGGAGAGGGGCCGGGGGTGAGGGTCCGCCGCGGCCTCCACCTCCGACAGGACAACGCCGCGGCAAGCGTCATCCCCGCACCCGCGTCTTCCCGAGGTCGAAGCGGGAACGGCGCGATACGCGCACCGAGCCGCTTGCGATGGCCGTCGAGCCGCCCGACCTCGACGCTAGCACCCTCGGCCGCATGAGCGACGTCGAGCCGCGCCAGCGCGATGGTCTTCTCGAGGATCGGCGACCGCGTCGCGCTGGTCACGACGCCGACCTGGGCACGGCCGACGAAGACCGGATCGCCGTGGCCGATCGTGTCGTTGCCATCGAGGTCGAGGTCGACGAGCCTGCGGGACGGGTTGGCCTTCCGCCGCGGCGGCGCGTCGCAGCCGACGTAATCGGCACTGGCGCCTGCCCCGCTCGAACGCCATCGTGTTCCCGATCCGCTGCTACTCGATGGCTCTCGACGAACTCGTCACCGTGCCGAAATGGGCGCGACGCATGCATCGCGTGCTGCGCGACCTGCCCGAAGACCTCGCGTCCTACAAGGGGCTGATCCGCTGGCGCACGACCGCCTGGGACTATCTGGCGAGGTTCGACGACGGCGCGCCGACCACGGCGGGGTTCGGGCCGGACTGAGTGCCGGGGCATCCCGGGTCCGCTGTCGCTCATAGACGATCAAAAAAGCGATTGACTTTGATCCTGGACGCCCGCAGGTTGCCCATGCCGTCAGGATCGTCCCATGAAGCCGGATCGGACCGAGGTCATTCGCCATCACCTTTACACCTGCGGAACCTCGACCATCGAGGCGCTGGTGTCGGCGACCGGCGCGTCGGTCGCCACGATAAGGCGGGACCTCGTGGCGCTCGAACGCCAGGGTGTCGTCAGCCGCACTCATGGCGGTGCCCGCATCGCGTCGGCCGCCCATGTCGAAGTCGGCTTTGCCACCCGGGAGCGCCAGAACCTCGCGCAGAAGCGCGGCATTGCGGCGGTCGCCTACAAACTGCTGCGCCCTCGGACCGCGGTGTTCCTGGATGCGGGGACGACGGTTCTCCAACTGGCGCGCCACCTGCGGGTCAGTCCGATGCCGCTTGCGGTCTTCACCAACGGACTGCTGGTCGCCCGGGAGTTGATGGACGTGCCGAAGCTGCGCGTCGCCCTCCTGGGCGGCCAGTTGCGCAGCGAGAACGCGTCGCTGGTCGGCCCGGCGGCGGAAGCCATGCTGGACACCTTATGGTTCGACCAGTTGTTTCTCGGTGTCAGTGCCATCGGCGATGACGGCGGCATCTACAGCCTCGATGCCGCCGAAGCCAGCCTCAACGGCCGCATGCTGGCTCGATCCGCTTCCGCCATAGTGCTGGCGGACGCGAGCAAGTTCGGGCACCGCGCGACCTACCTCGTGGCATCGCTGACCGCCGCCACCGCGGTGATCTCCGACCGTCGGCTCGATACGGGTCACCAGCGCCGTCTGGCGGAGGCGGGAGTCACGGTGTCGCTCGCGCCGTCTGGCCGCTCCGATGGCGCCGCAGGGAGCCAAGGCGGATGAGCCGCGACTCCGTCCTCGGGCTCGACGGTGGCGGCAGCAAGACGATCCTGGCGGTGGCCGATCGCGACGGTTCGATCGTGGCGCTGCATCGCGGACCCGGCCTGGACCCTCACGACAACCCCCGATGGGGCGACGACCTCGCCGACCTGGTCCAGGCCATCGGGACGCGCGCCGGCGACCTCCGGCGCGCCGTCCTGGGGCTGTCCTGCCACACTGAGTCGCGGGCCGTCTCGGAGGCCCAGACCGCGCGGGCCGACAGCCTGTTCGCGATCCCATCGCACGTGCTCAACGATGTCCATGTAGCGTTCGAGGGAGCCTTTGCCGGTCGCGCCGGCGTGCTGGCCCTGGCCGGGACAGGGTCCATGGCCTGGGCGGGCGATGGGCGTGGATCGCACCGGCGGGCCGGTGGCTGGGGCGACCTGATCGGCGACGAAGGCAGCGGCA
>CAXUCF010000530.1:0-2131 GCA_964249275.1 uncultured Lichenihabitans sp.
GCCCCGTCAGCTCCGCCATCACGCCCTTCGGGTCCATGCCGCAGGCCAGCATGTGGCCATGGTCGCGGTAGCCCGTGATCACCTTGTCGGCCGGCTTCGTGGCCATCTTCATGCCCACCACCACGGCCTCCTGGCCGATATAGAGGTGGCAGAAGCCGCCGATCAGCCCCATGCCGTACATCTGGCCGGCCTTCTCCTCGAAGCGGCGGATCAGCAGCATGTCCTGGTAGGCGTCGAGGTCCTCGGCTTTGGTAAAGGACGCGAATTCGTTCTGCTGCCCGGCGGCAGTCGCGCCGTCATCGTCGGCGCGGTTCATCTGTACGGCTACGGCCATGGACGCTCCTTCATGCGACAGCGGCGCCCTTGCAGGCGCCGTTCACACGTCGGTGCATAAGTAGCGGAGCCGGCCCGGGAAAGCGAGAGGCGCGCGGAGGCTTCAACAGCGCACCAACATGCTGTTTCGCATGACTAATCTGCGCGAAATACATGCTGCGATGCACAATCCGTGGTGCGGCGCAGGGTTGGCGGCGGCGTGCGCTGGATCACCGCTTCCGGTTGGCGTCCGTGAAGATCACGAGATCGCGCGGATCGACGAAGCCGAGCTTCAGGCGGATCTCCTCGCTGGCGAGGTCGCGGTCGACGGTATCGCTGTGCATCAACTGGACGCGATGCTGCCATTGCGCCCGCTCGGCCTTGAGTCGGTCGAGGTCGGCCCGCAGGGCAGCGATCTGGATCTTGTAATCTTCCTTGGTTCTGATGCCACGTTCGCCATGGATCGCGGTCTGGATGAAATAGGCCGACATCGCGCCCGATACGGCGTAGAGCAGCAGGGGTGTCAGGATGGCGCGGAGCCGGGTGCGAACGACCATGGCCGCACCTTGCTCTTCCTAAGTTGACGGTCCGTTAAGTACGAAGTCCATCACGGCTTGGCGAGTGCCTTGAGGGCGTTACGGCCGGCGTAGCGGGCCTGGCCGCCGAGCGCCTCCTCGATCCGGATCAACTGGTTGTATTTGGCGAGCCGGTCGGAGCGCGCCAGCGAGCCGGTCTTGATCTGCCCGCAGTTGGTGGCGACCGCGAGATCCGCGATGATGGCGTCTTCGGTCTCGCCCGAGCGGTGCGACATCACCGCGCTATAGCCGGCGGCCTTGGCCATCTCGACGGCCGCGAGCGTCTCCGTCAACGTGCCGATCTGGTTGACCTTGACGAGCAGCGAGTTGGCGACGCCGCGGCGGATGCCTTCGGCCAGCCTATCCGTATTGGTGACGAAGAGATCGTCCCCGACGATCTGGCAACGGTCGCCGACGCGGTCGGTCAGGATCTTCCAGCCGGCCCAGTCGTCCTCGGCCATGCCGTCCTCGATCGAGGCGATCGGGTAGTCGGCCGCGAGCTCGGCGAGGTACTGCGCCTGTTCCTCCGAGGACCGCATCTTGCCTTCGCCCTCGTAACGATACTTCCCGTCCTTGAACCAATCGGTCACGGCGCAGTCGAGCGCCAGCACGATATCGGTGCCGGGCCGGAACCCGGCCTGGCGCACGGCGTCGAGGCAGAAGTCGAGCGCTGCCTCGGCCGAGGGCAGGTTCGGGGCGAAGCCGCCCTCGTCGCCCACATTGGTGTTGTGGCCGGCTTTCTTCAGCGCCCCCTTAAGGGTCTGGAACACTTCCGAGCCCCAGCGCACCGCTTCCTTCAGCGACGGGGCACCGACCGGCATGATCATGAATTCCTGGAAGTCGATCGGATTGTCGGCGTGGGCGCCGCCGTTGAGGATGTTCATCATCGGCACGGGCAGGAGGTGGGCATCGACGCCGCCGACATAACGGTAGAGCGGCAGGCCGACCTCTTCGGCAGCCGCCCGCGCCGCAGCCAGCGAGACGCCCAGGATGGCGTTGGCGCCGAGCCTCGCTTTGGCCGGCGTGCCGTCGAGCGCGATCATGGCATTGTCGAGCGCCACCTGGTTTTCGACCGGGATGTCGCGCACGGCCTTCAGGATCGGCGCCATGCTGCCGATGGCTTTCTGCACGCCCTTGCCGCCGAACCGGGCCTTGTCGCCGTCACGTAGTTCGACCGCCTCATGGGCACCCGTCGAGGCCCCCGACGGCACCGCGGCCCGGCCCAGGATCCCGCTTTCCAGGCG
>CAXUCF010000531.1:0-1639 GCA_964249275.1 uncultured Lichenihabitans sp.
CGGGGGCGTCGTTGGTGCCGTCGCCGCACATGGCGACGAGCTTGCCCTTGGCCTGCTCGGTGCGGATCAGGGCGAGCTTGTCCTCCGGGGTCGCCTGGGCGAGGAAGTCGTCGACGCCGGCCTCGGCCGCGATGGCGGCGGCGGTCATCGGGTTGTCGCCGGTGATCATCACGGTGCGGATGCCCATGCGGCGCAGCTCGCCGAAGCGCTCGCGGATGCCGCCCTTGACGATGTCCTTGAGGGTGATGACGCCCATGAGCCTGCCGTCGCGCGTCACGGCCAGCGGGGTACCGCCCGCCTTGGCGATCGCGTCGGCGATGTCCCGGATCTCCGAGGCGGACTCGGTCGCGAAGGTAGGCTTGGTGGCCAGGGCCGTCCCGCCGCGGGCCTCGGTCACGGGCGCACCCCCGACGTAGCTCAGGATGGAGTCGACCGCGCCCTTGCGGATCGAGGAGGTCCCGACGTCGACGCCGCTCATGCGCGACTGGGCGGTGAAGGGCACGAAGGTGGCCCCCATGTCGGCCATGTCGCGGGCGCGGATCCCGTACTTCTCCTTGGCCAGGACGACGACGGACCGGCCCTCGGGCGTCTCGTCGGCGAGGGAGGCCATCTGGGCCGCGTCGGCGAGCTCGGCCTCGGTGACGCCGCGCACGGGGCGGAACTCGGTCGCCTGGCGGTTGCCGAGCGTGATCGTGCCGGTCTTGTCGAGCAGCAGCGTGTCGACGTCGCCCGCAGCCTCGACGGCGCGGCCCGACATGGCGAGCACATTGAAGCGCACGAGCCGGTCCATGCCGGCGATGCCGATGGCCGACAGCAGCGCGCCGATGGTGGTGGGGATCAGCGTCACGAACAGGGCCACGAGCACGATCATCGAGATCGAGCCGCCCGCGTAAGCCGCGAAGGACGGGATGGAGGCCACCGCGAACACGAAGATGATGGTGAGGCCGGCCAGCAGAATGTTGAGCGCGATCTCGTTCGGGGTCTTCTTTCTTTCGGCGCCCTCGACGAGCGAAATCATGCGGTCGATGAAGGTCGAGCCGGCCGCGGCGGTGATGCGGACGCGGATCCAGTCGGACAGCACCTGCGTGCCGCCCGTCACGGCCGAGCGGTCGCCGCCCGACTCGCGGATGACGGGTGCCGACTCGCCCGTGATGGCGGCCTCGTTGACCGAGGCCACGCCCTCGACGACCTCGCCGTCGGACGGGATGATGTCGCCCGCCTCGACCAGCACGACGTCGTTGACCTTGAGGCCGGCGCCCGGCCGCATCTCGAACGCGTGGCGGGGACCGCCGACGGCCGCGCCGGGCCCGGTCAGCACCTTGGCCTGCGTCTCGGTGCGGGTGCGGCGCAGGCTTTCGGCCTGGGCCTTGCCCCGGCCCTCCGCGGTCGCCTCGGCGAAGTTGGCGAAGAGCAGCGTGAACCAGAGCCACAGGACGATCTGGAACGAGAAGCCGAGGTTGGCGCCGCCCGTGACGGCGTCCCGGACCAGCAGCACCGTGGTCAGCGCCGCCACGACCTCGAGAACGAACATCACCGGGTTCTTGATCTGCAGGCGCGGGTCGAGCTTCCGGAACGCCCCGCCGACCGCCGGGCCGAGGATGCGGGCGTCGAGGATGCTGGATTGTGTCTTGGCCATGGG
>CAXUCF010000531.1:1649-2120 GCA_964249275.1 uncultured Lichenihabitans sp.
GCGCCCGCCGCGCCCGCCCGGTTGTGCCGGAGGGCCTTCCGTCAGGGCGCCGAGGCGAAGGTCTGCCCGGCTGGCCCCGCCAGGGGCGCGACGATCGGCCCGAGCGCGAGGGCGGGGAAGAAGGTGAGCCCGCCGATGATCAGGATCACGCCGACGAGCAGGCCGACGAACAGGCCGCCGTGGGTCGGGAAGGTGCCGGCCGAGGGCGGCACGCGCTTCTTCGCCGCGAGCGAACCCGCGATGGCGAGTGCCGGGATGTGCACGAAGAACCGGCCGAACAGCATTCCGAGGGCGAGCGTCGCGTTGAAGAACAGCGTGTTGCCCGACAGGCCCGCGAAGGCCGAGCCGTTGTTGGCCGCCGCCGACGTGTAGGCGTAGAGGATCTCGGAGAAGCCGTGCGGGCCGGGGTTGTTCGTGCCCGCGACGGCGGAGGGCAGCACCACGGCCAGCGCGGTGAAGCCGAGCATGAAC
>CAXUCF010000532.1:0-2119 GCA_964249275.1 uncultured Lichenihabitans sp.
TGATTGCGCCAACCCGGCGCGCAATCCATACGACGAGGATCGCCTCGGACACGCCCCAACCGACCTCAGACACTCTGACGACCATCACCTTCTCGACCGATCCGTCATGAGGCACGAGCATGATGATGGTGGCGGTTACGCCCGACAGTCGGGCCGCACTTGGCACATTCAACAGCCAACACGTGAGGATGGAAACCACGACCGCAGCGCTATAACTGGCGATGTGCTGCCCTGTGTTGGCGACCACGCCAACGCCGATGACACCGCCTATCGCCGCGCCGGTGAACTGATCCAGCGCCGTTGTCCGTGTCGCCGCATATTCTGTCTGCACGACCGCGATGGCCGTGATCGCACCCCAGAAGCTCTGCTTCAGTTCCAGAGCTTCGGCCGGCAGATAGGCGAGCAGCGCGGCCACGGCAGACATGATGCCGTGCTCCAAGCCTGCGAACAGGCGCGCTCGGTTAGGCATCCCCTTCTGCAGCGCGAAAAGGCGTGCCCTGAGCGCTCGTATGTGGGTCGGGTCCGGCTTGCCTTCGTCCTTGATGCTTACCTCCATCGGTGCGGTCGCTCCCAGCAGCTGAGTCGCATGGCTCAACCTTGCGACGGCAAGCTGCTCGACGACGATGCGCTGCAACGGGATGCTGACGACGAATGTACTATGCAATCGTGATAGCTTCGCGCCCTCTACCGGTACCGTACACGTCGTTTTCGGCACCCGGCACCGGGCGCTCTTCAGGCCAAGGCTCGGCTTCGTCGCTTGGGGGCTCCCCTCAGCTTCTCCCCAAGCCATGGCCTTCATGACCCCGGGTGGCTTGCGCCTCTGATGCGGGTACAACGATCGGAACTCCAACCCGTATAGGGTACAAGGTCAGATCCTGATCGATGGATCTATCAGCTACCGAACAAGGGAAGATCAACAGTGCCGACCAGGGAACCCATGTTGAGCAGCGTGGCGATCGCCGACCTTCGTCCCACGCAGATCACTGTCGGCTTCCGCGAGGTATCCGAGAAGCGGCGGGAGTGGGACGCCATGCCGGGGGCAGATCGTGCGGAGTTCCTGACGAGACACATGATCCCCGTCCTGCTCGGGCCCAAAAAGCGCTTCTACGTCCTCGATCACCATCATCTCGCGCGGGCGCTTCTGGATGAGGGTTGCGAGACTGTGGAGGTCAATGTCCTGGCCAACCTGAGCATGTTGGACAAGGATGCCTTCTGGGTCTTCGCCGACAATCGAGGCTGGTGCCATCCCTATGATGGTGCGGGGAGGCGGGTCGGCTTCGACCAGATCTTACGGACCATCGCGGACTTGACGGACGATCCATTCCGCAGCCTGGCGGGCGCGCTTCGTCGCGCGGGTGGCTACGCGAAGGAGATCATGCCGTTCGCCGAGTTCATGTGGGCCGACGCCCTACGGCGGCGCATCCAGGCGCAGGACATCGATGCATCCCTTTCGGCGACGCTCGTCAAAGCGCTCGAATTTGCGAACAGCCACGAGGCCAAGTACCTGCCGGGCTGGTGCGGCCCGAGCGGCATGTCGGACTGACCCCGTCAGATCGACACCTCTCGGCCGAGTTCCACCGTGCGGTCCTGCGGCAGGCTCAGGAAGTCGCCCACGTGGGTCGCGTTGCGCTCGAGGGCCGCGTAGATGGCCTCCTGCCAGCGCGGCAGACCTTGCCCGTCATCGCGGGGGATGACGGTCGAGTGGCCCACGTAGTAGGTGACATCACCCATGTCGGCCCCGCATCCCTGCCGTGCCATGCCGGCGATCACGGCCGGGATGTCGGGACGCTCCATGAACCCGAAGGTCGCGTGGGCGCGCCAGAAGCGCGGCGCGAGTTCCTTGACACTCAGGCGTTCATCCGCGTCGCTCCATGGCGTTGCCGCGGTGGCGATGGTCAGCACGACGACGTCGGCGTGGAGCGCGCGGTTGTGCACGAGGTGCCACAGCAGCACGGGGGGAACGTCGAGGTCTTGGCGCGTCAGGAACACCGCCGTCCCACGCACGCGGGGGGTCTGCTGGGCGACCATCCGCGCCGTGAAGCCCTCGACCGGCATGAGGTCCTCGGCGAGGCGCACCCGGACGCCCTCGGCCCCGTCAAGCCAGACCCACATCACCCCG
>CAXUCF010000533.1:0-2086 GCA_964249275.1 uncultured Lichenihabitans sp.
CGGCCGAGCGGTTCTGGGAGACGGCCCTGCACGGCGGCAAGAGGAGCGCCATGACGTTCCCGATGATCGGAAGGCTCTGCGAACTGCTGATGAGGGAGATGCCGCTCGCTCGGGCCGCCATCCGCCTGACGTACTCGCACCTGTTCATGGATGAGTTCCAGGACACGACGCAGGTTCAGTATGACCTGGTACGGACCATCTTCGGAGAGCCTGGCGCATGCGTGACTGCCGTGGGCGACGACAAGCAGCAGATCATGCGATGGGCGCTTGCCATGGACGCCCCCTTCGTCGCCTTCGAGAGAGACTTCGCGGCAAGGCGGACCCCGCTGAGCGACAATCACCGCTCGACGTCCGAGTTGGTCCGGATCCAACACGTGCTCGCGAGGGCCCTGGACGCGGAGGCCGTCGCAACTGTGTCCAAGGTTGACGTCTCTGCCTCCGGCAGCGGCTGCGCCATCTGGGACTTCTCCACGCCACGTGCCGAGGCCCGGCATCTGGCGGAGACGGTGAGTGAGGAGATCCGTCGCGGACTGCTCGCACCTCGTGACTTCGTGCTGCTCGTCCGCCAGAAACCTGAGGCCTACGCCAAGGTGATCGGTCCCGCCTTCGCGGCCGAAGGCCTCACGTTGCGCAACGAGGCAGGCAAGGTCGGTGCCGTGATCTTGCAGGAACTTCTAACGGAGGACGTGTCACGCCTCTTGGTCTCGGTCCTGCGCCTGGCGATGGCCGTCAGGGCGGGACGCCGTTGGACGGAGTGCCTTGCGGTCGTGGCGGACCTGCGCGGCGTCGCCCCGGAGAGCGAGGACGGTCTGGCGAGGATGGTCGGGGATCTCGACGCACACGCGCTAGGGCTGCGTGCAGCCCATCCCGAGCCGCCCGTGACACTCGGGGCCGCCCGATCCGTCGTCGATGAGGCGCTGTCCATCGTGGGACCGGAACGCCTCGTGGCGATGCACCCCGCCTACGGCCAGGGTGACTGGCTCGGGACCGTACTCGACGCGGCCGCCCACCACCTGCTCGCCTCGTCGAGGGAAGCCTCGACTTGGGCCGCGGCACTCGACGCCTACGAGGGCGTCGACTCGATACCCCTGATGACCATCCACAGGAGCAAGGGCCTGGAATACCACTCCGTGTTCTTCGTGGGTCTCGACGACGGTGCCTGGTGGAGCTTTGACCGCGACCAGGTCGAGGCCACGTCGGGGTTCTTCGTCGCCTTCACCCGTGCCAGGCAGCGTGTGGTGTTCACATATTGCCCCGTCCGAGGTGACCGGACGAAGATCGCCACGCTGTACGACCTGCTGCGGGAGGCGGGCGTCACAACGTCGAGTGTCTGCTGACTCGGCGCCCGCAACGGAACCGGTGTGTGGGAACCCGCGAAAGGGGCTGTCCTCTCATGGCCTTGCGGGAACAGCGTGTCCGGAGCGCCCTGAACCGCGGTGCCGCGAACATCTCGGTGCGAGGTGACATCGTCACCGCGACCCGGCTTCGGCATGATCGGCCGGTCCTTACGGCGGTCCTGGGTGGGTCTGATCGGCGTCGACACGGCCGAGTTCATGCTGAGACCAAGCTTCGGTAGCACGGATGACGCTACATGTAGAAGCTGTACCGCGGTGCGATCTCCTGTCCTTCGGCGACGTACTTGAGGACGTCGCCGACCTGTCGGGCCGCGGCGATCGTGATCGGGAGACCGTTGTCGAACTGCGTGTTGTTCCAGTTCATCTTCGTCAGGGCCAGGACTTCTGCGGCGACGTCCTGCAGCGGCTGGGGCCCAGAACAGCCGTCGCGCGAAGTTGACGCCGAGCAGGTTCGTGATCAGGTCCTCGTGGATGCGCACGCTCGGACCCGAAGCTCCCGGTCGAGCCATGAGCGCCACCGCCGTGACCGCTGGCTTGGCGTCGACCGTGAATGCGTCCGCGACCTTGTCGAACACGATCTTGCGGGCTCTGGTCCGCTCGGGATCGGCGAACCAGTCCTTTATCGACTTCCAGTAGGCTCTTCCGCTCCTGAGGTGGACGACCACGAAGAGCCCCGGTGCGGTCCCCTGCGTCCAGTAAGCTATGTCGGCCTCGTCGCACGGGAAGTCGAA
>CAXUCF010000534.1:0-2080 GCA_964249275.1 uncultured Lichenihabitans sp.
CCGCTGGACCGGCACGAAATCGCCCGGCTGATCGCGGCCGACATCCCGGACGGCGCGACCCAGTTCAAGTGCTGCCCGCCGATCCGGGACGCCGCCAACCGGGACGCGCTCTGGCAGGGGCTGCGGGCCGGGGAGATCGACTGCGTGGTGTCCGACCACTCACCCTGCACCGCGGACCTGAAGCACCCGGACACCGGCGACTTCGCCGCGGCCTGGGGTGGCATCGCCTCCCTGCAGCTCGGCCTGCCCGTGGTGTGGACGGCGGCCCGGTCCCGTGGCGTGCCGCTCACCGACGTGGTGACCTGGATGGCCGCCCGCCCGGCCGCGCTGGCCGGGCTGGCCCGCAAGGGGGCCCTGGCTCCCGGCCGGGACGCCGACCTGTGGAGCGATGGAGGCAATCAAGGGCTGCGCGTAGTAAAGGTTGGCCACCAGAGCCGCTGACGCCGCAACGATCAGCGCGATCAGCCGCATGGACGCGGCGTCGGAGAAGGGCGGGTACGGGGCTGGGCTGCTTTGTGCTGGCATCTGTGCCGACATCGGGCCTCGGGCGCGAGTGGTTGAGATGATGGCGAGAACTCGGGCCACACGCTCACGCGAGCGTGCGGATGGCTGGCGCTTCGCCTCGGCGACAACGCGCCCCGCCAGGCCGTCCCGACGCCGTCACAGCGGCCGTTGACCAACCGTCATATCCAGGTGTGCAGAGCCAATCGCGGGAAAGGCCGGCCACCGCAATGGCTGACCCCGGGCGGCACTCTACGGGCCGAGAAGGAAGTCTTTCAGGTAGCCGTTGATTGCGTCTGGCTTCTCCAGCGGCGCCATGTGCGACGCATCGGGGATCACGTGCATCCGCGCGCCCGCGATGTTCTCCTGCAGCACCCGCGCCGCCGCCGGCGGCGAGCTCGGGTCGTGCTCGCCGACCAGGATCAGCGTCGGGCAGGACACGCGGTGCAACTGCGCCACCAGGTCGAGGGCCGAGATCATGTCCCACATGGCCGCGTGGACCAGCGGATCGTCCGCCAGCAGCGTCTTCGTGACGCGGTCGATCAGGTCCGGGCGGCGCGCGACCGTTTCGGGCGTGAACCAGCGCTGGAGGGTGGAGGGCAGCACAGCCCGCATCCCGCCTTCCCGCGCCATTTTGGCCCGGGCGCGCATGCCCGCCCGGCCCTCCTCGGCGAACGCCGCGGCCGTGTCGATCAGGGTGAGCGAGCGGACGAGGGCAGGCTGCGCCAGCGCGAGCGCCTGAGAGATCATGCCGCCCACCGAAAGCCCGACGAGGTGGGCGCCCTCGTCGCCGGTGGAGCGGACCACCCGCGCCAGGACCTCCGCAGCCTGGTCGAGCGTCCAGTCCGCCGGGCTGCCAGGGCTCGCTCCATGGCCCGGCAGGTCGTATGCGACCACGTCGTGGTCGTCGCACAACGCCTCGACCTGGGCGCCCCAGTAGGTCAGGTCGAGCCCGACCGGATGCACGAGCACGACCGGCGCATGGCCGCGGGGGCCGGTGCGGACGAGGTTGACGGAAGACGCCGGGGCGGCGTGCAGGGCGGACATCAGTGCTCCTTGTCCCAGGCGCTGGGTGCCGGGTCGAGTTCGATCCCGAGGTTGGCGATGAAGCGGGCCACCGTCATGTAGTGGCCAATCAGGATCAGGACAGTCGCGATCTCCCGCGGCGACAGCGCGGCGGCGACGGCGGCGAAGGTCGTGTCCGAAACGCGGATGTCGGCCACGCATTCATCGACGAAGGCCAGGATGGGCATGAAGGCGCCGAAGGCGTCAGACACGGCGCCGGACCGGTCGCCGGCCTCGATCGCGGTGATCTCCGCCTCGGTCCAGCCGGCCTTGCGCGCCTCGCCCAAGTGCTGCATGCGCTCGAACGGGCTGTCGCTGAGTGCTGCGACCCGCAGGATGATGCCCTCCCGCAGCTTGGGGTCGAGGCCCGACGTGCGCAGCGCGTTCGCGGTCGCCGGCAGCGCGCCGGCCAGGCGCTGCTCCGCGAGCAGCAGGCCGCGCGTCAGGTTGGACGGGAACCGGTCGTATTGCGCCCGCTGCTCGGGCGTCATGTCCTCGGGGCGGACCAACGGCA
>CAXUCF010000535.1:0-2075 GCA_964249275.1 uncultured Lichenihabitans sp.
TGCAGCAGCTGTCCTACGGCGAGCGGGACGGGACCGTGTCGGTACGCCTGCAGGCGCTCGACGCCGCGCTGCAGGGCGCCGGCTTCACGGCGCAGCTCTCGACCGGGATCGAGCACGCGATGTGGGAGAAATGGGTCATGCTGGCCAGCCTCGGGGCTGCGACCTGCCTGTTGCGCGGCCCCGTCGGCAAGATCGTCGCGGCGCCCGGGGGGGCCGCGGTATCGCGGGCCATCCTGGACGAATGTGCAGCCGTGGCCGCGGGCTGCGGCTATCCACCGTCGGCGTCGTTCCTGGCCCGCCACGCTGCCGCCATGACGGCGGCCGGGTCGCCGATGACGTCCTCCATGTATCGGGATTTGCGCAAGGGCGCTCCCGTCGAAGCCGAAGAGATCGTCGGGGACCTCGTCGAGAGAGGTCGTGGCGCCGGCATAGCGACGCCGCTGCTCGAGGCCGCCTTCGTCAATCTCAGCGTCTACGGCGCGGATCGCGGCTGATCTGCCGGGGGCCGTCGTACCCCCGGGAGGGCGGGCCATTGGAGCGGCACGGCTTCCGTGAGCAGCACGGCGCGTTTGGTCGTCGGTTGGAGGCGCGCGGGCGCCGCAAGCCCTCGGCAAGGCTGGGCCTTCAATCTGACGTCATCCGATTGGGGCCGGTGACCCCGCGCCGCCCGAGGTCCAGCTGCTCCCGTGTCCATCGCGCCTCCGTCAGACATCATCCTGGACGTCGCCCAGGCGGCGGACCCGCAGCGGCTTCAGGCCGCGACCTCGAAGCTCAACGGCCTGGCGGCCGGGATGGGCGATACGGCCTCCATGGCGCATCCCGGCGATTTCGCGGCGATCCTGGCCGGCGCGGCCGGAACCAAGACCGCGGGGTCGAAGAGCCTGGCGGGTTCGACACTGTTCCCGATGGCGGCCGGCGCCCTTCCATCGTCAGGCTCGCCCTACCGCAAGTTCGAAGCCGTGCTGCTGCAGACCTTCATCCAGGAGATGCTGCCCAAGGACGAGCACCTGTTCGGGGATGCGGCCTCGGCCGACATCTGCCGCTCCATGCTGGCCGAGCAGCTCGCGACGCAACTCTCCAAGAGCGGCAAGATCGGCATCGCTCAATTGATCGAGAAGGCGCACGGCCCAGCCGGCTCGGCAATGCCGTCACCGCATTCCACGCCCGCCGTCTCGGTTCCGGTGATCGCGAGGCCGGTTCCGCCCGACGGGGCGGAGTCCGGTTAGCTTCGCGGCCAGCGTCGGTCCAGCGACCACCATCAAGCTGTGGCGGGGCATGGTGTCCCGCGAGTGTCCGCCACCATGAGGTTCCATCGATGAGCAAGGGTCAGGGCCAAGCGCTTGGCAGCATCTTCGGACCTGCGGGCGGTCCGGCCGGCCCGGATGCCGCCGTCGCCCAAGCTGCTCGAGCTGTTGCGCTCCCAGCGTCGGCGTTCTTCGGCATCGTGGACCGGCTCGAAGCCGTGCTCGACGCCGAAACGGAAGCGCTCAGCCGCAACATCCCGGCCGACATGACGGAACTCGGCAACCGCAAGCGCCAGGGCCTCCTGGAATTGACCCGCACGCTGCGGGCTGCGGCGGCGGCCGGCCCCAGAGCCGAAATCCAGGACCGCCTGCGCCGTTTCGCTCTCGCGCTCGAGCGCAACCGCGCCGTCCTCGGAACGCAGCTCCGCGCCGTGCGCGAGATCGCCGACATCATCGCCGAAACCATCAAGGAGGCCGAATCGGACGGCACCTATTCGCTGCTGGTGGTCCGGTCTTGAAAGTCCTGCTGGTCGGGCTCTGGGTGACGCTGGTGGCGCTCGGCACGGCCTACGGCGTCTCGCTCTACGCTCCAGACCCGGGCACCCAGGCCAAGACCGCGGCCGCGGTGGTGCTGCAGTCCCAGAAGACCCGCGTCATCAACGTGCCCGTGGTGGCGGACGGTCTCGTGCAGGGCTTCGTCGCGGCGCAGTTCGTCTTCACCGTGGACGGCGACGGTCTCAAGGCCCTGCATGTGCCACCCGAGGTCTACCTGCTCGACGAGGCCTTCCGGGCCATCTATTCGGACACCAGCCTCGACCCACACCACGTCGA
>CAXUCF010000536.1:0-2062 GCA_964249275.1 uncultured Lichenihabitans sp.
CGAAGCCAGCGCGCACGGCGAACTGGGGCTGAAGACCTACCCGAACCAGATCGAGATCATCACCACCGAGCAGATGCTCGACGCCTATTCGTCGGTCGGCATGCCGCTGTTCTACGGGCATTGGAGCTTCGGCAAGAGCTTCGCCCACCACGAGGCCAGCTACCGCAAGGGCCTGCGCGGCTTGGCCTACGAGATCGTCATCAACTCCAATCCCTGCATCAGCTACATCATGGAGGAGAACTCCGCCACGATGCAGACTCTGGTGATCGCCCACGCGGCCTTCGGGCATAACCACTTCTTCAAGAACAACTACCTCTTCAGGCAGTGGACGCAGGCCGAAGGCATCGTCGGCTATCTCGACTTCGCCAAGACCTTCATCGCGGATTGCGAGGAGCGCTACGGCGCGATCGCGGGGGAGCGGGTGCTCGATGCCGCCCACGCGCTGCAAAGCCACGGCGTGCACCGCTCCCCGCGCAAGCGCAAGCCGGATCTCGCCTCCGAGCAGCGCCGCGAGCGGGACCGGCGCGAGCATCAGGAGCAGATGTTCAACGACCTGTGGCGCACCGTGCCCGAGAAGGAGAAGAACAAACCCGGCAACCTCAGCGACGACCGCCGCAAGGCCCTTCTGGAGCTGCCGCAGGAGAACATCCTGTATTTCCTGGAGAAGACCGCGCCGCGTCTCGCCCCGTGGCAGCGCGAGATCATCCGCATCGTCCGCCTCATCGCCCAGTATTTCTATCCGCAGGGCCAGACCAAGCTGATGAACGAGGGCTGCGCGACCTACTGCCACTATCAGATCATGGGCAAGCTCTACGAAACGGGGCAGATCTCGGAGGGATCCTACCTCGAATTCCTGGGATCGCACACCAACGTGGTGATGCAGCCCGAATACGACGATAAGCGGTTCGGCGGAATCAATCCCTACGCGCTCGGCTTCGCCATGATGCAGGACATCGAGCGCATCGTCACCAAGCCCGAGGACGAGGACCGCGAATGGTTCCCCGACATCGCGGGGCGCGGCGACCCTTATGCGGTGCTGGCCGACGTGTGGGCCAACTACCGCGACGAGAGCTTCGTGTCGCAGTTCCTGAGCCCGGCCCTGATGCGGCGGTGGAAGCTGTTCCACGTGCAGGACGGCGGCGACCCGAAGAAGGACCTCAAGGTCGCGGCCATCCACGACGAGCGCGGCTATCGCGGCCTGCGCCGGGCGTTGTCCCGCCACTACGACGTGGCGTGGCAGGACCCGGACATCCAGGTCGTGGACGTCGACCTCGCCGGCGACCGGCGGCTGATGCTGCAGCACAACGTCCTGAACGGCGTGCTGATGAGCGAGCGCGAAACTCGGGAGGTGCTGCAGCATCTCGCCGACCTGTGGGGCTACGACGTGCATCTGAAGGAGGTCGACGCCGCGGCCGCCGGCAAGGTGGTGAAGGAGCACGGCGCCAGCGCGCGCGCGACCTTCCTGCAGGGGGGCTGACGGTTTCCGGAGCCCTGAAGTCCCCGGCGGGTACCTGGGAGGTCGAGACCTCCGCAGATCCTTGCTCAAGCGTACTCGTTTGATTACGTTGGTTGCATGAGAACCATGTCGTTCAACGAAGTGCGCCGCAACTTGGCGCAGACGATCGACAGCGTCAACGCCGATCACGAGCCCGTTCTGGTGACGCGCGACCGTGGCAAGCCCGCGGCCGTCCTGATTTCCGTCGAGGATTTCGCGTCGTTCGAGGAGACGGCCTACCTCTTGCGGAGTCCGAAAAACGCCGAGCGACTGCTCGCCGCCATCGCTGACCTCGATCCCGGTGGCGGGACCGAACGCGACATCCCGGAATGAGAATCATCTTCCAGGAAAGAGCCTGGGAGGACCACCCTCACTGGCAGGCGACAGACCCGAAGCGTTTGAAACGGCTGAACGGTCTCATTCGGGAGTGCAGTCGAACACCGTATTCCGGCACCGGCAAGCCTGAGCCGTTGCGGGGGTCACTGTCCGGATGGTGGTCGCGACGCATCGATCAGGAACATCGCCTCGTCTATCGCATGACGGACGATGGCCTGCTCATCGCGCAAT
>CAXUCF010000537.1:0-1719 GCA_964249275.1 uncultured Lichenihabitans sp.
ACCCAGCTCAGCCGCGATCGGCGCAGCGCCGGCGCGTCGCGCCGGATCAGCGGTTCGAACCCGGTGTTGGTCGCCTCGGCGAGCAGCACCGCGCAGATCGTGGTGGCGATGTCCTCGGCCCGGGCGCTGCCCTCGCTTGCGTGCGTGAACGAGCCGGCGAACCCGGTCCGCGCGTGCATCTCCATGATCAGCTCGGGCAGGTCAACCCGGGGTAGGCGCGCCTCGACGGCCGCGCGCAGCCTGGTCAGACTGGCGGGCTCCTCGATCCGGTCAAGCGGCTCGAGCGACAGATCGGCACCGTGATCATCGGTGCCGACGATGGTGACCGCCTTGTTCTGTGGGATGCGCTCGGCCGTCTCGCGATAAGCAAGATCGAGGCGCTTCGAGAGCATGGCGAGCTCCTCGTCGCCTGATACCGCGACCCCGACCGTGCGGCACACGACCGGTCGCGCCGCTTCCCAAGCGGCACCCCTGAGCAGCGCCTTGCGCGGATCGGCATAGCGGAGCGATCGGATCGGGAACACGTCGCGGCGACGGATGGCGTGGCGCAGGCGGTCGATGGTCGCCAGCCGGTACCCGGCGAGGTCGAACGCCCCATCGCTCGTTCTGAGCTGAGCAGCCCAGGCCTTGGGCGCGAATCCGGTCGGTGCCGGTCCCGGCTTCCTGGCACCGCGCTGGAGCGCGCGCAGATGGTCGAGCGCGTCTAGGAGCGGCCTCCCTGCCGGCGCGGCTTCAAGCTCGATCCCGCCTAGCAGCGCGGGCAGGTAGCGCAGCTTGCCCGGATGCTGGCGCAGCTCCGCGAAGTAGGTGGCGGCCAGCGCGGTCCGATCAATGCCCGCGAACACCGCGGCGCGGACCTGGCCATCGGCCGTGTCGTCGTCGAGCAGCACGGCACCGGCGTCGCGCAGCAGCAGCGCGGCCGCGTCCAGATCCCGTAACGTGCGTATCCGCGCCTCCTTGGCGGTCGCGCGCGCGTGGGAGAACATGGTGGTCGACACCGCGTCGAACAGGTCGATTACGTCGTCTCCGGCCGAGGCTTCCAATGTGCGGATGAACGCGACCAGGGTCGCGGCGCGGCGATCGTCGGGGAGCCTGGCCACGGCCTGCGCCTTGGCCACGGACGCGAACCGCGCGAGCGACGCGGCCTTGCCGGGCGGGATGCGGTCGAGTTCGGGCAACCCGGTCGCGAGCGCGCGGATCTCTTCCAGCCGCTTGACCGCGCGGCCGATCTCGGGACCGCTTTGCAGATACGGGCCGTCGCGCAGCCGGTCGAGCGGGCTTTGCCGTCCGTCCTCGGACACCCGTACCAACCCGTCGAGCCGTTCGCGCTGGCTGAGGGTGAGATGGTCGACCAGCCGGGAATGGAGGTGACGATGCACCCGTGCCCGCACCCGCGCGATCACCCGCTCAAGTACCGACAGACCGGGCAGCACGATCTTGGCGGCGAGCAGCCAAGCGACCGCACGGTCGAACAATGTCGAGGGGCGATCGGTGCCGGTCCAGCACACGGCGTAGAGGAACCGGTTGAGCCGGAACGCGACGCCAAAGTCGGTGAACTGACGATAGCCGTAGCGATCACGGATGCGCGGACCATGTCGCCAGCGACCCACGCTCGCGGCATAGGCCTTCATCAGCCCGGTCGTGCCGGTCATGGCCAGTTGATCGCCCGCGAACCGCGCGACCGAGGCGGGGGTCTGGGACACGTCCTCGAGCAGCATG
>CAXUCF010000537.1:1737-2062 GCA_964249275.1 uncultured Lichenihabitans sp.
ACTATGCCGCTGCCGCGGACTTGGCGGCGCGCTTGCCGAGCAGCTCGGTCGCCCGTTCTCGTGGTCGGCCCTTGGCGTCGACATAGGCGTACAGCGTGGACACCGACACGCCGAGCTGGGCGGCGACGTCGCGCGCGGCATTGTCCCGGTCGGCCATCAGCGCCATCGCCGCCTTTAATTTCTGGCGGGTCATAACCCGCGGGCGCCCGCCCGCCCGGCCACGCGCCCGCGCCGCGGCGAGCCCTGCCATCGTCCGCTCCTGGATCTGGTCGCGCTCGAACTCGGCAATGGTGGCGAAGATGCCGAACACCAGCCGGCCCGTGGC
>CAXUCF010000538.1:0-2055 GCA_964249275.1 uncultured Lichenihabitans sp.
TCGCGAGATCTCAAACCGTCTCCGTCACTGAAGCGAAATGAGGGGAGGCATGAGGGTGAGGCCATAAAGGTCTTCCACTCGCATAGGCGGCGGTATCGCCGACAGCCGAGGCGGAGCTTCAGCGCTACTTGCAAACCTTGAACCGGCAGTTCCTGCAACCGCCTCGCGTGCCTTCTATGCCGCGAGTTCGGTTGGTTTCCGCAACCGGGGTAACGCTGCTCTCCTCGTCCAATTGCCGAAACCAGCCAACCATCGCTGACTCGCTCGGCGTCGGTGACGCATATGTCGGATCCTAAAGCTCAAGGATTGATCCCTTCCAGGCCGCAGAGATCATCGGCGACGGCCACTGCTCCAACTCGACTGTTCCGGCAGGGCACCGTCCACCAGGTCTCACCCTACGCCTCGCCTCAGCTCGTACGGCCAGTGACAAAAACCTTCTTGCGCAAACCAAGGACATGCTCGTGCAGGGCAGTACGGGGGCAGCTTTTCGCCCGGGCGCATGGCCGCATGTCCGTAACGGTGAAGGCGGCTTGTCCACGGCACCGACACCGAGGGTTCCCCGGTGCCGGGTGGGCCTTTTCCCGGCACAGGGACAAGCTGCGGACCAGCGCGGCGCCGCTCCCGCTATTGCGGCGCGGACAGGCTCGATATGAATTGCTCGATGACGCGCTCAACCGGAGTCTCGTTGCGTCGCCCGTTGTAAACCGCGATGCACCCGGCCGTGCACACCGGGTCGCTGGCGATCGGCCCCAGGGGAACGAAGATGTTGCCCGTCCTGGCGTCCGCGGCGACGGAGTGGGCGCTGGCATCGGTCGGAATGTTTGCCACGAACGTGTTGCTCAGGGCGTCGATGACGCCCAGGACCGGGCCGCCTTGCGCGGCCGGGTTGTTGCGCGCCGCCAGGTAAACCCGACCGTCGCCCCGGTTGTACCAGATCTGGTCTGACCCGGACACCTGCGGGAACGCGGCCAGCAGCGTGCCGTCGCGCGCGCTGATGATTTGCGAGTTGTTGGTCAGCGAGCAGCCGATCACCAGTTCCTCCCCCGGCGCGAGGTCCAGCCCGGCGCCGTTGCAGCCCGTCACCGGGAACCGGCCCACCTCCTTGATCTGGCGCGGGTCCACGATGGACACGGCGCCGTTGTCTGGATCGTCCCCGACTTGGGTCAGGTTCACGAAGAACACGCCCTGCGCGGGGTCGTAGACCGACGCTTCGACGCCGGCGGAGTCGCTGTAGAGGATGTGGCCGAGGACGCGGCGGTCGTTGGGCAGGGTCGAGATCAGCGTGACATAGGGCGGCGTCGCGGCGTTGTTCGCCACCAGCATAACATGGTCCTGCGGATCGTAGGACATCTCGTCCGCCCGCTTGTCCGTGTCGGCGCTTTCGCCCTCCAGCGTCGTCGAGATCGTGGCGACGATCTTCTGCGAGACGAGGTCCACGACCTTGACGCTGCTGTCGCCGTCGCCGACCCAGACCTCGCCGAGGTTGGCCGTCGCCACGCCGTCCGGACCCGAGACGGCGGTGCTCGTCAGGCCTGTCGCCGGGTCGGCCCGCACGCCCGTGAAGCCGCCAATCTGCGCGACGACGGTGTTGGTCCGGGTATCGACAACATCCAGGGCCGCGTTGGAGCGATCAGCGAGGTAGTAGAGTGGCAGGGCGGGATCAACGAAGCTGATGTCGAACACCGACAGCGGCTTGCCTGGGACCGCGATCGTGGCGACGCGCGAGTAGTTGACGTTCTCGTTGCGCCGCAGCAGCGCGCTCAGCAGGCTTTCCAGCTTTTGATCCTGGGCCTGCGCGGCGCCGGCCGTGAGGCTGAAAGCCATGATCAAGGCAAAGGTCAGGCCCTGCTTGCCCTTCGCCTGCATGTTCCTCGCCATTGGCGTTTCCTCTCAATGATTACTATTCTTAGATATGTTCGTTGTCAGACAGAAAGCGGTCGGCACGGAGCAAGGCTGGCTGAACTTGCCAGCTTGGCTTTAATCCCAGGTGAACGTCAACACTCGGCCGCACCCTCAGGGCTTTCGCACCAAAATCCTGTTGTCACGATCTGCTTG
>CAXUCF010000539.1:0-1398 GCA_964249275.1 uncultured Lichenihabitans sp.
ACACCCTGTTCGTCTGCCGCGACGCGACGCGACGCATCTTCACGACGCGGCTCGGCGTCGGGGACCGCCTCCCAGCCCACTGCTCCGCCAGCGGCAAGATGCTGTTGTCTTGCCTGTCCACCTCCGACGTCGAACGCGTCCTGTCCATTCGACCGCTGGTCGCCCGCACCCCCGTCTCGATCACCGATCCCAGGTGCCTGCACGCCGAACTGGCTTCGACGCGCGGCCGAGGTTACGGATTGGCGATCGACGAGATGGAAGAAGGTACGCTGTCTGTCGCGGTCCCCCTGCGCGAGCGAGGCGGACGGGTGATCGCCGCGATGAGCGTCGCAACGCACCGCATGCGGTGTACGCCCGACGACCTGCGAGGGCCGCTGCTCGACGCACTCCGGTCCGCTGCGCTGCAGGTACAGCAGGTCATAGAGAGCTTCGGCGACCGAGGCTGGGTGTCGTAGTTCATCGAAAAGTGTAGATTGGCAAGGAGCGCAGACGTTCATGGTCGCGACAGTAGGAGTTGAGGAACGATCCATCGTCGCGGGCACGCTGGCAAGTGTGCCCTTCGACGCCGTGCGGCTCGACCGTTTGCTGGAGGATGCCGGGCTCGATGCGGTTCTGGTCACGTCCAAGCACAATGTGCAGTATATGCTCGGCGGCTACCGTTATTTCTTCTATGCCAACATGGACGCGCACGGACTGAGCCGCTACCTGCCCTGCCTGGTCTACGTCAAAGGACGCCCGCACGAGACGACCTACGTCGGCAGTCCCATGGAGGACCACGAGCGAGAACTCGGCAAGTTCTGGGTCCGAAGCACGCATTTCGACAACATGACCTCGCGCGAGACGGCAGCGACCGCGGTGACGACGTTGCGACGCCTCGCGCCACATGCGCGGTGCATCGGCATCGAGACGAGCTTCCTGCCGGTGGACGCCTTCGAGGTCCTGCGCGACGGCCTGCCGGAAGCGACGTTCGCGTCCGCCACCCTACCCCTCGAACTCCTGCGGTCCGTGAAGACGATGACGGAGTTGAGGACGCTCGAGGAGGCCTCCACCAAGGTCGTCGAGGCCATGCTCGCGACGATCGCCCGGACCGGGGTGGGCTCCACCAAGGTCGAGGTGGCGGAAGCGTTGCGCGTGGAGGAAATGGCCCGTGGCGTCAACTTCGACTATTGCCTCGTCGCCGTGGGTACGTCGTTCAATCGCGCGCCGTCCGGACAGGAATGGCGGGACGGTGACGTGCTGTCGCTCGACTCCGGAGGCAATATCGGCGGCTATATCGGGGACCTCTGCCGGATGGCGATTGCGGGTGATCCGGATGCGGAACTCGAGGATCTGCTCGCCGAGATCGAGGCCATCCAGATGGCCGCCCGCAAACCCGTGCGGGCCGGGACGCGGGGCGGA
>CAXUCF010000539.1:1408-2055 GCA_964249275.1 uncultured Lichenihabitans sp.
CCGAAGAACTGCTCGCGCGCTCGATCCATCGGGATCGGTTGGACTTCGTGGCCCATGGGATGGGGATCGTCAGCCACGAGGCCCCTTGGCTGACGTCCCGCTCGGCCGTGCCATACGAGGCCTACCATGCCGACCGGCAGTTGGAGGCCGGGATGGTCCTGTCCATCGAGACCACGCTCCAGCATCCCCGCCGAGGCCTCATCAAGCTCGAGGACACCGTGGCCGTCACCGAGACGGGCTGGACCGCCTTCGGCGATGCCGGCCGTGGTTGGAACAGGGCCGGCATTTGAGCCCGGCAGGGCCGTCCCGGTGATGGACGGTCCAACGGCGCGGCCAGTTCAGGCCGCCCCGTACCCTCTCAGAAGTTATACTTCTCGATGTTGTCCTTGTTGAAGACCAACGGCGGCCCGAGCAGGATCTCGTCCGGGGCGGTGAACTTGAGCTCGCCGAGCCGTCCGGCCTTGATCATGCCCTTGGCCGGATCGAACGAGCCATCGAGTTGGGCCTTGGTGATGTAGATGGCCGCGTAGCCGATATCGACCGGACTCCACAGCACGGCGTCCTTGATGACGCCATCCTTGATGTAGGGGCGGATCGCGTTGGGAACGCCGATGCCCGCGATGGTCTTCTTCCCGCTCATCCCGAGT
>CAXUCF010000540.1:0-1128 GCA_964249275.1 uncultured Lichenihabitans sp.
GAGGAAGGCGTGGACCTCTGACCAGGTGTACCGCTGGGTGAACCGGCCGCACATGACGCGTCTCCTCAAGCCACAAGATCGGGCAGGAGGCGGTTGGCCGAGCGTCGTACGCTCACGACAGCAGGCGCTTTCGCCGCCGCCACATCGCGACCTTCCGCAAGGTGCGCGACAGCTGGTCGATCGAGTAGGGCTTGTGGAGCAGTTCGAACCCGTAGGTCCCGTTCTGCGCCAGGACGTGACTGTAGCCGGACGTCAGGATGACCGGCAGGTCTGGATGCTGCCGGCGGATCTCCTGGCCAAGGTCGATGCCGTTCATGCCCGGCATCACCACGTCCGTGAACACCACGTCGAACCGGTCGGCGTCCGCCGACAACTCGCCGAGGGCGTGAACGGCGTCGATGGCCCACACGGTTCGATACCCGAGCTCGGCCAACGCCTGGGTCGCGAAGGCTCCGACATCGGCGTTGTCCTCCACCACCAGCACGCAGGTGCCGTGTCCATCGACCAGCGGTTCCGGCTCGTGTTCGGCGACGGCCGTGACATCGGTCCCGGCGACCCGAGGAAGGTAGAGCGTGAAGGTCGTACCCTGGCCGGCCATGCTGGCCACGCGGATCTCCCCGCCAGACTGCTTGGCGAAGCCGAACACCTGGCTCAGGCCGAGCCCGGTGCCTTGCCCCACACCTTTCGTCGTGAAGAACGGCTCGAAGATCCGCTCCATATCCTCGGCCGCGATCCCATGCCCTTTGTCGGAGATGGTGACGGCCACGAACTCCGCCCCGATGGTTGGCTGTCCCAGCCGGGCCGGCAGGCCGACCACGGGTGCTACGGCGATGGAGATCTCACCCTCCCCGTTCATGGCGTCCCGCGCGTTGACGATCATGTTGACGAGCGCTGTATCGAACTGGCTCGGGTCAGCGTCGATGAAGCAGGGCTGATCAGGCACCGTCGTCGTGATTCGGATACGCGCGCCCGTGAGCGTGCCGATCATGTCGACGATGGCTATGATGCTTTGGCCGACGTCGAACACCTCGGGCTTGAGGGCTTGGCGCCGCGCGAAGGCGAGCAGCTGTCCCGTGAGCTTCGTCGCCCGGTCCGCCGTCTGTGCGATGGCGTCCAGGTAGCGAACCC
>CAXUCF010000540.1:1138-2052 GCA_964249275.1 uncultured Lichenihabitans sp.
GTCGTGCGCCACACCACCGGTGAGCTGGCCGATGGCCTCCATCTTCTGCGACTGTCGAAGGGCATCCTCGGCTTTGATGCGATCTTGGGTTGCCTTATCGAGAGCCGTCATCCGCTCCTCGAGATTGCGCTCCAGGGCAGCCTTGGCCTCCGCCAACACCGCGGCGCGTGACCGTCTCTCCATCTCGAGATCGTCCTGGACCTGCCCGTCGCGCAGGATCAGGAGCATCAGCGTGGACATCGTGACCACGACCAACAGCGCCATCGCCATGCCCGGACCGACCTCGCGGACATCGGTCGCCTTGAGCAGCCCATAGCCGACGAAGGGCATCGCAAGCGTCAGCATGAGCTGCCGCCGGGTTACGTGACCACCGATGAACCCGGACGTCACGACGGCCGCCCAACCTCGGTCGGACCGCATCAGCAGCGTGGCTATGGCCAGCAGGAACGAGCTGCCGGCGGTGTGCAGGGCGATGGTGCCGAAGGCGTGCAGGGCATAGAGGTCCTGAACGCCATAGGCGTAGCCGATCAGCGCCACGCCGCTCACCATCGCACACAGGGCCGAGCAGGCGTTCGCGACCGTGGCGCCCTTCAAGCCCGAGCGACCGCGGGCCAGCACGGAGATTGCGAGCAGGATGAGGCAAACGGCCGTGGCGGGGGATGTGAGCCCGGCCCGATCGGGATCGTAGCCGAACAGTCGCACTGTCAGGGGGCCGTCGATGGCGTCCCTTCCTGCCAGCCCATGGCTGGCGAGGGTGAGCGAGCCCAGGGCCAATGCCATGACGCTCAGGCGCGAGGCCCAGCGAGGTCGCCCGGCCTGCTCGGCCAGGACGGAACCAGCCACGAGCGCCAGCCCGGTCGCGGTCGAGACCGACATGGCCTGGAGGCCCGGGAACACCATCGTGAGGATCGGCA
>CAXUCF010000541.1:0-264 GCA_964249275.1 uncultured Lichenihabitans sp.
GCGCCTGGCCGCTGCGCGGCAGGCAGAGGCCCCGCGCTATGGCTGGCCGCGAAGCTGACGCGGCCCGTGCTCACTGCAGCACCCGATCGCGCGGCGCATCGCGTGAATCCGAAGAACAGATGATCCGCTCCGATCGTGATCTGCCGAGAGGGTGGATGGCGAGCATGCTTGTTTGCCTGCCTTCGTGGTCAGAACTCCAGGCAAATCTTGCCGAAGTGCCCGCCGCTTGCCTGATGGTGGAACGCTTCCGCGATCTCGCCCACG
>CAXUCF010000541.1:274-2039 GCA_964249275.1 uncultured Lichenihabitans sp.
CCTTGTAGTTGACCGTATGGTCGGCCCCCATTGCGCGGGCGCGCGCCAGCTTCTCGTCCGACGAGGAGGTGGCGATGCCGGCGGCCCCCATCAGCTTGGCGAATTGCAGCGCCATGATGGAGACGCCGCCCGTGCCCAGGACGAGCACCGTGTCGCCGGCCTTCAGCCCGCCCTCGACGACCAGCGCACGCCAGGCGGTCAGCCCGGCCGTCGTCAGCGTCGCCGCTTCGGCATGGCTGAAGCCCTTGGGCGCGAGCGTGAACGACGTAGCCGGGCCGTTGACGACCTCCCGCGCATACCCGTCGACGCCGTCGCCGGGCACGGTGCTGAAATTGCCGAGCGTGGCGGTGCCGTCCTGCCAGGTGGGGAAGAAGCAGGACACGACGTGGTCGCCGGGCTTGAACTCCGCGACACCGGCACCGACCGCCTCGATCACGCCCGCGCCGTCCGACATCGGGATGCGCCCGTCGGCCTGCCAGTCCGGCCGGGTGACGACGCCAAGGTCGTGGTAGTTCAGCGAACTGGCATGCAGCCGCACGCGGATCTCGCCCGACGCCGGTTCGCCGGGGTCGGGCAGGTCAACCAGGGTCAGGTTGTCGAGGCCGCCGGGCGAGCGGAGCCGAACGGCTTTCATGCGGGTTCCTCCGTGGCAGCCTGGGGAAAGTCGGTGGCCAGGCCCGTGTCGCGCCACTGCTCGATCTCGGCCAGGCTGGCCCTGAGCTTGGCCGTCACCGCGTCGATGCCAAAGGCGCCCAGCACCAGGTGGCGCGGCGGGTTCTCGACCTCGGTGATCCCGATCATGGCCTCGGCGGCCCGCGCCGGGTCGCCCAGCTGCTTGCCGCTGACGTCCGCGGTGTTCTTCAAGCGGGCGCCGGCGGTGTCGGCATAGGCGGCGATGCGGTTCGGCGTCTGCTTCAGCGAGCGGCCGGCCCAGTCGGTGCGGAACGGCCCCGGCTCGACGCAGGTGACCTTGATCCCGAGCGGCTTGCCTTCGACGGCCAACGCATCCGACCAGCCCTCCACCGCGTGCTTGCTGGCAGCGTAGTAGCCGGAGCCGGGGAAGCCGACGAAGCCCGCAACGGACGTGATGTTGAGCACATGGCCGCCGTGGCGCGCCCGCATGCCGGGCAGCACGGCCCGGGTGAGCGCGAACAGGCCGAAGACGTTGGCGTCGAACTGCGCGCGGATTTCTGCGTCGTCGCCCTCCTCGACCGAGGCCTGGTAGCCGTAGCCCGCGTTGTTGACGAGCACGTCGATGCCGCCGAACCGCTGCTCCGCCGCTGCCACCGCCGCCGCGATCTGTCCGGCGTCCGTGACGTCGAGGTCGAGGGCCAAGGCCCGGTCCTCCGCGCCCTGCACCAAGTTGTCCACCCGGGCCTTGTCGCGGGCCGTGACGATTGCGCGCCAGCCGCGGGCGAGGACGAGCCTGGCCAGCTCGTGGCCAAAGCCGGTCGAGCAGCCGGTGATGAACCAGACGGGGGATGTCATGCGATGGTCTTCCTGAGATGACGGCGCTGGGCCAGACGGCGGACCCTTCAATGATCCACCTGGGCCGTCAAGGGCTGGCGCAGCCAAACAATGGCCCGCGCGGACCCGTTCCCGACAGTTTGACATCGACCTCTATTCTGTCGGGAGCAGAAATAGTGTCAGAACTCAAGACTTTCGGTAAATTTCCTTAAGCCTGCCCGGTCTGTGACCTTCAGCGGTAAGTGGGCTCTCCCGCACGAAGCGTGCTGTTGTCTTGGCGTCATGCGGCGTGCAGGAC
>CAXUCF010000542.1:0-2023 GCA_964249275.1 uncultured Lichenihabitans sp.
TCATACCATTTCCGCGAGATTAGTTCGGAGGATGATTTTTCGGCCACCAAGCGAAGTTGGTGCGCGAGCTGATCTCGGTCTGGCGATCGGCGAGGTCACAGCATCGCGCGCCGATGATATGGACGAGATCATCCAGCGTGGGCACGAGCTTGTTGACGACCGGTTCGTCGACCAGGGGCCACAGCGTCTCGGCGGGCTGTAGTTCGGGGCTGTAGGGCGGCAGGTAGACCAGCCTGATCCCGTCCGGCACGGCGAGGTTGGGTCGGGTGTGGAAGCCGGCGTTGTCGAGCAGCAGCACGACGCGCTTTGTGGGACCGGCGCCGACCGCCTTGGCGAAGGCGGCGAGCAGGCCGGCGAACAGCGGCTTGGATACGCCGTTGCACAGGTACCACACCGTTTCACCAGTGGCCGGGCCGACAAAGGCCGTCACGTAGAGCCACTGGAAGCGGTGGTGGCCGAGGGCGATCGGGCGTTGGCCCTCGGGGGCCCACACCGAGCGCAGGACCGGCTTCAGCCCGAGGCGGTGCTCATCGGTGCAGAACACCTCGACCGGCACGCCGGGATGGGCGGCGGCCTCCTCGGCGACCGCATCCGCCAACTTTTTTTAAAAGCCTGGGCCTCGTCGGCCGTGGCCGATCTGGGGTTTTTGGGCCGAGGCCGCTGCAACGACCAGCCCACGGCTTTGAGCGCTTCCCAGCCGCGCTGAGGTGCCACCTTTTCCAACCCGAGGTGGGTCGCGATGACGTCGGCCACCTTGCGACTCGACCACAGCCCACCATCGGGCGGCGGCTCGGCCAGCCGCAGCCGCACCATCTCCAGCACCTCCGGCGTCAGCAAGCTCGGCTTGAGGCCGTTGCGCCGACGCCCGTTGGCCAGGGCGTCGGCACCCAACGCGTTGTAGCGTCCCAGCAAAAGCTCGATCCAGCGCGTGCTGAAGGCGGTCACCTTGGACGTCGCCCTCACCGTATGGCCCTGCGCCAGAAGCCAGATCACCTGCACGTGGCGCGCTTCCACCGGATCGGGGCAGCTCCGCAAACGGTGTTCCAGACCCGCAACACTCAGGTGATCCGCGACGCGTATCATGACCCAGCCTCCCTGCCAGGCCACCACGCTAAACCCTGCCCGGCCAGAGCGGAATCCGCACCCCATCGAATCAATGTCGCGGAAATCGTATCAGAAGGTCAAAATCAACCCTAATGAGAGCAGGGTACGGCGTCTCACGGTGCCGTCCCGCATGGGTATACCCAAGCGAGGCTGCGCGGGACGCATGGCACTGCGCTCGGCAAGCTCGTCATAAGCGCATCCTCGGTCGGACAGCCCGAGCCTTCCAAACGGGGAATGCTTGACCCCGTTCTATCTCCGACCTAAAAAGGTGCCGAGTTGACACTCTTCTAGGCTCTCTCATGCTCACCCGTTCCCAACTTCTCAAGCTCACCGGCTGGGATGCCGAGCGCTACAAGTCGCTCGCCCGCCGTGACCTCCTCCCCTTCGCCAATCCCGACCGGGATCAGGAGGGCGCCCCCAGCCTCAACTGGCGCAAGTTCTCGCCCTTTGAGGCGCTGCTCGGGATCATGTCCGACTTCCTGTCCAGAAATGGCGGCGTGCCCTTGGATCAAGCCGCCCGCATCGTGAACCGCTCGCGCAGGATGTGTGGTCCCATTGGCCTAGAATGGTCGCTGGAGACCCCGCGCTATGGCTAGGCTTCGTGTGGCGGGGCGCGGCCGAGCGCGAAGCCGAGCGCGGCTTCTACGTTATCGGCACCATGGCCGAGATCGAACACGAGTTGCGGCACGGCAAGCCCACCGATGGCGGACGCTTCGGCCCCTATACGGACCTCAGCCGCATGGTGCTCGTCAACGCCAGCCGCGCGGCGGACTGTCTAAGGGAGAGAGCAGTGGAGCACGGCATAGAGGTCGCCCCGGAGTTCTGGAATGACTTCGTCGCGTCGCCAGTCTGAGAGCTTGCCATATTCATGCGGGCAATCTAGCCCAGCATGGTGAACGCTTCGTGGAGCGTCCTCGTG
>CAXUCF010000543.1:0-2014 GCA_964249275.1 uncultured Lichenihabitans sp.
CCCCTCCCCGCCGCCCAACCCGGGCGGCCTTTCCGGTGTCGACGATGTCGCGCGTGCTCGGCGTGTCAAAGGCCGGGTTCTACGCGTGGCGCGATCGAGCCCCGTCGGCCCGTCAACTGGCGGATGGGGCGCTGCTCGCGCGGGTGCAGGACGTATACGCTGCCTCTCGCGACACCTACGGAGCGCCGCGCGTCCATGCCGCGCTGAAGGCCAAAGGTGATCGGCACGGCCGCAAGCGTATCGCTCGACTGATGCGTGAAGCCGGCCTCGTGGGCGCCTGCCATCGCGGCCGCGGACCTACGACGACGCGGCGGGACGAGGAAGCCCGGCCCGCGCCCGACCTTGTCGACCGTAACTTCAAGGCTCAGGCGCCCGATCAGCTCTGGGTGGCCGATATCACCTACGTGTCGACGATGAGCGGTTTCCTCTATCTCGCCGTCGTGCTCGATGTGTTCAGCCGCAGGATCGTCGGGTGGTCCATGGCGAACCATCTACGGACCGAGTTGATCGTGAACGCGCTCGACATGGCGGTCGGCCAGCGCCGGCCGAAGGACGTCGTCCACCACTCCGACCAGGGATGCCAGTATACGTCCTTGGCCTTCGGCAGCCGCTGCAAGGAAGCCGGTGTTCGGCCATCGATGGGGTCTGTCGGAGACGCCTACGATAACGCCATGGCCGAGAGTTTCTTCTCGACCCTGGAATGCGAACTCCTGAGCCGCCGCCCTTTCACGTCTCAGGCCCAGGCCCGCATGGCCTGCTTCACCTACATCGAGGGCTTCTACAACCCGCATCGCCTGCATTCAGGCCTCGGCTACCGCTCTCCCGCCGACTACGAAAGGTGCTACCACCATGGCCAAGCTGCCGACCTGATCCCGCAACCCGCCCAACTCCACTGACCGTCCACGGAAGCGGGTCAATCCCAAACAGCATTTCGCACCCAGCTTTGGTTAGGGCGTCGGTTTGCAGCGCCAAGTCCTGATCGGCCGTCGAGACACGCGCGTAGCCGATCAGCATCTTTCCCGTTTCCTCACCGAAATTGACGACTCCGGAAATCTCAAATCGGGAACAGATTTTGGGAAGTGAAACCTGCCTTGGTCTGTCGTAAATGTCAGCCTTTATTGGCACGATCTATCAGCGGTAAACGTCACCTTGGTGGTGTACCCGAGCACACTGTTCTACGTAGCTCCGTAGCACGTTCGACTCTGCGCCAGGACCGTCGCCGACGTTGATCACGCCGATAGCTGGTGTCGAATGTGGATACCGTGTTCGGTTAATCGATAAGGGCTGCGCTTGGGTTTGCTGGGTCCAAACGACGGAGGAGCAGGCCGCTACGGCCAACGACGCCAACGCCTGGCCAGCGTGCCGCGTGAGGTCAGCCGCGGCGAACCAGCCGTCCGGTGCCGCGCGAAGCGCCTCGCGTTGCAGCTCGGTCAACCGCACGGCGGAAAGCGGCGAGCATAAATCATGAGGTGGTGCTGACCGTCCATGTAGCGCTGGTGACCGCCGGGCTTCTCTCCAGATGGTTGACGACCTTGTCCAGCTCAGCGGGATCAGCCGAGGTGGGCACCAGCGCCGCGGCAAGTTCGATCAACTCCTCCGTGTCGGACAAGGTCTCGATATCTCGAACCGGGTAATGGTGACGTTCGAGTTCCTCGAAAAGGAGATCCCGCGCGCTCGCCACGTCCTCGGGCTTGCAGATCACATGCACGCGGTAGAGCGCCTCGGTCTCGCCCGGTTTGATCGGGCGTCGATTAACGAAATCAACCAGCGGCCTGAGCAGCGTGTTCCCCGCCAGCACGAAGCCGGCAACCAGCGCCGCCTCGCCGGGCTCGCCAGCGCCCGCGAACGCGCCCACGGCGCTGACGCCCAAAGCGTCGCCGCCGTGTTTAGCCCACGCACCTGCGTACCTTCCTTCATGATGACGCCGGCACCCAGGAAGCCGATCCCGGAGACGACGTAGGAGATAACGCGCGCCGACCCGCATGCTGCTCATGACCTTCAGCTTCAGGTCCCG
>CAXUCF010000544.1:0-2008 GCA_964249275.1 uncultured Lichenihabitans sp.
GGGGTAGGCTATCCTCCACCGCAGAGCAGGAGGGGAACACGCCAATCGTGGTGAGCGGTCCAGTCGCAAACCGGGCGTGGGCGAAGGCCGTCGCAACGATAGCCTAGCAAATCTAGACGCGAGGCGATCAAGATATTTGATTTTGGCGCAGTTTGCGATACCTTTATAGCTTGGTCCATGAGAGAAGCGAGAAGATGGCTATCAACCCTGTGATATCCGCCCTTCTAAAAGAATTTGCTACCACGCAAAATCTCGTTCAAAAATCGGAGCCAGAAAAATTTGAGCATTTTGTTAACTATATTGTTCTGGCCGACTCCTATCACGGTGAAATTGATGTAGTGGCGTTGTCGACCGGTGATCATGAGTTCGGCGTCGATAGGATGTAACTGCTCACCCGTTTGGATTTGCGATCATCGGCGGGATTGGACGCAGGGTGTCCTTGATGGCCTGGAGGGCTGATTTGCCTGTGAGGCGCCCTGTCGCGATGATGGATTGGGCGGCCGCGTAGAGGGCTGCTCCCCAGGTGGATCGGAAGCAGCCCGTCACCTTGCGAAAGATGACGGATGGCCGAAGCGCTCGCTCGCAGCCGTTATTGGTGTAGGGCACGTCACGTCGGGTGACGAAGCGGAACAGATCCTCCCCGTCCCTTTGCATGGCCTTCCACAATCGTCGGCCGGCCGGTTCCGCCGGTTGTGTTTTCAGGAGGCGATTGAGTCTTCTGCGGAGGTCGAGACGGCATCGTTCGAGCTTGGCATCGTCGAGGTCGTCTCGTTGCCGGCCGATGGCGATGGCCCGCAACAGCAGCCACTTGAACGGGAGGGCGAAGAAGCAATTACCCTCGTCGGTGGCGTATTGTGCATCACGCAGCAGATGCGCGAGGCAGAGTTGGCGGCGCTTGCCGTGACCGGCCTGGCCGCCATAGCGGACCGAGACCCGAGATTTCCGGCACCGCCCCTTGCAGGAACGCGGTGGCGCCGCGCGCCGCGCGCGTATCGGCGACGACATGGTAGACGGCCGTGGAGGACATCAGGACCCATTGCCACCAGGTCTTCCCTCCGCCTGCAACTCCATCTCGGCTTCGCCGAGCGGAGCCTCTTGCAGGCTCCGCCCTTGACCCGCGCCGAGGTCTCGTCGGACGCCACCACCTTGGCGTTGCGCACCTGTGCGCCGATGGCCTTGGCCGCGTCGATCAGGGGTGTTTTGGCGCGCCCCATGATGTTGGCGATGGCCCCTTCGCTGATCGTCACGCGGGCAAAGATCGGCCCCCGATCTGGCTGACGCCGGAGGATGAGGCGGACCTCGCCGAAGCGGAGGCCGAATGCGCGCGCGGCGAAGTGGCGACAGATGAACAGATGGGCGCGATCTGGGCCAAGCATCGCTTGTGAAACTGCGATACACGCTGCGGGCCGCCCGGCAGATCGAGCAGGCTCTGGCTGACGTGGCGCAACGATCGCCGCGGTGCACCGCCAGCGTCCAAGGGCGCGTCCTTGCGATCACCGCCGTGCTGCAGCAATTTCCCGAAGCCGGACATGCGACCACCCGTCCGGGCGTTCGTCGCATGGCCGTGTCGGATCGTGTCCCGGGCAGTGGTGTAGCTCGGAGCGCAGCCGCTCGCGACGCGCGCTATCCAAAAGCGCCGTAGCGAGCGAGCGGCTCAGGACCAGAACGGGTCGGCGTGCCTCAGCCTGCGCCACCGGCGCCGCAGATCCCGTTCGCCCGTCCGGCGCCGGGCGCGGGTGCGGCGCAGCAGGTCCGACGCGGCGGTGGAGACCTCCGGGCTGCCGTCCGCCGCCAGGGCGTCGACGAGGGCCGCCGTGACGGCGGCGTCGTTGATGCGGCCGAGATCGCCCAGCACTTTCCTGACGCGGCCCAGGTAGCCCGACACGGCCCTCGGCCGGTAGAGCGACGACACGGTCTCGCACGCGTAGCGCAGCTTCTTCAGCGCCTTGCGCAGATCGTGGAGCTGCTCCGTGTCGAGCGATCCGAGATGGCGGCCGCGCCGCATGGC
>CAXUCF010000545.1:0-1724 GCA_964249275.1 uncultured Lichenihabitans sp.
CCCGTGCGACGGACTCGTGGCTGACGGGGGCCGTCCATGGCGTACCCTTTGTCGATGAGAGAACCGTGCTCATCGTTGACGAAGCGGGGCTTCTGTCCAGCCGGCAGATGCATCAGGTGCTCACAGCGTTCGAAGCTGCGCTGCCACCCGATACAATGGAGGGTCCACGTCTGATTTTAGCAGGCGATCGGAATCAACTCCAGAGCGTGGGGGCCGGGTCTGGACTCAAGCTCGTCGCGGCCGCACAGCCGGTCCAAGCCGTCGATGCGATCCAGCGTCAGCGGGAAACTTGGGCCCGAGATGCCATCACCGCTTTCGGCCGCGGAGAGGCTGTGGATGCGCTCGCGGCCTTCAGCGATCGGCAGCTGATCCACGAAGCCGAAGGGGCGAGGGCGACGGTCGTCAAGCTCGTCGACGCCTGGCAGGCGAAGGCCGGTAGCCGAGCGGACTGCCTCATGGTCGCCAAGACCAACGCGTCGGTTCGAGCCATCTCGGCCGAGGTCAGACGACGCCTGCGGGCAATGGGCGAGATCTCCGGCGAGAACGTCGTGATCGGGGCCATCACCCCGTCCGGCCAGCCCGTCCCCCTGTCCTTGGCGAAGGGCGACCGGGTTCGCTTTCTGGCGCGGGTCAGGTTGGAGGGGCACGACGTGATCAACGGCACCGAAGCAGTGATCGAGGAGGTCGAACGACCTTTGGCGGACGATGTGCGCTTCGTCGCCCGTGTCGGGGCAGCACGGGTCGCATTCCGGCCCGACGACATCGCGGACGGCCACGGCCGGGCTCAGCTCGCCCATGCCTATGCCATGACGGTTCACGGCGCCCAAGGCATCACGACCGAGAGCGCCCTGGTGCTGGTCTCCTCCCGGATGGACCGTCATGACATCTACGTGGCGGCGAGCCGGGCGCGCGGCACGACAACCCTCTTCGTCGATCGCAAGGCCCTCGACAGCGAGATCGTGGCGGAGTTGCCGTTGTCCGACCGTGCGAGCCAGCGCGAGGTCAGTGCGGAGGCGAGGCGGGATCACCTCGCGCGCCGTCTCGCCCGCTCGGGCCTCAAGAGGACGACCCTGGATGTGCTCATGGCAGCCGAGCGCCGTCTCGAGGAGCTGCCGGACAATAGACCTCACGGCCGGGACGACCCGGAGAGGTCGGGACACGCCGCTCCGCGGCCCGAGTACTCGCGACGACGGGAGCTCGAGCGCTGAAAAGGGCGCCTCGCCGGTGCGGCGGGGCGCCTTGCCTGTGGCTCAGCGGCTCCACACGAGGCTGAAGGTGTCGGCCTCGGAGGCCTCGACCAGGCTGGCGTAGATCGGGGCCGGGAAGGACGGGTCGTCGAGCTTGACCGAGTGGTAGGTGCGGGTGCCGTCCTTAGTGCGCTTGGTCCAGGCCGCACCGAACTCGATGCCGTTGCCGGCATAGGCGCGCAGGTCCGGGCCCTTTTCGCTGTCCGGCGTCGCGGGAACGAAGCGGACCTTTGTATTGAGCGAGAGGGTCCGGATCGAGCCCTGGAAGGTGCCGTCCTCGCTGCGGGTGAAGGTGCCGATGGTCGCCATGGTGTGTCTCCTGCTTTTTCGGTGATCTCGAGGCCGCGCCGTTCGCGCCCTCGATGGCCATCGACCGGACGGGGCGGACGCCGACGCACCCCGCAGGAGCCGCAGCGCAGCGGAGGACGGCAGGACCGCGGCTTTCTTGCTGCGCGAGGAATGCGGGATCTTGGGTCC
>CAXUCF010000545.1:1734-2002 GCA_964249275.1 uncultured Lichenihabitans sp.
GGGGGCGGCGCGCCCGGGGGTTTGGGGGTGGCGGGTGCTCGGGGGTTGGTGGGCCCCCGCGGGGTACCCCGGGGGCGGGCCCGCCGTGGCGGACCAGGCGGCCGAGGCGAAGCCGGCCCCGGCCAGATTGGCCCATCGAGAGGACGTGAACGGAGCGGCTGGCAGGAACCGGCGGCAGGAGAAAGCGGTGGCGCTCTTGTGCAACCCCGCCTGAAACGGACGGCACTCCCCCAGTGCTCGCACCCGTCGCGACACCGAGGTCTACCCC